>JANNEV010000240.1:0-4417 GCA_031379145.1 Gemmatimonadaceae bacterium
CTTCGACCATGTAGTCGTTGCTGAGGCGTCGACCAAACCCTCCGCCGGAACGGGTCATGTACACGGTGACCGCGTCTTCCTTGAGGCCGAGCGTCTTGGCCACCAAGGCCCGACCCGGCGACGGGTTCTGCGTCGGCGCCCACAACTCCAGCGCACCGTTCTTGAAGCTGGCCGTGCAGTTCTGTGGCTCGAGCGGTGCGTGGGCGATGAACGGGTAGTAATACGAGCCCTTCACACGCTTCGCTGCGCCAGCGAGAGCTGCGTCGACGTCGCCGTCTTTACGAATTGAGCGCTGCGGGGGCTGCGCGGCCAACTCGGCGGCCTTGGCCGCATAGCTGGCGGTGCTTTGCGCGGAGGTGGGGTGTTCCGCCCACGTGACTTTGAGCTGACTGCGCGCCGTCTGGGTGGTCCACCAATTGTCGGCGACAATGGCCACGCCACCCAGCAATCCATTCAGCGCGGTTTCACCGGCGACGACAAAGGCATGCTTCACACCGGGAATCTTCTTCAGCTCGTCGGTGTTCGCCGACGCCACCTTGGCGCCGAACACGGGCGCTTTCACGAACGCCGCATACAGCATGCCGGGCACGCTGACATCGATGCCGTACAGCGGCTTCCCCGTCACGATGGATTTCGTATCCACGTTCTTGACGCGCGTGCCGATGATCTTGAAGTCCTTCGGGTCCTTGAGCTTGACGCTGGCGAGATCCGGCGCGGCCACCGAAGCGGCGGCCGCTGCCAGCGCACCGTACGACAGCGTGCGTCCGCTTTGCGTGTGCTTGACCACACCCATGGAGGTTTCACACTCGGCTACGGGCACGTTCCACTGTGTGGCGGCGGCGGACACCAGCATGGCGCGCGCGGCGGCGCCCACGCGGCGCTGCGGGAGCCAGTTGGTTGGCGTGGCCGTGCTGCCTCCGGCCACCTGCGCGGTGAACTTCACCGGATCGAAGTTGCCTTGCTCCACGCGCACGTTCTTCCAGTCCACGTCCAGTTCTTCGGCAATGAGCATCGGCAACATGGTCTTGATGCCTTGCCCGCACTCCGGATTCTTGGCGGTGATGGTGACGATGCCGTCGGCGGTGATTCGCACGAAGGCGTTGAGCATCGGATCGGCCATACCGCCGCCGAGTGCCGACCGCATGCCCGGCTCGAGGGCTGACAGCGGCTCGAAATAGCTGGCAAGCAGGACACCGCCGCCAGCGATGGCGGAGACTTTCAGAAAGTCGCGACGCGAGACCGGCGCCTTGGGCTCATCTGTTTTAGTGGACATCAGCGTGCCCCTCCCGGTGCGCCGTTCGTGGTGCCGCGCGGTCCGTCAGCCTTGATGTCGGCTGCCCGATGAATCGCCTGGCGAATGCGCAGATAGGTGGCGCAACGACAGAGGTTCCCGCTCATCGCACTGTCAATTTCCGCATCGGTGGGCTTGGGTGACTTGGCCAGCAGGGCGGCGGCCGACATGAGCTGGCCTGCCTGGCAGTAGCCGCATTGCGGCACATCCAGCTCTTCCCACGCTTGCTGCAATGCATGCGTGCCGGTGGGCGACAGCCCCTCGATGGTGGTAATCTCCATACCCTGCGCCGACGCCGCCGTAACCTGGCAGGAACGCTTCGGCTTGCCATTCAAATGCACGGTGCACGCGCCGCACTGCGCAGCACCGCAGCCGAACTTGGTTCCCTTGAGGTCCAGCGCATCGCGTAGGGCCCAGAGCAGTGGCATGTCGGCGGGAACGTCGGCCGTTCGGGGCTGACCGTTCACTTTCAGACGGAGTTTCATGGCAGTTCCTCGTGGTGGGACGGCACAGGACCAGACGCGATGGTGGCCGACTGGCGTTTCCTGCTGCATCAGACATAAATGTCGGGGCTGAACGGCGCCCCGTCCAGCGATACTCTACAGGTCAGTCCGGGCGCTCTCCTCCTCGAGGTCCCCATGCCGGTCCCTTGGCACACGTTCGAGCGGCTGGCGCAGGCTCGCTGCAGGTCCGCCACACCCCATCCGCGACGCCAGCGACCTTTGGTTCAGGTCGTGGCGGTCATCGCGCTGGGGACGGCGCTTGGCTGTGGAGCTGGAGAGCACGAACCGCAGGCGATGCCGCAAGCGATGCCGCAAGCGATGCCTCAGGCGATGCCGCCGGCCACGCCGGATGGCCCGCTCGCCGCGTCGGATCGATCGACAACGGACGGCTCTCAGCGACGCGCAGGGACGATGGTGGCCAGACGGGGGACAGACAGTACGCTGGACGTGGCAAGCTGGAATGTCGAGTGGTTCGGCGATCCGCAGCATGAACCGACCAACGACCGTCAACAGCTCGAGCATGTGCGCGACGTCATCCTGGGCACGGACGCGGACATCTGGGGCGTTGTGGAGATCGTAGACATGGCGGCGTGGAAACAGCTGAGGGCGGCGTTGCCGCGCTATGACGGCTTCCTCGCCAACGAGGGTCCGGTGTCCAGTCGGGCGTCGTACTATGGCGTCGGCGAACAGAAGGTCGGCGTCTTGTTCAAGCGAGCCACGGCGACCGTGCTGGACGCACGCGTGATCCTGCCGCAGCACAATCAGGACTTTGCGGGTCGCCCACCGCTGCAGGTCCGCTTTCGCGTGACGCAGGGTGGGCATGATGACGAGCTTCTGCTGATCGTCGTTCACATGAAGGCCAGCGCGGATGATGCGAGTTGGAATCGTCGAGTGCGAGCGGCAACAGCGCTCAAGCGATATGTTGACGCACGAGCATCGAACGAGCGCGTGCTCGTGATTGGGGATTGGAACGACGACATTGATCGTTCGGTGACGCGCGGCAAGGCGTCGCCCTATGCCTTGTTCGTGGACGATCCGGGTCACTATCGTTTTGTTACAGCACCACTCTCGGCACGCAATGAGTCCAGCACCGTCAGCCATCGGGAAATGATTGATCATCACTTGGCATCACGCGCATTGGCGGACCGGGAGCGTCCGAACTCCGTCGAAGTGTATCGGGTCGATCGCGTTGTGCCGGACTACCGGCGCAGTACGAGCGATCACTTTCCTGTCTTGAGCCACTTCGTATGGAGCCGATAATGCAGTTTGCTTCTCCATTCGCCATTCCCCCCGGGGGTGCGAGTTCGGGTCAATCGCAAGATGGTGATCTCGACATGTACGGCCTCACGCATGTCGGACGCGTACGGGAGGAAAACCAGGACCACTTCCTGCTCGGTACCATTCACGCCCAGCTGTCGCTGCACGGCACCAGTCTGTCGGCTGCGCAGGAGCTCCAGGGGCCCGGCCAGCGTCTCGCCACCATTCTCGTGGTGGCCGACGGTGTGGGGGGAAGCGCAGCCGGAAGCGATGCCAGTCGACTCGCGACCGAGGCCATCATGCGCTACGTCACCAATTCGCTGCGGTGCTATCACGCCGTCGGTACCGTCAACGACGACGAGTTCACGAATGCCCTGCGCGCGGCGGCGATCGAGGCGCATGAGGCGGTTCGCGCCGAGGCGAAGGAGCGGCTGTATGGGCGCGACATGGCCACCACGCTTTCGCTCGGCATCGTCGTCTGGCCGTGGCTATACGTCCTGCAAGTGGGCGACAGTCGCTGCTACTTTTTTCAGCGTGGCGCGCTGCAACAGGTCACGCGCGATCAGACCGTCGCGCAGGATCTGGTGGATCGTGGGTTGCTTACGCCGGAACGCGCGCATGCGTCACCGCTCAATCACGTGTTGTCGAGCGCGATCGGCGCGTCAGAGGCGATGCCAGTGGTCTCTCGGGTGAACGTCGAGGAACCAGGCAGTGTGATCCTCGTGTGCACGGACGGCTTGACCAAGCACGTCTCCGACGCGGAAATCGCCGATGCACTCGGTGCCATGACCTCGGCGGAGCAGGTGTGTCGCAGTCTGTTGGCGTTGGTGCTTGACCGTGGTGCGTCCGACAACGTCACGCTGGTCGTGGGCCGGGCCCGGGGAAGTTCGCCGACGTGAGCGCGTTCGCGTGAGCGCGTTCGCGTGAGCGCGACGGGCTTCGACTTCGAGTCGGTGCCACGCGTCGTGTGCGAGAATGGCGCGTCGGCGCGGTTGGGCCAGTTCGCAAAGGAACTGGGGTTGACTCACGTGTTGGTCGTCACCGACGCGGGGCTGATGGCATCGGGCGTGCTGACCGATGCCCTGGCCAGCCTGTCGGCGAGCGGCGTCGAGACGACGGTGTTTTCCGAGGTGCTTGGAGATCCGCCGGCCGCGTGTGTCGAGGCCGCGGTGCACGTGGCCAAGCAGGCGCGCGTCGATGGTGTGATCGGCATCGGCGGTGGCAGCTCGATGGACACCGCCAAGCTCGTGGCCCTGTTGGCCGAGCGCGACGTGGGACTGCACGCGATCTACGGTGTGAATCGCGCCACGGGGCCTCGTCTGCCTCTCGTGCAGGTGCCAACAACCGCCGGCACCGGGTCGGAGGT
>JANNEV010000320.1:0-6099 GCA_031379145.1 Gemmatimonadaceae bacterium
GATTGGCCCTGAGGCACGCGAAAAACTTCGCGCGTACGGCATCGCGCCACCGGGGCGCGCAGAGCCGGGCGGACTCGTGACCCTCACGCGGCGACGCGATCCTGTGCCATGCCCGTTCTGCGGGTCGGGCGACACGCGACTGCAAAGCGAGTTCGGGTCGACGGCCTGCAAAGCCATCCACGTGTGCAACAGCTGCCGTCAGCCGTTCGACGAGTTCAAGGCCTTCTAGCACACGTGCGGCGGCGGCGAGTCGCTCCTTGGACAACGGTGGACCAGCAACGATCGGCCCACCCGTGCCGTATTCCATGGGTCAGCGGGTACCAGACATTCACTCCGCACGCCTCATGATCGGGTAGCAGATGTCGGAACGGCCGCGCGCAGCGAAACCGCGCACCCACAACCTTGTTGCACTCGGCTCAGCTGCGGTGCTGGCCATCTACTCGGCCGGATTCGCCCGGACGCGCGCCGCCGCGCAGCGATTTTCCGATGCAGATGCCGTGCGCCGCACACCGGCGACGTATGCTCCGGCGGCGGCGCATGATTCGCTTGATGCCCGCGCCGTCCGGCGCGCGGAGGCGTCGGCCGATGCGCAGCCCGTGTCCGCCGTATCGGCTCCCGTCACGGTCACATCGCACGCGAAAACCGCCGCTGCGGTTTCGTCCGCCGCAGCGTCGGTCCCGCCTGCAACCGCTGCGCCGGCCGTTCGCTCCGCGGCGGCAGTGCCGATCGCACCGGAGAGCGTCGCGGGTCGCGCTCCGGCGTCTGGTTCCGCAACAGTGGCTTCGGCTACGGCATCGGGTGCGGTATCTACTGCGACATCGAGTACATCGACTCCGAACATCACGGCGAACGCCGCACCCCCTGCGACACCCCAAGCAACAGCACCCGCTGACAGCACCAAGGTACCCGCGCAACCCGCCGCGATCGAACCGGTGGCCGCGGCCAAGGCGAAAACCGGATACACCGACGGTGTGTACTTCGGATGGGGCTCCTCGCGGCATGGCGACATTCAAGCGGAAGTCGAAATCCTGCATGGTCGCATCGTCTCGGCCAAGATCGCCCAGTGCCTCACACGATACTCATGCTCGTGGATCTCGGCACTGCCGGCGCAGGTGATCGCACGACAGAGCCCCGACGTGGACTACGTCTCGGGCGCCACGCAGAGCACCAACGCCTACTATTACGCCGTCGTGGACGCCCTGCTCAAGGCGAAGTGAGCGACGGACATCACGCGTCGTACATCGAGACAGCGTCGGTGATGGGCACAGTGGTCACCATGCAGGTGCATGGCCATGGCGCAAGCGCATCGCGTCGTCGCGAGCGGCAGCAGGCTGTCGCGAGGGCGTTCGATTGGTTTGCCCTGGTGGAACGGACGTGTTCACGATTCCTGCCCGGCAGCGAGCTACGTCTGCTCTCCGAGCGAATTGGCGTGTCGGTGGAAGTGAGCCCATTGCTCTTTCACGCCGTGCGCTTCGCATTGAGTGTGGCCGAGGCCAGCAACGGTGCGTTCGATCCAACCGTTGGAGTGCGCATGGAGCGGTTGGGGTTTGACACAGAGCACCGGCACGGTGTGCGTGTCACCACGCCGTTCGAGCATGGGCACGCGACATGGCGCGACGTACTGCTCGACCACTCGACGCAGAGCATCACGTGTACGGCTCCGCTCGTGCTCGACCTTGGCGCGGTGGCCAAGGGAATGGCCATCGATCTGGCAGTGGAGGAGTTGCGGCCGTTCAGTGACTTTGTCATCGACGCGGGCGGCGATCTATACCTGGGTGGCCACAACGAACATGGTGACCCGTGGCGTGTCGGTGTGAAGCACCCGCGCGATGCGACGCTGTTGTTCGACACCGTCGCGGTCAGTGATTGCGCCGTGTGCACGTCCGGTGACTACGAACGTCGCGCTTCGGTGCCCGCCGTGCATCATCTGCTGGATGCGCGTACCGGCAATCCCGCGCTGGCTCTGTGCAGCACCACCGTCCTGGCGCCGACGGCCATCGCCGCAGATGCGCTGGCCACCGCGGCATTCGTCCTTGGTCCCTCGGAAGGGGCGGCGTTTCTCAGCGCGCAGGGGGTGGATGCGCTGCTGGTGACTCCCGAACTCGCGCACATCACCACCGGCAACTACGCCAACAGGCGGTGCGCGCTTGGTTAGTCCCGCCCCTTCGTCGGTGTTCATGTCCACGCGATGGCTGGCCGCGCGTCGAGTGGTGCGGTCACCCAAGGGTCTCTTGACGCTCGTGTTGGTGGCGTTGATCGGCGTGGCCGCGCTACACGAGGGATGGGCGCGCATCGCGCCGGGTGTGCTGGCCGCATCACTCACCGCAACGCTGCTGGACGCTCCCGTTCTGCGCTGGCGTGAAGGATCGTGGGCGTTCCCCACCGGTGCTCTGCTCACGGGATTGCTCGTGGCCATGGTGTTGAGTCCGCACGAGCCGTGGCACGTTGTTGCGATCACAACGGCGGTGGGCGTCTTGAGCAAGTACGCCGTGCGGACACGATCAGCCAATGTGTTCAACCCTGCGGCGCTCGCGCTCGTCGCCACGTTCTACGTGTTCGACACCGGGCAGAGTTGGTGGGGCGCACTGCCCGAGTTGCCGCTGCCCACGCTCGCACTGCTGATCGCATTGGGTGTGTACATCACCGATCGCGTGAACAAAGTGCCGCTCGTGCTGTCGTTCCTCGGCGCGTACTTCCTGCTCGCCACCATCGCCGCGTTCGCGGGCCAGGCGTCTGGGGTGGCCGAGCTGTTTCGCACGCCCGATCTGCAGGCGTCATTGTTCTTCGCGTTCTTCATGGCGACCGATCCACCAACGTCGCCGCCAAAGCATCGGGATCAGCTCGTGTATGGAGGCATCGTGGCGGTAGTGAGTTTCGCGGTGTTTGCGTGGATTGGTGCGGCCTACTTCCTGCTGGCCGGGCTGCTGGTGGCGAATGTGTGGGAAGCGTGGCGGAGGTGGAGTGTGCGGCGACGGGGGTGAGCGGGTGCGTCATTGTGAAAGCGCGCATCGAAGTGCGTCAGGTCGAGTTCATGGTCGGGCAGGTGGTTGAACGCATGCTCGAACGTTCCGGGGAGCAGCTGTCGCGCGAGATCGATGCTCAGAAACCGCGGATGGGTATCGAATGGGTATCGATGACGTTGTAGCGGGCCACGGCGGGTGCTCGACAGGGGCGCACAACGACGACACATTCGATGCGAGACAACCCCGTTCTGTCGCCTCAAGTTCCGTTTCCACTTTGGCCCGTTTCGGGACCTATCCTGCGGCTTCGTGAGACATCTCTGAGGTGGGCCTTCGATGCGTCACAAGAATTTCGCGGAGAAAATATCGTACGTCTGCATCTTCACGAAAACCATCGAAGAGGCGTCAGAGAATCTTGTCCGGCTTATCACTAGCGGAGACTCAGGGTTTGATGAAGGCATCTCAGCCTGGCGCGATGTGCTGTCGGATTTCCTGCAGGCATCCGACGGCTTGGACAAGCTGAATCAGTTTGGAGCGACTTTTACTGCAGCTCAATGGAACCTGGTCTTGCAGCAAGTCCAGGCAGCACTATCCTCACGCTGAAACCGGAGGGTGAGCAACCGGGGACATCGGTCACGGAGTAAATCGGCAGCACGCGTGTCACCTTTGGCCTGAGCGACTAGCCCATGCAGACTCCCGATCGACGCGCGTTTCTCGCGATCTGCGCGTCCAGCGGACTCACGTCCACGATGCTGACCGGCTTGCTTTGGGCGCAGATCCAGCCGGGCACCAAGACGATCACGCTCGAGATGGTGCGCGGTGCCGCGCAGTTGGCGGGCCTGACGTGGACCGACGCGGACTGTCGGGACCTGTTCGATTCACTGTCGCGCCTGGCACGCGGCACCGATTTCATCGACAAACCGTCGCTCACGAACGCCTCGCCGCTTCCGCTGCAGTTCGATCCGGTGCCGCCCGGCGCACCGTTGCCTGCCCCGCCTCCGGCCGTGTTCCGCACCGCGCCCGCGCCGCGCGTGAGGCTGCCGGCAACAGTGGAGGCCGTGGCGTTCTGGCCGCTCACCCATCTGGCGCGCCTCCTCAAAACACGTCAGGTCACGTCCACGGCGCTCACGACGATGTACCTGGCACGCCTCAAGCGTCACAACGGCGTGCTGAACTGCGTGGCGGCACTCACCGAGGAACGTGCGCTCGCCGAGGCGAAGGCCGCGGACGCGGAGATTGCAGCCGGCAAGTACCGCGGCGTGCTGCACGGCATCCCTTACGGCGTGAAGGACATCATCGCGGCCACGGGCTATCCCACCCGCTGGGGCGCGCCGCCATTCGAGCAGCAGGAATTCGCCGACGACGCCACAGTAGTGCAGCGTCTCCAGGCCGCCGGCGCGGTGCTGGTGGCCAAACTCACTTCCGGCGAGGTGGCCTTCGGCGATCAGTGGGCCGGTGGACGCACCAACAACCCGTGGAACCCCGAGCAAGGTTCGAGCGGATCGTCGGCCGGTCCTGGTGCGGCAACGGCGGCCGGCCTCGTGGCGTTCTCGATCGGCAGCGACACGGGCGGTTCCATTCTGTCGCCGTCCGAACGCTGTGGTCTCGTGGGCCTGCGGCCCACGTTTGGCCGCGTCAGCCGCCACGGCGTGATGGCCGCCGGCACCACGCTCGACAAGATCGGCCCGATGTGCCGCTACGCCGAAGACTGCGCCGTTGTGCTGCGCGTCATCGCCGGGCCAGACGATCAGGATCTGGCAGTGGTGCGCAACCGGCCCATCGTGTTCGACGCGCGTGGCGGGCTGCCGTCGCGTATCGGCTACGTGCCCGCGATGATGGATGGCGAGAAAGGTCCCGAGGCGCGCGCCAACAACGATCGCGTGTTCGCGATGCTGAAGCGCCTCGGCTGCACGCTGCACACGGTGAGCATCCCGGGCGGCGGCGACCTGAGCTACTTCATCGAGTACACCGAACGTGCCGCCGCCTTCGACAGCTTCACGACGAGCGGCCGCCACACGGGCCTACGGCCGCGCACCAGCCGCTTCCTGCGGGCGGGGCAGCTCGTGACTGCCGTCGACTACCTGCAGGCCAACCGGCGGCGGGCCGCCATCATGCAGGACCTCGCCGAGTCCATGCGCGCGGTGGACGTGGTGATGTTCACGTCGCTCACGCTCGACTCGCGCACCAGCCTGAATCCGGTCATGAGCCTGACCGGGCATCCGTCGATCGCGGTGCCGAACGGCTTCCGCGCGGATGGCACGCCCACCGCCGTGATGTTCTCGGGGCACCTGTATCGCGAGGGCGACCTTATCGCGCTGGCCCGTGCCTGGCAGAAGGCAACGGGGGACGCCGGCTCGCCGCCTCCGCGCTTCGCACCGGCATAGGCAGGCGGACGCGGCGCGGACACCAGTTCAAGGCCGCGTCGCAACGGGCTGACCGCAGGCGTACGCTGGCGAGTCTTCAACACGAGCTCGCGTCAAGCCCAGTTTCGTTGACCAGCGAGGAGAAGTTCGAGGCAGCCGCCAGTGGCGTCGCCTCGAACGCAACGTCGACGGTACACGCTGCACGGTTACTTGAGCGGCCCCACGAACGCGACCGCGTCCACCGGCCCTACAAACGTTGGCAGAGCAGACCGTGGTCCGCGCCGGGGCGCGATCCGGCGTCTTCGGCACCTGCCGTCGGGCGTTGGGCCTTGACTTAGCGAGAGGTTGCGGCGCGAGCCTCACGATAGGATTCGCCCCGGTGACGATCGGGCCGTATACTCGGCGGACCCGAATCGAATCTCCTCTCGCCCAAACCATGCTTCGCTCAACCCTGCTCATCAGCGCGCTCGCCGCGACGACCCTTGTCCCCGACGCACGGGCGCAGGGCGGTCGTGGCGGCCCGGTGGGACCCACGCCTCCCCCGACCAATCCGCAGGCGCTGCCGGTGGCCCGTGACAATGCGCCGTACGTGCGCTCGACACCGCCCACCAACCCGATGATTCAGCGGATCCATGAGGAGGGGATGCAGCGCTCGCAGGTCATGAAGATCGCGCAGGTGCTGCTCGATTCCATCGGTCCTCGTCTCACCGGATCGACGGACGCCGATCGCGCGCAGGCGTTCATGCTCGCCACCTACGCCAAGTGGGGCATTCCCG
>JANNEV010000330.1:0-2034 GCA_031379145.1 Gemmatimonadaceae bacterium
TTCGCCACAGCAACCGCATCGAGAGCCTTGTGGTCGGCGACGATCTGGAAGGCGGCATGGACCGCGCGCTCTCAGTGGCGGGCCAACCCGCGGCGGTGGTGTCCACCCCGTTCACTCCCCTCCCCTCCTACATCCTGCACGAGGATGGTGCGCCGTCGCTCGACGCCGGCGGTTTTGCCGGGCTGGTGGAGGCCCATCTGACGCATCATTTCCGAGTGGCGCGAAAGGTTTCGCTCATGGATCACGTGCGGCTCGTGCTGGTCTCACCGGACGTGCCGGTTCGACCAACTCACGCCGAATTTGCATTGGCCAACTTCATCAAGACGACGCTGCACGCGTTGACCGCCACGCTCGGCGTGGAGAACGAACGACTGATCCACAATGTCCCGGTCAACCAGATCAACTTGACTCGGCGAGTGCGATCAGAAGAACCCCGCGATGCTGGTGAGCAGGCCGAGGAGCAGGAGCGCTTCGCACATGCGGTGCTCCTGGCAACCGCGCCGCTTCCCGAGCCCGAGGATAGCCGGTATCGCGCCCGGATCTATCGTGGGCTGGCGATCACGGTGTAGCTGGGGCGTGGCCGGGGGCGCGCGACAGTCCGATCGTCTTTATGTTTGACCGATGACTGACGTCGTCGCTCTCGCCACGGAACTGCTGTCCCTTGAGTCCACTACCGGGCGCGAGCGCGATGCGGTCGACTTTGTTGCCCGTTGGCTTGTCGCTCGCGGATGGAACGTGACACTGCAGGAAGTGGAACCCGGCCGGTCCAACGTGTGGGCGACGCGACACGGCGGCGGCGTGACGCTGTCGACACACCTCGATACCGTGCCGCCGTTCGTGCCGCCACGCCTCGAAGGCGATCGGCTGTACGGACGAGGCTCGAGCGATGCCAAGGGCATCGCGGCAGCGATGATGATTGCGGCGCAGCAACTCGCCGACGCCGGCGAATATCGTGTCGACCTTCTCTTTGTCGTTGGGGAAGAAAAGGGATCGCCGGGCGCGCGCGCCGCCAATCGCCTGCCAGCCACCAGCAAGTGGCTCGTCAATGGTGAACCGACGGAGAGCAAACTCGCGTCTGGCGGAAAAGGCGCGCAGCGCGTCATCGTGCGAGTGCGTGGACGCGAGGCGCACTCCGCGTACGCACACCTTGGCAGCAGTGCCCTGGAGCCGCTCCTCGACATCCTCCCGGAACTGCGCACATTGGTTCTGCCGGTCGACGCCGTGCTCGGTGCCACGACCTACAACATCGGCGTGCTTCGAGCGGGCACCGAGGCCAACATCGTGCCCGGTCTGGCCGAGGCCGAGATCATGATCCGACTGGTCGGCGATGTGGCTCCCGTGCGCGAGGCATTCGTCGCGTGGGCGGGGACGCGAGCGGAACTCGTCTGGGGGTCGCACATTCCTGCGCAGCATTTTCACATCATCGATGGGTTTGACGTCGAGCCGGTCGCGTACACCAGCGACATCCCCTTGCTGGACCGCTGGGGAACACCGCTGCTCTTCGGGCCCGGTTCCATCCATGTGGCACACACGCCAATTGAGTACATCAACGTCGCCGAGCTCGAAGCCGCAGTCGGCGCCTACCAACGCATCGTTCGCACCCTGCTCGCATGACTATGCTTCCACGTCGTTGGCCCGTGGCCGTGCTCGGTGCCACCGGAGCCGTTGGACAGGCGTTCATACGCTTGCTTGATGGACATCCGTGGTTTGATCTCGTCGAAGTCGCGGCCTCCGAACGCAGTACCGGCCGGCCGTACCGCGAGGCGGCACGATGGCTCGAAGGCACGTTGCCTCCGGCTGTTGCAGCGCTCACGGTGCTGCCGTGTGATCCGGAACTCGTGCATGCGCCCATCGTTTTCTCGGCGCTCGATTCGTCGGTGGCCGGCGACGTTGAAGCGACGTTTGCGCGTGCCGGTCGTACGGTGCTCAGCAACGCGAAGAATTTCCGCATGGACGACGACGTGCCGCTCGTCATCCCCGAGGTCAATCCCGATCATCTCGATCTCCTGGCGGCACAACAGAGGCGTCGCGGGT
>JANNEV010000358.1:0-1805 GCA_031379145.1 Gemmatimonadaceae bacterium
AGTTCGGCAAGACGATCCTCGAACTCAACCTCACGGCCTACCTCACCGGGCAGCGCTTCCTGCGCGTCGGCCTTTTCCTCCCGAGCGATGATCTCGTGCAGGGCGTGGTGGACACGAAGATGCGGCCCGACGTGATCGAGCAAATCCCCTGGCTCGCGGAGATGACACAGATCGGCAAGGCCGTGAACAAGTCCGGCAAGGCGGTGAACCGCAAGGGTGCCTTCATGGTCACGGACGGCCAGCGCAGCAGCTACGCGATGGTGCTCGGCCTGCAGAAGATCCCGACGACGTTCACCGTGGACGTGGCCGCGCAGGATGAGGTGGACGACATCCCGACGAAGACCGCGAAGTTCGTCAAAGGCCGCATGACGTCGAGCCCGCTGCGCTTCTCGATCCAGATCGGCACGCAGCGCGTCGCGGGACGCGGGCAGAACAAGGTGTGGAAGGATGGCTCGCAGGGCGTGGCGCTGATCGGCCGCGTGCGGGACATGGTCGTCAATGTCCACAACACGGACGCGGGCGATGAAGTAACTTCAGTTCCCGCCGGCTGGCTGAACCCCGAGGAGGAGTTCCCGCAGATCGTCCGCCGCCAGCTCGGCGACGCGCCGGCCGCGTCCGATCCGAAGATGACCTGGGCGGGCACATTCCATCGCGAGGGCGACGATGCGACGTGGAGCTACCAGCGCGGTGCGAAGTATTACCTCGCGCACCCGGAGACCGGTGCGGTCCTCGATCGTTCGCACCCGCTCATCCATCACCGCGTGCCGGCAAAGCTCGCGGCGGAGGATTGGACGATCCGCATTGCGCAGCTCTCGATCGCGGCCATCTCGCTCGATCAAATCTTGCAGCAATTCTGCGAAGGCGAGAATGCGGCCGTCAATTCGCCGGATGCGATGATCGTCTTCCGTTGCGACGTGCTCGGACTTCCGCAGAGCACCGCGCAGGCGATCACCGGCGCGATCGTCGAGCGCGCACAGAACGTCGCGCCCTACATCCTGCGCAAGACGCGCGAGGCCGGCCGCGCCGCGTATGGCGGCCTCGATGTCGGCGATCAATGCTGGTTCCTCGTCCGTGAGCGCGAGAGCGCGCTGCGCAAGCGCTGCACCTTCGCCGCGAAGATTCCCGCCGCCGACATGGTGAAGCGCGCCGTCTCGCTCTTCCACACCATCGGCCTCACCGCGCTCTTCGTGGACCAGCGCCCGCTCGTCAGCGAATCGCGCGACCTCGCGCTGGAGCTGAACGGCCTCGCTTCGCTCGCGAACTGGCCGCAGGTGCCGAAGAATCTCAGCGACTCGCACATCTCGCTCCCCGGCGGGCTCATGTGGGACGGCCGCGCCGGCCGCTGGCGCGGATTGAAATGCGCCGTCGTGCGGTTCGACGTGAAGTCCATCGGCAAAGGCATCCAGCATGGCTTCGATGAATTTGACCAGGACGGCATCCGAAAGTTCGTCCCGCTGATCAACTGCAACCGCGGCGAGACGATCGACCGCGTCGTGCGCGAGCTGCTCACCCCCGCCGAAGGCGTCGCTGACGTCATCGGTGGCACGCTCCGCGAAGATCCCGCGCTCCTGCTCGCGAGTGGCAGCGACCCGATGATTCCGCTTCTCGCCGCGCATTTCATCACCGGCTCCGAGCGCGGCAAGGACAAGGACGGCGGACTCGGCGACTACGTGGACGGCTGCGAAAACCACCTCCTCCTGGCGGATGGCTACTCCGCCCTCGCGGAGATGGAATGCGGGGACACGCACCCCGTTCAATCCGCGACGGCCGGCCGCGTGCCGAAACCCGCGGGCGCGGTCCGCCGC
>JANNEV010000695.1:0-38917 GCA_031379145.1 Gemmatimonadaceae bacterium
GTTGAGCTTTAACAGGCCAATCGTGAACAGCTGCATCACCTCGCGCGCGTAGTTCTCATCAGGCGATGTGCCTTTGACCAAATCTTCCTTCCTGTTAGCACGGTGCGACAAATACACACCCATCATCCCGTGAGTGGACACTTCCTCCAGCAGAGTGCGGAAGTTGCCGAAAGCGTTGCGGCCGAGCATGTCCATGAAACTGGTGTGGCAGCGAGAGCGATCAATCACCTCGTTGCTGACCATCGAGACAACGAAAATCTGTGACAGCGCAAACACCACACGTTGACGCAGTTGGTCTTCACCTCGCAAGGCTTGCATGTAAAACGAATCTTGCAGATTGCGGGCGTACTCCCAAGCCTGCTTTCCCGGATTGATTTGATTGATCCAGTTGTCAACATGAGTCAAATGCATGACCTGAGGTAACGTGAACTGCTGATCCACCCAGCCACGGTAACCGAGACTGACAACCTGCTCGATGCTGGCATCCGTAGCACCGAAGCTGGCCAAGCCTAGAAACCGCGAAGCTTGGGCGCGCGTTGGTGCAGGTTCGGGTGAAGGTGTGGGAGTCCCGCCGCCACTCGGCGGGGCTGGTGCTTCGCTTCCTCCCCCTCCGCAGGCTGCGAGCGACAACGCCAGCATACCGGTCAGCGCGTTGCGTTGAAAGTCTGTGTTTGCAATAGGTGGGGTGTGCGGTTGTTCATGCTTGCCGACGTCTGCGAGTGTGCTGTCTGCAGCGACATGGATCGCAGATTCGGATTTGGGTGAGGCATGAGCCTGAGGATGTTTCATGAATGTTCATGCCCGTTTTATTAGCAAAAAAATGAATATAATGGATACGTGAATCGCTACACGTGAAAAAGTGTAATTTCACGCGCTGGAATGAAGCCATGTTGATGAAATTGCAGACGTTGCAATAGCGCCATGCGCGACGGTCATCCCTCAAAAAAATCCATAGACTTCGCAGACGCTAGAAACAAGTCATCGCTTGCCGGGCTTGAGCACACCCGTGGCCAGCGCTGTGCCGAGCACGATGACTGCGCCGCAGACGATCATGGTGAGGGTGATGGCTTCATTCAAGAGCACTGCGCCATAGGCCACGCCGAAGACGGGGATGAGGAAGGAGACGGCGACTGCGCGCGCGGGGCCGATGCGCTCGATGATGCGGAAGAACATGATGTAGGCCACGGCGGTGCAAACCAATGCTAACAAAATGATAGCTGCCCACGCATTGAATCCGGGGGCTTTCTGCGGAATGGACATCAAACCGGGCACGGCGAGCAAGAGCGCTGCGCCGATTTGGCTGCCGGTGGCGCTGGCCAGCGGGGGCACGCCTTGGAGGTATTTTTTGGTGAAGCTGGCGGCGATGCCGTAGCACAGCGTGGCCGTTAAACACGCCAACACTGCCCAGCCCGAAGAATTAAACAAGCCACCCGCGATGGCGGATGCATCCCCTTTGAAGCTGGCTTTATCCCACGAGAGCGCGGCCACGCCAGCAAAGCCAATGATGAGGCCAATGATGCGCCAGTTGGCGGGCTTGTCTTTCAGCCAGAGCCATGCCACCAATGCGCCCCACAGCGGTACGGTAGCGTTCAAGATCGAGGACAGGCCTGTGGTGATGTGTAGTACGGCGAACGAGAAGAGAGCAAAAGGCAGGGCGCTGTTGATCATGCCAACGATGCCGGACATCGCGCCTCTGCTGCAATCGTCACCCAACGCGACCGTTGCATTCCGAGAGCAATCGCTCCGCCTGCTGTGCATCGCGGGGCTTGGCGGACTGCCGCAGGTGAGCCTACCCTTCGCCACAGTCGACGGCTGCCCACTCGGCATTTCGTTGATCTCGGCTCGGGGCAATGACCTGCTGTTGCTCGAGGTCGCGCGTCAATTGTCCTTGAGTTGTCCTTGAGTTGTCGTTGAGTTGAGCGTCCGTGCGGCGAAACGCCGCCCTTTGTGTGAGTTGCCTCTTTCCGAGCCGCCTTGCCCATGCCTTCTCGCCACTTCCTTCGCCGTTCCGTCGCCTCGCTGTTCCTTGTCACGGCACTTGGCACACCAGGAACCGCGCAACCGGCTGCACAGCAGTCTGCCGGCGCACTCTCCACGCTTGATTCGGTGGTGAGCGCGGAACTCAAGCGCACGGGTACGCCGGGCGCGCAGGTGGCCGTCGTGGTCGGCGGGCGTGTGGTGTACAACAAGGGCTTCGGTACCGCCGACATCGAGTCCGGATCGCCGGTGACGGCCGACATGCTGTTCCGTGTGGGGTCCGTGAGCAAGATGTTCACCACGGCGCTGCTCACCACCCTCGCCGACGAGGGCAAGCTCGATCTGCAGCAACCCATCGGTCGCATCGTGCCAACCCTCAGCGGGCGCGTCGCGCAGGTCACGACGCATCAGCTGATGACGCACAATGCCGGCTGGCTCGACAACGCGGTTGCCTACGGACGGCACGATGACTTGGCACTCGGTGAACAGCTTCGCGTCGTGACTGATACCATGTTCTTCACCGCGCCGGGCCGAGTGTACTCGTATTCCAATCCCGGTTTCTCCATGGCCGGTTTCATCGGCGAAGTCGTGGGTGGAAAGCCGTTCGGCACGCTGATTCAGGAGCGCATTCTCGCGCCCGTTGGCATGACACGCTCCACGTTTCGACCGCTCATGGCGGCAGCGTGGCCGATGTCGCAAGGACATCTCAAGGCATCCCCCAGCGCCGCCGCGGTTGTGGTGCGACCGGTCACCGACAACGTGGCCCAATGGCCGGCCGGTTTTCTGTTTTCCTCAGCCGGCGAACTGGCGCGATTCGCGATTGCACTCATGAACGGCGGCATGCTGGAGGGGAAGCAGGTGCTGCCAGCGCGTGCGGTCGAGTGGATGACCACTGGGTATGTGCGGTTGCCAGGTCGCGAAGATGACGGCACCAAGTATGGCTACGGGCTCGTGATCGGCACCATGAACGGAACGCGACTTGTCCAGCACGGTGGTTCCATCAATGGGTTCGACGCCGACGTCCTGATGCTTCCCGACAAGCAGTTTGCCGTGATTACCACCGACAACCTCAGTGGCGCGAGCCTCTCACGCATTGCACCGGCAGCGATGAAGCTGGCCCTCGGACTGGAGTCGACGCCAAACACACCGCCCGCGGAGTCCGCGTTTACCAGCGGCGACAAAGCTGCGCTGATCGGACGCTACGCGATGGGTTCGACCAGCGTGACGATCGCCGAACGCGAAGGCGTCCTCGTTTTTCGTCAGGGCGGAGGCGAGTTTCCGTTGTTGAAGTTTGGTGCGCGACGCATCGGGGTTCGCCCACCGGGCGCGCCCGGGCCGACGCTTCTGGTCACCGTTATGGCCGACGACGGAAAAGTGGGGTACCTGCATCAGGGCGGCCGTTCTCTCGCTCGGCAACCGTAACTTCACGGAGTACGGACATCGGACTGTTCAGCGTGGGAGGTAGTGGTGGAACACGTGATGCATAGCGGACTCCGTCAGGGGCTCGTCGCCGTAACCCTGCTGTGGGGATCAGCCTGTGGAAGCGGAGACGCGCCCGACGCCTCGGCTCCGGCGCGTACGCCACCCACGGCGCCGCCGCCGGTAGCCGCGCCAACCTTGTCGCGGCTGTCGCTGGCGCCCAAGTCGATGTCGCTGGTCGCGGGAGACTCACAGCAGTTTACCGTTACCGGCACGTGGTCGGACGGCAGCAGCAATGCGCCCGTGGTCACGTTCTCCGCGACATCGGGGCGCATTCGCACCGACGGTCTGTACGCCTCCGATACAGTGGCCGGAGTGGATCGCGTCATTGCGGCACACGCCGCCAGCGGCCGCGCGGACACGGCCACGTTGACCATTGCGGCGCGCCCTACACAGGGCGTACCGAGTGAGTGCAGTGCACGAAAGCCAGAGTGGATCTGGTGCGACGACTTCGACACGGACCGCTTGGGCTCGTACTTCGAAGTGGACAGTGCGGCCGGCGGCTTCGTTCGCGCGGCAGGAGTGGGGAAAGACGGGTCGATGGGCATGCGGGCTCGCTGGACGCGCGGACAGGTCAGTGCCGGCGCGTTGCATCTCGCCATTGGTCGCACACCACAACGCTATTTTCGGCCGGCCGACGCCGGTACCGCGACGTATCGCGAGCTGTATTGGCGGGTGTACTTCCGTTTGCCACCCACCTGGGTGGGCGGGGGCGGCGACAAACTGACGCGCGCGTTCGTCTTCGCTTCGCCGACCACATGGGCGCAGGCCATGATCTCGCACGTGTGGAGTTCCGGCGGATCCTATCTGGCATTGGATCCGGCGCGCGGAACCGATGATGGTGGAACGCTGATCACCACGGGCTACAACGACTTTGCGAATCTCAAGTTTCTCGGCCTGACACGCAGTCGCACTCCGATTTTTGACGCGCCATATCTGGGCCAGTGGCACTGCGTGGAAGCCCATGTGAAGCTCAACGATCCGGGTATGTCCAATGGGCTGAATGAGCTCTTCATCAATGGCACCCTCGAGGCCCAGAAGACCGGGCTGAACTGGCTGGGTGCGTTCAACGCCTACGGTCTCAACGCGGTCTATCTCGAGAACTATTGGAACGCCGGCTCCCCGGTGGCACAGGAGCGTTATCTCGACAACTTCGTCGTCAGTACCAGCCGCATAGGCTGCTGAACGCGCGCGAGCGCTCCTGAGAGTCCGACGGGTCACGTAACGTTTCGTCAACCTGTGACGGGACGCACGGACCGTGCGCATCACACCCGTGCATCATGCTCGCTTCACCTGGACAAGGGGCAGCGGATGCGAATGCGTGTGCGGGTTCTTCTGGAAGCGACGGTGCTGCTGGCCGTGAGCGCGTGCGACCATGTACCTACCGAGAGCGGCCCGGTCCGGCCAGCGCCGACGCCAGCAGCAGCAACATCAGCCAATACGAGTTCGAACTCCGCGCTCAGCGCGGGCTCACCGTTCTTTGCTGCGACACCGATCGCTGCGGCACCGGTTGCTGCCTCGCTGGCCAACGAATGCGCGACACCAAAGGCCGGCTGGGTGTGGTGTGACGACTTCGACATTGATCGCAGCGCCAAGTACTTCGAGTTCGACCGGGCGGGCGGGAGTTTTGCGCGGACCGCGGCGGTGGGTCTGCAAGGTTCCAGTGGCATGCGCGCCCGGTGGGCCGCCAAGCAGGCCAATGCGGGTGCGCTTCGGCTGGCCATTGGTCGCACCCCGCAGCGTTACTTCCGCCCGGCGGATGCCGGCACGGCGACGTATCGAGAGCTGTACTGGCGTGTGTATCTCCGCCTGCCCGGGACCTGGGTGGGTGGTGGCGGCGACAAACTCTCACGTGCGTTCGTCTTCGCCTCGCCAACCTCGTGGGCGCAAGCGATGATCTCGCACGTCTGGAGTTCCAACGGCTCCTATCTCGCGCTCGATCCGGCCCGTGGCACCAACGAAGCGGGCATACTGCTCACCACCAAGTACAACGACTTCGCGAATCTGCGTTTTCTCGGATTGGTGCGCAGTCGCACGCCAATCTTCGATAGTCCGCACCTCGGCGTCTGGCACTGCGTGGAGGCACACGTCAAGCTCAATGATGCAGGTGTGGCCAACGGCCTCAATGAGCTCTTCATCGACGGCGCGCTGGAGGCACAGAAGACTGGACTCAATTGGCTGGGCGCGTTCAACGCCTACGGACTCAATGCGGTCTATCTCGAGAACTACTGGAACGCCGGCTCGCCCGTGGCACAGGAACGCTATCTGGACAACTTCGTCGTGAGCACCAGCCGCATCGGCTGCTGAGCCCCATCGCGGGAACGGCGGTCCCGAAGGACCCCGGCGCCGTCTCCAGCCGAGCGCAGACGCAGACCAAGTACACGCACTCGCGAAGTGCGTGTACTTTGCGCTATGCCCCCCGAACAGATCGCTGAGGCGCTCGCCGCCACGCTCGATCGCTCCCGACTGCACGTCCGCGCGCCACTGGCGCCGTTCACCACGTTTCGCATTGGTGGTCCGGCCGACGTGCTGTATGAGGCAAACTCCTCCGACGACCTGGCCGTAGCCATCACCGCAGCCCGCGCGCTCGATGTGCCGTGGTTTGTGCTTGGACTTGGCGCCAACATCCTCATTGCCGACGCCGGGGTTCGCGGCCTCGTCATTCGCAACCGCGCCACCGCGCATTCCATCAGCGAGAGCGGCCTGCTGTGGAGCGAGAGCGGTACCATCATGCAGGACGTGGTGCTCGAGACCGTGCGACTTGGGTGGTCAGGGCTCGAGCACTACGTGGGTATTCCCAGTACCGTGGGTGGCGCACTCTGGCAGAACCTGCACTTCCTCTCGCCGGCACCCGAACGTGATCGCACCATGTTCATCGCCGACGTGTTCGAGTCCTGCGAGATTCTGGGCGAAGACGGCCACCGGCGGACCGTGCGTGCCGACTATATCAATTTCGGCTATGACCAGTCGGTGTTTCATCACACCCGCGACGTGGTGCTGTCTGCCACCTTCGCCCTGACCCGCGCGCATCCCGCAGAATTGCACAGGATTCTGCAGGAGAACCTGTCGTGGCGTGGCTCTCGACATCCCTGGCTCGCCATTCACCCGAGCGCGGGCTCCATCTTCAAGAAGATCGAAGGCATCGGCGCCGGACGATTGATCGATCAGTGCGGGCTCAAGGGATTCCGCGTGGGTGATGCGCAGATCTCACACATTCACGCGAACATTCTGGTGAATCTCGGCGCCGCGACCGCGGCCGACGTTCGCGCACTGATCACGCACGCGCAGCACGCGGTGCACCAGAAGTTCGGTTACACGCTTGAACCAGAGATCGGGTTCATCGGGGAGTTCTAGGCTCGGATCCTTCGAGTCTCGAACGTGGGTGTGACATTTACGAGAGGTAGCTGATGCTCAAGAGTCTGTGGGTGCCTGAGCGCTTGTTCGCGATTGCCATGTGGGTGGTCTCCGTGGCGTTCGCCGGTTTTCTCAGCGGGCTGGGTGGTCGCGTCATCGCGGACTTGCCCGGTGTCGATCAATCGCTGTCCCGCGAGCAATTCATGCCCGCAGGTGCGGTGCGAGCGGCACGCATGACGCGCGACTCCCTCACCAACCTGCAGCGCGAGATTACAGCCACCACGGAACGCGCGAGGCTGCTGGGCCAGTCCACCGAACAGGCGTATGCGGCGGCGCAGAAGGAGTTTGAGGCATGGGTTGCGGCGCGTACCGCCACCACCGACCCACGACAGGACCCGCAAGTGCTGCAGCGCACCCGCACACTCGACACGCTGGGCGCGGGCGCGCGGTCTGCGCAACGCGAGCTCGAGCAACTGGGCGCTCGACTGCTGGATGTCAACCAGGCACTCGCGGCTGAGGACAGGGCCGATGTCGCACGCGTTGACGCCGTGGAATCGCGATATCAGCAGGCGCTCTTTCGCCAGGAACTCGGCGTCTTCGGCGTCCGATTGGCGTTGACGCTTCCGCTGCTGGCATTGTCTGCCTGGCTGATCCGACGCAAACGCAAGAGCGACTATTGGCCGCTGGCGCGAGGCGTCGTGCTCTTCTCCGCCTTCACGTTTTTCGTGGAGCTGGTGCCCTATCTGCCCAGCTATGGCGGGTATGTGCGGTATGGCGTGGGGATCGTGCTCACGGCGTTGGTGGCGCGCGAAGCGGTGCGCGCCATGCAGCGCTACCTGGCGCAACGCCGCGCGGTGGAACAGCAGACCGAAGGGGAACGGCGACGCGCCCTCGGGTTCGAGATCGCCCTCAAGCGCATGCACAACAAGCTTTGCGCCGGCTGCGAACGCCCCATCGCTGCAGCACCGGGCGCACCAGGCACACCGTCATCGTTCTGTGTGTACTGCGGCCTGCAGTTGTACGACGACTGCCGTGCCTGCGGCACGCACAAGAACGCGTTTTTTCAGTACTGTCCAACATGTGGTGTTCCGACAGAAGCCGCAGCGGTGGGCGGCCAGGCCAGCACGTAACTGGACACCGCGTCCTGCGACGCACCTTCCTACACATCTTCCGGTAACCTTACGACACGCCCTCCGGTAAACCTTCCGGCGATGGTGTCGGTCTGACGTACATGCAATTCCCTCCCTTGAGCTGCACACGCGCACTCCCCCGCGCCCTGACCCGACTGCTGCTCGGTCTTGCATTTGGGCATCCGCTTGTCGCGCAGCCGGCAACGCCGGTCCTGAGAACGAACACGCGCGCCATCACCATTCGGGATGGCGGCGGCGTGGTGGATTGGTGGCTTGAACCGGACGTGACGCCGGATGTATACCGTGTGGCCTTTCCCCGCCGAACCAATACGGTCACGTACGTGACTGACGTGGACTCCATCACCTTCACCATCCGGCCCGGCGAATCGCGTGATCTAATTGTCCTGCTGAACGGCAGTACGATGTGCCTGAACCAGCTGTCCTCCGTCGCAGCCTTTGCACGCCCACGAGTGATTCGTGGTGACAGCCTCTCCACGCAGATCATTCCGTTTACCGTGCGCAGCAATCGCATCTACGTGCGCGGGCAGATCAATGGTTCGGCGCCGTTGCTACTACAGCTCGATCTGGGCGCCAGTGGCTCGGCAATTAATCGGTCATCGCACGGAGAGGGGCAGATGACCTTCGATGCAACAGACATCCTGCTCAACTCCGATGGTCGTAAGCCGGCCCGTGCCAGCTCAAAGAACCAGCTCTCGATTGGTGCGTTGCAGTGGGATGCTGAACGGTTCGTCGAGACGGGGAACATGTCATCCTGGGAAGACGGGTTGATCGGCAACGGACTGTTTCGCGATTTCGTCGTCGAAATCGACTACAACCGCCACGAACTCCGACTGCATCGCTCCCTTCCGTCCATTCCTCCAACAGCCCAACGGTTCGACATGGTGCTGGATGGGGTGCGCCCGCTCATTCAGGCGACGTTGACCACAGGCGATCAGGCGTTCGAGGACTGGTACCTGTTCGACACTGGACACACCGGCGGACTGTTGCTGTCCGCGAAGCAGAATCGGGCGCACAATCTGCGAGCGCGTTTGGGCGCCTGGATGGGCTTGGGCGCACGAAAGATTGTGCGGGTACACGATTTCAGGATCGGCACGTTCGCCATGCCCAGTACCATCGCCGTACTCGAGACGCATTCCACTGGGGATTCGGGGCACAAGTACGGCGTGCTTGGCAACAGCTGGCTGCGGCAGTTCAACACCATCATCGACAATCAGGCTGGGCACCTGTACCTCAGTCGAGCCGTTGCACCACGTCGTTGAGGCGCTGGCGAAGGGCTATGACCCTACACTCCGAACTGTCGCAAGTGATGATCGATATGCTTATGCACCAATGCGCCCATTTGCGTCACGGTCAATGGTCCGAACAACGGATGCGGCGCAAAGCGGGGTGACGTCGTGCGATCTCCGAAACGGCTGATGTACGCCTTGCACTGGGCGCGCTCGGCCTCAAATGACTCCGGCACGCGAGCGATCAACTCGGGCGCAGTGGGCGCGCCTTTCGGAAACGGCACGACATAGATGACCAGCTGCTTGAGCGGAAAATGGCGCATGAGGGGAACGTGCTTGTCCTTCACGGGCAGCTCACCAAAAGTCATGCGCAGGGCGTCGGTGAGGTGGGTGAGCATCTGCGACACGTTCATCCGCCCCCACGCTGGCACCGACTGCGGGGTCAGCTGGTCGATACGGGCGAGTATTGTCGCCCGTGCACCGTCGTTCTGGATCGCGGCAGGCATGGTCGGTTGGGTGTGAGGGCAACTTCGCACATGTCAGCGAACCTACCACGGCTGCCCAAACGTTACCAGCGTCTTCCAGCGAGCGAACTGATCCACGGGACGTGTACCACCAACAAAGAGCGCGGATCCAAAGAAGCGCATGCCCGCGGTCATCGTGGCTCGCCCACCGCCCGTGGCACGCGATACCGGCTGCAACACCCCGTTCGCGTCACGCTGCGTGCCGAGTCGCAGGACCGCCTCACGAGCCGCGGCGTTATGCAGCTCTGTCCAACCACCTTGCAGTCCGACACTGAAGCTCGGCGCAACGGCGGGCAGGAACATCCGACCAACGCGAATCGGGCGCTGAAAATACCCGGTGTTGTACTGCAACTGTCCGCGAAGCACCGCGGCCCGCGTGCCAGCGAACTCCTTGTCTGCGTAGCCGGGCAAGTTCTGCTGATTGCCCAATTCAAAGAGCTGCTGTGCCGGTGGACGATCGCCAAGCACGACCCCGACATCGCTTCGTGCGACGGCAACGAAGGGGCCTTTCAGATATCGACCCACCACTCGCGCTTCCACACGTTGAAATGACACATCACCATCGCCTCGCTCATACGACAGGCGAGCGCCCAAGCCCGGTCGAACGAACTCGGCACTGACGTCGGGGTGCCACTCAATCAACGCCGCGCTTCGCACGTAGCTGCCCGCATCGACGCCGCGATTGGGGCGATAGGCCTGGCCACCAAATGGTCCCCGTACGTACTGCGACGGGCGGTACCCATCGTCGGCGACGCCCACTTCGCCACGCAACAGCACGGTCCGCGCTCCAACCCGTCGTACCGCCGCCAGCGTCGCGCTGCGTCGATCTACATAGTCGTACGGATCCTGTGAGCCGAAGAGGGCTCCGAATGTCGAGCCGGAGTCGAACGGCACGCGAAAATCGTTCGTGTTGTCGAGCGAGCGTCCAGCACGCGCTTCGAGTGTCCAGGGGCCGCGGGTGCGTTCCACGCTCAGTCGCCCACGAGCCGTACCCTCGGCCCACGCCCACCCGGCGTTGGCGCGCACTACCACGCCTGGAGCAAGGTCGCGGAGAGACGCCTTCATGCCCACGCCCGTAAAGGCGCCTTCGACACGATTGAAATGAAAGCCATCCGACGCGCGGGGCAGCGTGACGTCCAGTCGCGGCGCGCCGGTCGAGCGCCACCGATCCGGCCCGATGTCGTTGAAGTCGTCGGCGTGCATTCCGGCGGTAATGTCGCCAATTGCTCCACGCCACTCGCTGAAGCGATTCAAGGAATCGTTGCTCGCAAATGACAGGTTGCGCCGACTCGCGGCTCTGGAGGAATCAGCCATTGCCAGCGTGGCGGCACCGAGCGTGGTGTCGTTGACGGCCATTTGCAAGAAACGGGAGACAATGCGGATTACCGCGCGCTGATCTCCGAACACGGGCGAGGTCACCTGCAGTTCGATGCGCTGTTTGGCCGGCAGCCAATACTCGCCGAGACGCTCCGCGTTCTCGTACTCGATAAAGGCGACCGCTTCGACAAGCGCACCTCCAAGCGGACCACTCGACGTGTTCAAGCGCACAAAATTCCCTCGCATGCGGACCAATGCGCCACGCGACGCGTCGAGATCGAGCTCGCCATCGAACAACAACACGCGGGACTTCACATCCGATCTTGGCTGCACGCGCACGTGGACAATGGGAATACTCCGATCGCCCACACGCATGGTCACCACCGTGTCTCCGCCGGAGTAGCGATAGTAGCTGTCACGGTCTGTGGCCAGCGGATGCACCGCCGGTAGCGTGTCGGCACCGTCCTTTCGCGCACTGGGTGACCGTTTCGCGGCGCTTGCCGCCGAGGTGCGCCGAGTGACTCGCAATCGATTGCCGTACAGCGATGGCTGCAACCAGCCGGTTTGGAACACCGACAGCATGGAGAACGTGCCGCCCGTTTGTTGCGCACGATAACCCACCACCTTCTGGTCGTAGTAACCCGCGCGAGTCCATCGCAACGCGCTCGCCACCTGCTCCACCAACGTGACGGCTTCGGTGCCTTCTTCCCGTCGCAGCAACACCGCAATCTCTGTTTGCACCTGCGACTTGTATGCGATCAACGAGGACGGGAGCACGTTCCGTTTGCTCGCGTCGGCCAGGAGGGCACTCAGCGCACGATGAGGAACCAAGCCAAGGGAATCACGATCCGATACGATCGCCGCGGACTGCGCGAGAAGTCGGGGAGTGATGCCTCCCAGCATTGGCAACAACAGGCAGCGCACTACGATGCGAAAGTTGAGACTCATTGCCTTGCGGTAGGGAGGTCAGATTGGCCACGCGCACCGAAGCGCCGGTGCGCAACGGTTGCCCGTACGCGGTAGACCGAGGACGAGTTGCAGCTGAGTTGTAGCAACCGCCGCACCGCGACGGCGGCGCCTCGATCGCTACTTCGACTTGCCCGCAGACTGGACGTGCTCGGCTGCCGCGCTCCAGTCGTGGAACGCTTCATCGAGTTCGTCCTTGGCGTCATCGAGTTCTCTGCCCACCGCCTGCGCCCGCTGGGTGCCGGCCGCCGTGTCATACAACGAAGTGTCCTCGAGGGTCCGTATCAGTTCCGCGATCCGCCCCTCCAACACGTTGACGCGCAGTTCCGCGTCCGCCAGCTCCTTCTCGGCAAGACGCAGCGCCTTGCGCTGATCGCCCGCCGGCATGGAGGTCGAGCTTTTCCCTTTACCTTTCCCGTGGGGCGCGGTTCCACCGCCCGGCTTCGACTCCGGCCGGTTGGCGCGGGCCGTGGCGTTCGCCTGCGCATTGGCGGCCGAACGTGCTTTGGCCGAACGCTCTGACTGCAACGCCGATGCTTCGCGCGCGTTTCGCTCGGCCTGGGCCTTGGCTTCCGCACGCACCATCTCCCATTCCACGAAACTGCCGGGAAACACGAGCAGCTGCTGGTTCCGCACTTCCCACACCTGCGTGGCCACACCGCGCAAAACAGCGCGGTCGTGACTGACAATCAGTGCGCTGCCCTCATAGCTCTCGATCGCATCCTCCATCGCCTCGATCGACTCGACGTCGAGATGGTTGGTGGGCTCATCGAGAATGAGCAGGTTGGACTGTTCCAGCGTGAGCAATGCCAATGCGACGCGCGCGCGCTCGCCGCCCGAGAGCGTGCCGACGGTGCGCTGCACTTCGTCACCGCTGAAACCGAACTTGCCCAGATGCCCTTGTACCTGTCGCCGTTCCCACAGCGGCCGAAGGTCGGCGATCACGTCGTAGATGGGCACATCCAGCGGAAGATGCGCGAGATCCTGTCGGTAGTACGCCACGGTCGTGGACGGTCCTTTTTTCACGCGCCCCGCAAAGACGGGGAGTTCCTCCAGCAGCGTCTTGATCAACGTGCTCTTGCCCGCGCCGTTCGCGCCCAGGAGCGCGATAACCTCGCCGCGTTCGAGCACCACGTTCACGTCGCGAATCAGCTCACGTGCGTCAACACCCACGGTCACATGCTCGGCTTCGATCACGCGATCGCCGCTCCGCGCACCGGCCGTGAGTCGCAGGGCCATGACAGCGTCGGATCCAATCGGCGCAGACAACCTTGGCATGCGGGCCAGCAGTTTTCGGCGGCCCTTGGCCTGCGCCGTGTTCTGTCCGGCCAGGTTCCGGGCGATGTACTCCTGCTCCGACGCGATCTTCTTGGCTTGCTGGTCGAACTGTCGCAACTGGGTCAGGCGACGTTCTTCGCGCTGCGTGATGAACGATGCGTACCCGCCCGTGTAGGCGAACGCCGTACCGCCCTCAAAGTGCAGCACGTGGTCGGCCATCTCCGCGAGAAACGCACGATCATGGCTGATGCACAGGACCGTGCGGTCCGTCTCGCGCAGGTACTGCTCAAGCCACGCTGTCGTCTCGAGATCCAGGTGGTTGGTTGGCTCGTCCAGCAGCAGAACTTCAGCCGGGGTCGCCAGTTGCCGAGCGAGGGCGACACGCCCGCGTTCACCGCCACTGAGCGTTCCGATCGCCGTGATCCTGGCGGCCTCCGGGTCGAAACCGACACCCATCAGGACCGAATCCACCTTGGCCGCCATCTGATAGCCGCCCTCGCGATCAAACCGCTCAAGGTCACGGCCATACTTGGCCATGGCCGCCTCACCGTGATCGTGCTCGAGGTTGGCTGCCTGTTCGGCCAGCGAATGCTCAAGCTCACGCAATTCACCGAAGGCGCCCGCCACGATCTCCCACAACGACATGTCCTCGGGAAACTTGCGGTGCTGGTCCATGAGCGCGATGCGCAGCCCGGGCTTCCGCGAAACCGAACCTCTGGTTGGCGTCAGCGCACCCGTGATCAACTTGATCAGCGTGGTCTTTCCCGTCCCGTTACGACCGACCACGGCCCATCGGTCGCCTTCGGCGATGGTGAGCGTGATATCGCGGAAGATTTCGGTCGCGCCGAAATCGACTCCCGCGTTTCCGATGGCGAGCAGTGTCATACTGGCACCGCCCCGACATGACTTCCCGTGACACCGGCAGCCATACTCACGGCAACACTCGCAGCAACACTCACAGCAACACTGACAGCAACACTCACAGCAGCACTCGAGATATAGGTATGCCACGCTGCGCGCAGGGTGCCAGCAGTGGTTCGTAGAGCGGCGAGGTCCGCGATGGACCGGCGCAACACCCGGCGCCGCAGTCGAGCAGCGCGCACCGCGTCGCGCCACCAGACGGCAGCGTCGCCAAGACGCGGAAACACCATGACAATCGGCACGGTCCACCAGACCGAGTGTGCCGACAGGGCCAGCCCGACCGCGACCAGCGTGCCCAACGTCAGATACCAGAACAACATAAGGTAGAGACCGGGAATGAAGGCGCGGGCCACGAGGTCCGATCCGTCCGTCACCGAACCACGCGCGCGCCGCCAGATGACGGCGAACGCGGGACCATGTATCAGCCAGCCAAATAGCGCGACGGGAGCCAACGCGGTCATGGCGACAGTGGATGGCCACGCCGGGTCCGCACAATCGGCCCCCGCCGCATGCAGCACGCGCGCGCAGTCCCTCGGTGACGACGCCATTCCGCCGGCCTGAATCACTGCTCTGCTGATGGCCGCCGCAGGGAGACGAACCGCGTCAGCGTATGAGGCGCCGGCATGCTCGCCGCCGGGAAGCGCGTCGCTCGGCAGCGCGTCGCTGGCGAGCGCGCCGCAGACGGCCTGAATTTCGCACGCCGTGGCCCGGAGCGACGCTGCTGGCGGCGCGATGACCGCGGCCACCGCCGCCGACATCTGGTCTCGCAAATGGGCCATCTCCCAGCTTGGTGCGTGCCGCGACACAGCGAGCAGTGCCTCGCGCATCTGGTCCCGCAGCACCGTCGGAGAATCCGTGGTCACCCGAAACGGTTCGCCAACCAGCACGGACAGGTCACTGCGAGGCAGCCGCGCCGAGTCGTACTGCACGCCAAACGGAACAATCTGAAGTTCGTTTATCGCGCCAGTATCGGCACTATTAAGAACCATTTTCGCGACACCAGACCGCAATACACCGAGATCCGGACCAGCGTGAACGCCGCCTTCCGGGAACAGACCGACGATCGCCTCTCTTCGAAGCGCTCGTCCGATCTCGGAAAACGCCTCGGCATTCAGCGCCGCCATGTCGACCTGTTGCCCACGCAGCTTTCTGCCGTCGCGCACGCGCGCCACGGGAATGACGCGGAGCCACCGATACGCCGCGCGAGCGGGCGCATTCGTCGCCGCCGAGATGGTACCCACGTACCGGAGCTGCCGTGTGGTTGTCAGGTAGCCACAGAGCACGTCCGGGATGTCGTTGGGATGATTGCCGATCAGCAGGACCGGGCCCGAGGCGGGGATGCGTTCCACCCCGAAAAAACACCGCTCACGGTAGAACCACCGGAGACAGCGCCGACCGAGCCAACGGATGAGTGCGTGCGTCATGAGCCGAGAAAGAAACCAATCCGCACGACGCAGCGCGACCGCGTCATTCCCTGGTCTTGGGCCGCAGGTGCTATCGGTTGTACTCGGACAGCCAATGAAACTGCTTCTCGGCGAGCTGGAAATGCCGCCGGCTCCGCACCAGTTCCACGTAGAGCGAATCACCGCGGAACTTCGTCCAGAGCTGCGCTGTACCGCTGTCACTCAAGGCGTATCGGGCCGCGAAGACGGGCACGCTGTCCTGCAGGAAGCTCGTTCGCCACACGGTCAGTGTTCGTGATAGCGTGTCCGCCTTGTAGCGAAAGTGTCCGCGACGATAGCGCTGCCAAAACAGGGTATCGGTGCTGCCGACACTGCCCTGCATGGCATTGTCGATGATGAAGTCGCGCCAGCGAGTCGTCTCGCCCGCCACTGGCGGCAAGGTATCGCCGCTGACCACGAACCGACGCACGTCGTACACACCAGCGGCCAACGGCACCGCGACCGCGGGTGTGGCATTCGTCTTCGCGCGCTGCCATGACTGGTACGTTGGCATCACCAACCACAACAGCACGACCGCGAGTTTGGTCGACCAGTTGGCGACGGTGAAGCGCGTTCCGCTGTACGGAGGGTCGTACAAGGTGGCAGGAGACGCGCCACGATTGAGCACCAGCATCGCAAACAGGCGCGGCGCGTCCTGCACCAACAGAAACACACAGGCCAGCAGAAGATGCGACGCGTACAATTTGACCGGCACGTCATACGCGAGGTTGATCATCACCACGTTGCTGAACGCGGCTGTCGCGAGAATCAGCCCCAGCGTGGTGGTACGGCGCCACAGCAACAGCATGCCGGCCAGCATCTCCATGGCCCCCGAGAACACCTGATAGGGCGTGGAGTAGCCGATGAACAACCACGACAGGCGCATGGGCAGTAAATCACCCAGTGGCGTAGCCAGATTGCTGAATGATGGGAAGACCATTTGCAGCGCAAACAGCTTGATGATGCCGTAGCGCAACGCCGCCACCGCCACGTAGTAGCGGACGATCGTGCGCAACCAGTACGCCGCACGCGGATAGGCAGTACGCCGCCGATCCAGCACGCTCCACACCACGGCGATCAGCGCCGAGAACGAGAGATACAGCCAGAGCTGCGCCCAAGCCCACGAGGTATCGCCGCTGCCGTTGGGCAACACGAGCGGATCGCGCACGTGAAACACCGCAGCATTCGCCGCTCGAACGGCCCAATCCACCAGACGATCGAACGGCGCGGTGATCGAACCCAAGCCCGGAATCGCGGTGAGCCATTCCCATGGCGCGATCTGCAGTACGAAGTACACGCAGAGAAAGCGAAAGAGCAGGCGCAGGGGAACCGGCCACGATGTTGGCTTGGATGCACTCATGCTCGCACCATCAGAAGACTTCCGCACTAGGCTGCAGCAACTGCGTAGTGAACGTCGCCACGTCAATGTTGGCACCGCAAACCACCACACCCACGCGCTGTCCCTCCAGCCGGGCACGCAGTGGATACATCAGTGCAGCCAACGCCGCCGCACCGGCCGGCTCCACGGCCAGTTTCGCCGAGCGGAACAGCAGGCGCATGGCGTCGCGGATGTCATCATCGCTGACCAGAACGATCTCGTCCACAAAGCGATAGTTCAGCGCGAACGAGTACGGCTCACAGCGCGGGGCGCCGAGCGAATCGGCGATCGTGCGCACCGCGTCGATGGATTGCGGCGACCCGGCCGCGAAGCTTCGGCGTAACGAGTCTGCGCCCTCAGGTTCCACCACGTACACGGCGGTGTCTGGGCTCATCTGCTTCACGGCGCACGCCACCCCCCCGGTGAGTCCGCCGCCGCCGGCGGCCACGATCACGGCGTCGAGTGCATCCCCCTGCGCTCGCACCTGGTCGATAAACTCCATCCCGACCGACGCCGTACCCAGCGCCGTCTTGGGACCCTCGTACGGATGCACGAACGTCCGCCCCTCCGACTCGGCGATCTCGTGCACCCTGGCAAACGCTGCATGGACGTTTTCCACCAGCTCCACCCGCGCGCCCAAGTCTCGACAGAGCTGAACGCGGTACGCGTTGGCTGTTCGCGGCATGACGACCGCAGCGGTCGTACCCAGCACGCGGGCGCTATAGCCCAACGAAATCGCGTGATTGCCCGCCGAGACACCGGTCACGCCTCGCGACAGTGCTGGCCCGTCGAGGTCGAGCATCACCGACAGCGCGCCACGCGGCTTGAAGCTACCGGTACGCTGGAAGAGCTCCTCCTTGAGCCATACACGTGTCGACGCGCCGACGGCCGCATCGAGCGCGTCGTCGCGCAGCCATCGCACCGGCGTAGTCACCACCAGATCACCGAGTCTGGCGCGATTCGCACGTATGGCATCAACGGATGGTGCGTCGATATCGGAGGCTGGACTGCTGCTCGCACTCGCCATCAGAGATCCGGAAGATGAAGGAGGTTCACCAATGATTCTATATCGCTCGCGATTCGTGACGGCGCCACGGCAGCCCCCTCGCATCGGGTTGGCGTTGAACGCATCAGCGATTCCTCGACGTCCTGCGTCTCTCTATGCGACCAGCGGCGGGCGCGAGGCTACCAATCGCCTTGCGGCCTGTCCCGGCAAGCCCGTAATTGGGGCGAGCATTCTCTCGTTCGGCTGGAGGCCGCATGCGTCGTGGTACCGCTACCCTGTTCGGATCCGCTGTCCTGACCGCCGCCCTGCTGGTGCCGCACCTCGCCAGCGCGCAGCGCTCCCTGGCTCCGCTGAGCCCGAGCGGCCAGACCGTCTCCCCCGTATTCGAGGGGTGGTACAAGAACCCCGATGGCACCTTCAGCCTGTCGTTCGGTTACCTGAACCGCAACACGGTCGAGGTCGTGGACGTCCCTGTCGGCGACGAGAATCTGGTGTCGCCTGGTGGGCAGAATCAGGGGCAGCCCTCGCGGTTTGCGCCACGCCGTCACTGGGGCGTATTCGCCGTGGTCGTCCCGGCAGACTTTGGTGACAAGAAGGTGGTGTGGACCCTGACCACCCGCGGTCAGACGGTGTCCATTGCCGGCAGCCTCAAATCCGACTGGCAGATCGATGCGCTGGAGGGTGAGGCCAGCGACGACAATACGCCGCCCGCCTTGCAGTTCAGCGCCAGCGGCCCAGTGGCTCGCGGCCCGCTCGGCGTGACAGGTGGCCCCCTCACGGTCGCCGCGGGTAAGCCACTCACGCTCACCGTGATGGCCACCGACGATGCCAAGAGCAAGTCGACCGTGGCCGGTGCGCGGGTGGGCACCCCGTTGTCACTCACCTGGTTTGTTCACCAGGGATCGGGGAACGTGGCGTTCAGTGCCTCGGAGGCTCGACTGGCCGCTACGGGTGGAACGGCAACCACCACGGCCACTTTCAGTCGCGCGGGCGAGTACCTGATTCGCGTGCGTGCCAACGATTCACCCGTGGCCAGCGCCGGCCATTCGCAATGCTGCTGGACCAACGCCTTTCTCAAAGTCACGGTGACGCCATGACCTTTCCTTCGCCGACGGTGCGCATGATGACCAAGTCCAATCGCCGAGTGCACGCAGCCTTCGCCGCGCTGGCGATCGGTGCCAGTGCCTTTACCCCGTCCTTCGGGCCGCTGACGGCGCAAGACGCTCCGGTCACCTACACCAAGCACGTTGCGCCCATCCTGCAGCAGCGGTGTCAGGTCTGTCATCAGCCGGGATCGATTGCGCCGATGTCGCTGCTCACCTACGACGACGCCAAGAAGTACGCTCGGCGCATTCGCACCAAGGTGTCCGAGCGATTGATGCCGCCGTGGCACATCGACCGCACGGTGGGAATTCAGCAGTTCAAGAACGATGGCAGCCTGACCGATGCGCAGGTGGCCACGATCGTGAACTGGGTGGACGCCGGCACACCACTCGGCGATCCCAAGGACATGCCGCCCGCGGTCAAGTTCCCCGACCCCAATCGCTGGCAACTGGCCGAGAAGCTCGGACAACAGCCGGACCTGATTATCAAGTCCAAGCCATACACGCTGGCGCCGCGCACGCAGGACAAGTGGTTCCGGCCCGTGGTGGAGACGGGTGTGACCGAGCCTCGCTGGGTACGGGCTATCGAAGTGAAGCCGGCCCGCGCCAACGATCGCAAGATCGTGCATCACGTGCTCGCGTATTTGTTGCAGGCCGAGGACGGCGTGACCGGCCTGGCCAGCTCCGCGCATGATCATCAGTCGAACGCCGGCCTGTTCATGGAGTGGGCGGTGGGCAAGACGGGTCAGATATTCCCCGAAGACGCCGGCAAGTTGATGCTCCCTGGCTCGCAGATTCGCTGGGAAGTGCACATGCACGCCATCGGCGAGGAGTTCAAGGACAGCCAGGTGGAGATGGCGGTGTACTTCTATCCCAAGGGTTTCGTACCCAAGCATCGCACGGTGCTGCGCATGTTCGACCTCTCGCGCGGATCGGATCTCGACATCCCGCCCAACGAAAAGACAGTCACACAGAATTTCTACGTGCTGCAGGCACCGGCTCGTCTCGAAAACTTCCAGCCGCACATGCACATGCGCGGCAAGGCCATGTCGCTCGAAGCCATTTATCCGGACGGGCGCAAGGAAGTGCTGAGTGCCGTCAGCAACTTCCAATGGAACTGGCACATCAACTACGTCTACGAGCCGGCGGTTGCGCCACTGTTGCCCAAAGGCACAACGCTCGCCTTCACCGCCTGGCACGACAACACGGCCGCGAACCTCAACAACCCGGATCCCGGACAGTGGGTAGGCTGGGGAGACCGCACGGTAGACGAGATGGCGCACAACTGGATTGACGTGACCTATCTGGAACAAGCGGAGTTCGACAAGATGGTGGCCGAACGCAAAGCCAAGGCCATCAAGAAAGTGGTGCCGTAAGTGATGGCGTCTTGCTTGCATCAGTCTCGCTCGCATCAGTCTCGCGTCATGGGCCGCTCCGGATACACCCGCGCGTCGGTGCTGCTACTCTCCGCGTTATTCACGCCCGTGCTCGCGCGCGCGCAGTCAGCGCCAGCTGGCTCACCGCGTCCGTTCACCACCGCAGCTGGCGAATGGCCCAGCTATACGGGAGATGCGCGCGGTTCCCGCTACTCACCGCTTGAGCAGATTACCGCCGCCAACTTCAGCACACTCGAAGTCGCATGGCGTTTCAAGACCGACCAGCTGGGGCCGCGCCCGGAGTTCAAGCTGGAAGGGACGCCGCTGATGGTGGGCGGCGTGCTGTTTGCCACGGCTGGCACGCGACGGGCGGTGGTGGCACTCGACGCCGGCACCGGTGAGTTGTTGTGGATGCACAGCGAGAATGAGGGCGAGCGTGGGGCAGCGGCACCACGTCCGCTGTCGGGGCGAGGGCTGTCGTATTGGTCTGACGGCAAGGATGCGCGCATCCTGTATGTGACGCCGGGGTACAAGCTCGTGGCCCTCGACGCACGCACCGGCGTGCGAGTGGCCGCGTTTGGCGAAGCCGGAGAAGTCGATCTCAAGCGCGACATGGATTCGCCGATCATGCCCGATCTGGTCACCGGTGAAATCGGATTCCAGGGCGCTCCCGTGATCGGGCGGGACATCGTGATCATCGGCGCTGCGTTCCGCGAAGGCGGATCGCCCAAGACGATGCGCAACAACAAGGGCGACATCCGCGCGTACAGCGTCCGCACAGGCAAGCGGCTGTGGACGTTCCACACCATCCCACGTAAAGGCGAGTTTGGCTACGACAGCTGGTTGAACGGATCCGCTGACCACGCGGGCAACACCGGCGTCTGGACACAGATCACGGTCGACGAAGAGCTGGGTCTCGTGTATCTGCCGGTTGAGTCGCCCACCGGCGACTACTACGGCGGGCATCGGCCGGGCAACAATCTGTTCGGCGAGAGTCTGGTGTGCGTGGACCTGCGCACGGGTGTTCGAAAGTGGCACTACCAGATCGTGAAGCACCCCATCTGGGACTTCGACCTGGCCGCCGCACCCATTCTCGCCGACATCACCGTGGGCGGACGCGCCGTGAAGAGCGTGGCACTGCCAACCAAGCAGGGCATTCTGTACATGTTCGATCGGGTCACGGGCGTGCCGGTGTTCCCGATGCAGGAGATTTCGGTGGAGAAGGGCGAAGTGCCCGGAGAGTGGTACGCACCAACGCAGGCGCTGCCGACCAAGCCGGTTGCGTACAGCCGCAATGGTGTCACGGCGGACGATCTCATCGACTTCACGCCGCCACTCAAGGCGGCCGGTGCCGCGTTGGCCGCACGATTCAAGCTGGGACCGATTTTCACGCCACCGATTCTCAGCAAGGCCGATGGCGTACTCGGGACCTTCTCGTCAGGTCCCACCAATGGCGGCACGAACTGGCCCGGCGGGTCGTACGATCCGGAAACGCACGTGCTGTACGTCTCCGCGTCGAACGCGTCGCCTTCGGTGTTGGGGCTGATCACGCCCGCCGCTGGCGCCTCAGACATGAATTTCGTGCAGGGCATCGCACCGCAACCGGCCGGCACACCACGACTGGGCCTCACGGTACAGGGACTGCCACTGCTCAAGCCGCCGTACGGAACGATCTCAGCCATCAACCTCGATCGCGGTGAAATTGTCTGGCAGGTACCACACGGCGACACGCCCGATGCCGTGCGCAACCACGAAGCACTCAAGGATGTGCCGTTGGGTCGCACCGGTCAGCCCGGTAGTGTGGGTACGCTGGTGACCAAGACCCTGCTGATTGCTGGTGATCCGCAGGTCACGAACGTTGCCCCGCGCGGCCGTGGTGCGATGCTCCGCGCCTACGACAAGGCGTCCGGCAAGGAGGTTGGTGGCATTCTGCTGCCGGCGCCGCAAAGCGGGTCACCCATGACCTACACGCTTAACGGCAGACAGTACATTGTGATCGCCGTGAGCGGTGGACCGTACTCCGGCGAGTACATTGCGCTTCGACTCCCCAACGCCGCCGCGCGCTAACCGATTTCATCATGCGCCGATCTCGAGTGCTCTGTACGCTGTTGCTGCTGCCGCTGATCGTCATAGTGTCGTCGCTGACGATCGCACGACCCGCCACGGCGGGCACGCTGGTGTCACCACGCAGGCCGGTAGCGCTGCGCAATCGTGTCACGGATGATCGTATCACGAATGATCGTGTCACGCGTGATCGCACTACGTGGGATAGTGTCTTCTCCGATGCACAGGCAGCACGCGGCGAGGCCATGTACGGTCAGACCTGTGCCCGCTGCCATCAGGAATCGCTCGCGGGCGCTGATCAGTCGCCGCCGCTTACCGGCGCAGGCTTCCTGAGCAACTGGAACGGTCTGCCGCTGGCGGAACTGTTTGAACGCGTCCGCGTGGACATGCCATCCGATACCCCCGGCACATACTCTCGGCAACAGATCATCGATGTGCTGGCCTACGTGTTGCGGTTCAACGGATTCCCTGCCGGAAAAGCCGAGCTGACGCACGACGCCAACGCGCTGGCCGCCGTCCGGTTTGTGGCCAGCAAGCCATGACATTCAACCTCGAGTCTCTGTGACCACCAAGGACATGCCCGACCATCACGATGCCGAGTTGGTGCTCAGGTTGTACGAAATGCGGCGTGAAGCGGTCATGCGCGAATCGCGGAATCAGATCAACGCAACGTTTCTGCCCAAGTCGTTCGCCGATGTCATTGCCGTCACCAAGGGTGATCATCCCCTCAACGCAGCGTTTCGGCAGTGCTCCACGTTCTGGGAGATGACGTATGGCATGGCTCGTCATGGCGCGATCCATGCCGAGCTGATGATGGAAAGCAATGGTGAGGGTCTGCTGCTCTTTTCCCGCATCGAACCGTGGTTGGCCGAGTATCGCGCCCAGGTCAATCCGGCTGCGTTCCGCAATGCGGAGTGGGTGGCAATGCACACGGAGAGTGGTCGTGCCACGGCCGATCGGTTTCGCGCGCGCATGCGGGCCATGCTCGACGCGAAGGCGTAGTCCCACCGAAACCGCAATACCGCAAGCAGTACAGCAACGAGATAGGACCGCCATCGCGAAGTGACGGCGACGGCAGCGCGCAATTTCTGTATGTCTCACTTCGGGAGCCTGTGATGCAGCGCATGTTGAAGATCGTGTTGCCCTTCTACGCCCGCGTGCGCGTTTCTGCCGCCTGTTGCGTTGCGTTGATCGTCGCCGCGTCTGCGCCTGCGCTCGTGCTGGCTCAATCCGCAACCGGGGCAGCAAGTCCGCCGGCGGCATCGGCGAGTGCGGGAGCTGCCGGCATGACCCGCGATGAGCTCATCGCCTTTGCGAAGTTGGAAATCGCCATCGCCACCGCGCGCGACTCCGCGCAGTTCCAGCTGTCCGCCTCGCGCAACAAAACGCCGGCCATGCAGGAACAGCTGCGCGACAAGCTGACCACCGTTATCGCGGAATTGATCAAGCGGGCAGGTACCACCGAGGCCGAGTATCTTCGCAAGACCTATCTGGTGTCCACCGACCCGGACGCCCGGAAGATTTTCGACGCGCTGATCGCGCAACAGACCGGTGTTCCAACGCCCGGGCAAGTGGTGGCGCCGGTCGCATCCGCCCCTGCGGTGAAAGTGCCGGAGGGACCAGTTGGGACGCACTTGGGCCATGTGGTGAACAGCTTTTTCGATACGCCGAACAATCAGGGATTGCTGCCGGTGGCCACGACTGAGGCGAAAACAGCAGCCACGCATGCGGCGCTCGCCGCACGCACGCCCACCAATCTGGACGCCATGAAGCTGCACGCCGGTCATGTGCTCAACGCCATCGATCCAGCCATCGTCGCCACCGGACCGGGGCTTGGGTACGGCTTGAAGAAAGCGGCAGCTGGTGTGGCCGCGCATATCGAACTCGCCGCCAAGTCGCAGGGCGCATCGCCCAACGTGGTACTGCACGCCGCACATGTCGCCACGTCTGCCCGCAACACAATAGCCCGTGCCGAACAAGCCATTGCGTTGGCCAAGCAGATTCAAGCGGCTACCAGTGCAACTGATGCCGCAGCGCTGCTCAATCAGCTCGTGTCGCTCACCGCACAGTTCATGACCGGTGCCGATGCGAACGGCGATGGACGCATCGGTTGGCAGGAGAACGAGGGTGGGTTGCAACAGGCGCAAGAGCATATGACGCTGCTGCTTGCCGGTGAGGGTATCAAGCCCTGACGCACACGGTGCGCGCTCAATCCGCGTGCAGCGACTCCAACGGGTTCACTCGCACCGCACGCCAGGCCGGCACGACCGTTGCCAGTAACGCGGTCACAGCCAGTATGCCAACGGCCGTCACGAACGACAACGGATCGAGCGGGCTCAGGCCGTACAGGGACCTTCGCAGCAGTTGCGCAGCGCCGACGGCCGCCGCCACGCCAACCAGCAGCCCCCAGCCAACCGCCTTCGCACTGGCTCGCATAACCAGTCGCAACACGCGCGCCGGCGTGGCGCCCAGGGCTAAGCGAATGCCGATATCGTGCTGCCGTTGTCGCACCCAGTAGGAGAACACGCCGAACATTCCGACCGCTGCCAGCACCAAGGCGAGTATTCCAATCGCGCCCGCGATCGATGCGGCAAACACCGTTGTGCTGAGCGCCTGATCGATATACCAGCGATACGATCGGATTAAGGCGCCTAACGCTGGATCCTGCGCAACAATGGCCGCCGCCAGCCGCCGTGCACCATCAACCGTGTCATGCACAATCACTTTGGGCGGTGTCTTCCACTGAAAGGCCTGGTAGATCCCCGGCGTGGCGTCGCGCAATGACACGTCATGCGTCGTGGGGACAACACCGACCACCGTGCGCGCAACACTATCAACCTGCAGCGTGGCGCCCACCGCATTTGCTGCGCCACCCAGCTGTTCCGCCAGCAATCGGTTCACGATGACCTCCGTGTAGCCTGCCGGGCCGGCGGAGAAGGTGCGTCCGGCGAGCATCGGAATGTCCAACACGCTGAAGTATTCCGGCGTGGCGTGAACAACGGGAAGCGTTTGGAGTTCCGCACGTCCTGGTACCAGCACTCGGCGCACATCAGACTGCAGCGGCGAGTGCTCACTGAATGCCACACGCGGAAGACGGAGCGCGGCAACGAGCGCCGGCAGATCGGTGGCCAGGCGGGCGCTACGAGCCATTTCGTCATCGGTCGCGGGCAGGCTCACCGCTACTTCCGTCACGCCGTTCACAGCGAATCCAAGATCCTGCGAACGGGTTGTGCTGACCTGACGCAGAAAAAGGCCCGCCGACACCAGCAGCACCAGACAGAAGACGACCTGCGCCGAGAGGAAGACTGAACGCAGAGGGAGTTGACGGCGCTGCACGGGCGCGGCGCGGGTCGCAAACAGGGCTGGTGTCAATCCGAAGAGCAGGCAGCTCACCACCGACAGCCCAAGCGTGAAGGCCACTGTGGTCGGATCAATGGAGAACCGCAGGATGATTGCATCGGGAGAGAGCGTTCGTATCACCCACGGTGGAACGAACCGGGCAATGGCCAGCGCCGGCAACCCGGCCAGCAGCGCCAGCAGCAGACTTTCCGTCATCAGTTGTCGAATCAACCGTCCACGAGACGCGCCAAGTGCGAGGCGAATGCGAATCTCGCGCTCCCGGGCTGCCGCTCGGGACAACAGGAGGTTGGCCACGTTCGCACACGCCAACAGCAACACCAGCCCAACTCCGCAGCCAATCAACGCGAATATCGGCCGTACTTCGCGCGCCACGTTTGGCCCGGACGACCCAACGACCGTGAACGGCTGGACGAGTACAGCGCGACTGGTCGTATCAATTCCCGGTCGGCGCGTGATCTCGAGCAGTGCCGTGAGCTCCGCCGCCGCCGCCTCTCGCGAAACACCAGGCGCCAATCGCGCGGCAGCGCTTACGCAACACCGATCACTGCTGGCCAATGCCGAAGTCGAGCGCCGATCGCGGGGCCGCACGATGGTCATGGCCGTGAGGGGAATCCAGGCGTCACTGCCGATCAGGTCCGTGCCGTCGAATCCGGGAGCAGCCACTCCAATCACGGTGAACGGTACGCCCTTCACGCGAACGGTTGTTCCAAGCACGTTCGGGGCTGAGGACAGGGCTGTCGTCCAGTAGTGATGACTGAGCACGATCACCGTTTGTGGCGCACCCACGCGATCTTCCTCCGGCAGAAACTCACGCCCCTGCGCCATTCCGATGCCCAGCACACGGAAGTATCCCGCGCGCACCGGCGCCGCAGTTACACTGCCCGTCCCATCCGGACGCGTGCGATCGTACGCGATGACGCCGTCCAATGAGCGCGCGCGCGCTTCGAAGAGCGCCAGCTGATCCAGCGAAAATCCGGCGCTGAACCGGTCGCCATCCGCACCGGGCGCCAATCCATACAGGGCAACCATGCGCTCGGCGTCTCGCACGTTCCATCCGCGCAGCGCGAATGCATTGAACCCGCTGAACGCAGCGGCCGAAAAACCGAGACCGCCCGTCAGCCCGAGGATGGCGACGGCAGCGAAGACCGGCTGGCGTCGCAGCGACCGCACACCGTAGCGCAGATCCTGCCATGCACCTTCGAGCCAGGCCACCAGCCAGACGTTACGCGAGTCCTCCCGAGTGGACGTCACATTGCCCATCGCGCGACGCGCGGCCGTTTCGGCATCGATCGACGACAAGCCCTCGCGCTCGAACGCCTGACGCTTGAGGTCGAGATGCAGCGCGATTTCTTCCTGCAGCTCGGCTTGATGTTTCCGCCATCGCAGCAGGATGCGGATTCGACGCCAGAGGCGTCCGGCATCGTCAACCATGCGCGAGAACCTGTTGTATAGCGCGCATCATCCGCTCGAACGCATCACGCTCCACCGACAGCTGCCTTCTGCCGGCGGCGGTCAGCGTGTAGTACCGCGCCCGCCGGTTGTTCTCCGACGTACCCCACTCGGCCTTCACCCACCCATCGAGTAGCAAGCGTTGCAACGCGGGATAGAGCGAGCTCTCGCCCACGTGCAACACCTGCTCAGACCGTTGGCTCAGATACTCGGCGATGCCGTACCCGTGTTGACGGCCAAAGGTCAGCGCCTTGAGTACGAGCAAGTCGAGCGTACCCGGCAGCAACGGGGGTGATTCGCGTGTCGGCACTCTGGGTTCTCCCATCGAAAGTCGATGGGAGCATGGCTGCGCGGCCGACGATTGTCAACTCCCATCGTTCATCGATGGGAAGGCCGTCAGCCCGGATCGTCCCTGGGAGCGTCTGCCTAGTCCTGCACCGTCGCGTGTGGATCGGGTTGCATGGCTCCGGCGATGTTGCCGTCCGGGTCGCGAAACCAGATGAGATGTCCGACCGTGGGAATGGTGGCCCGCGGCATGAGAATCGTGCCGCCGTTGGCGATGATCGCGAGTTCGGCCGCGGCAATGTCCGGCACCGCGATTGTGCACTCGAAACCGTTGATGCGTTCGCCCTCCACGATCTCGCGTCGCTGCTGCAGGGAGCCGTGGATGGCCGGCGTATCAGCGGAGCCCGTCTCGATCATGAAGAAACCGGGTGGCCCCCAGGCGTTGAAGCGCCATCCAAAGACGCCCTCGTAAAAGCTGCGCGCTTTCGGAAGGTCGGTGGCGTTGATCGAAAAGTGGCGAACCGGCGATTGTGGCGGACGTGACGGTGACATGAGATCCTCACGGAGCGGGATGACATCGGGTGACTGACCCATGGACGCTGACGCCGAACATACGGCTGGCCGGTTGCGTATGCTTTCGCCATACTGTCAGAATATGCCGAAAATCCGCCAATCATCTCCGGCACTACAACCGCATGTACGGACTGCCGCCGTCGGCTTCAGTCCCGGCTATCGGTGGCGAAGCACCGGGACAAGCTGGGGACAGCTGCTGTACACCTCGCGCGGCACGATGTCGGTGGACGGAGACACAGGTCGTTGGGTCGTCCCGTTCGACCAGGCGTTGTGGCTGCCCCCCCACCGTGCCAGCGCCGTCGCGCTCTCAGGCAAGGGCGCGCTACGGCGCGTGTATCTGCGCGGGGCGCCATGCCGCCGGATGCCGACGGAGGTACAGGTACTGCAGGTATCGCCGCTGCTCCGGGAACTGCTGCGCCGCGTCATGGAGTTCGGCGTGCTCCATCATCGGCGAGTTCGCGAGGGCCGCTTGATCGACGTGGTCGTGGATGAGCTCACGATCTCGCGCGCGGGTTCACTCGAACTGCCGATGCCGCGCGACAGCCGTGCGCTGCGTGCCGCCGAGCTCCTGCGCACCGATACGGCCGAGGCACGGAGTGCACCGTTTGTGGCGCAGCGAGCCGGAGCAAGCGTGCGCACACTCGAACGGCTGTTCCGCAGCGAAACCGGGCTCACGTTTGGTGCATGGCGGCAGCGCGCCCGCCTCCTGCAGTCACTGGTGCTGTTGGCCGACGGCGCCAGCGTTACGCAGACCTCGCTGGCTATCGGCTACAGCAGTACCAGCGCATTCGTCACGGCGTTCAAGGCGGTGTTTGGCGCAACACCTGTCAGATACCGCGCGCGACACGCCGCGCCTTGATCGCGGGACATCGTGCTCGATGTCCGCCGACTAGCAGCTCACGCAGTGGTGCTGGTTCACGGCACCCAGCTTCTCCAGCAGCGCAATCGTTTCCGGGAAGGGACGGACCCGCTGTACCGGTCCATTCGCCATGTCCACGACAGTCCGCCCGTTGCGCGACACTGCCTTCACGTCGGCGCCATGCTTCACGAGATACAGGATCATGTCGTTGTCGCCGCGTGAGGCCGCATGGTGCAGCGGCGTCATGCCCTGCTGATCACGTGTGTTGACATCCATGTGTAGCTCTTCGACCAGATACTTCATGGCCGGCATCCACCCGTCCGGCGCGTGCCGATGCGAGTTGCCGGCGAATCCGTTGCCGTAGCCAACGCCGGCTGCGGCCACGATCGGGAACACGCCCGGTCCCACCGGCGCGATCTTCGCCAGCGAGTCGATCTCCGGCAGGTTGCGCTGCGGTGGCGGACCGAACCCGCCGCCTCCACCGGGTGGGCGCCCGCCGCCCCGACCGCCGGTCACTGGCGTACGCTGCGAAGGCAACGTGATGTCCGCACCGAACTTCACCAGCAACTTCATCGCGTCAACATCCACTGCGTACGCCGCGCGCCAGAACGGCGTGGTGCCCTCGAGATTCTCCAGTCCGCAATTCGCGTTGCCGCAGTTGTTGTAGGCGAAGTACCACGGATGCTGCGTGAGGCGCACGTTGGGCTTGGCACCGGCCGCCAACAGCGCCTCCATCACCTGCAGATACGGGGTCCGCTGCGCCTGCACCGACTGTGGCTGCGGATAGCGCGACTTGGGCGCCCACTGCGTATTCAGCACGGCATACAAGGGCGTCATGCCTGACAGGCTGGCCATGTTTGGGTCGGCCTTCCGCTCGAGCAACTTCATGGCCACGTCAAACTGACCGTTGATGGCCGCCAACAACAACGGCGTCGAACGGTCCACTCCCGTGGAGTCATTGATGCGCGCGCCACCGTCGAGCAACGCCACCACGGCCTCGACATTGCCCTGCCGCACAGCGTGATGCAACGCGGTCAGTCCGCCTACCGCGCCTACGGATCCCAGGTAGCCGACCACGCCACCGTTGATCGAGTCCACGACCTCGGTCACTGGCCCCTTGGGCTTGTCCATGCGCATCATGACCGCGCGCCCCGAGTCGATGGCTGCCTGCATCTGCGCGGCTGTGAACGGCCCGATCGGTACACGACGCATCGCGGCTGCGGCAGCGGCCGGCCCCTTCTCGTCCCGAATCTTCTTGAGCTCGGCACTGTCGGGCATGACGCGCGGTGGATCAAACGAAATCAGTACTTCGTTTCGCCGCTTGGTGGCCGCCTGTTCGCGGGCCGCGTCGTCTGTCACGCTCTGCATGCGGGTGCGCAACGCCGCGTCGGCACCCCGAGCGAGCAGCGTGCGGACGGCATCGGCGCGATTGTACTCCGCGGCAAAAATCAACGGCGTCTGGCCCCACACCGATTCGCGTGCGTTCACATCGGCACCCGCATCAAGCAGTGACGACAGTGCGGCTGGGTTGCCGGCCTTCGCCGCAAAGTGCAACGCCGTTGCTCCACTGCTCGTCAACGACTTCACGTCGCTGCCAGCCTTAATGATGGCGGCGACAAGTTCTGCATTGCCTGACTTGGCGGCGATGTGCAGCGGCGTATACGCGCCGATGCGCGTCACGGCCTTGAGATTCGGACGCGCGGCGATGATTGCCGTCGCGAGTCGCAGGTCACCGCGCTCGGCGGCCCAGTGCAGCGCCGTCATGCCATCGCCCTGCGCCGCGTTGACGCTCGCCCCGGTGCGCAGCAGACGCATCACCGACTCCACGTCGCCGCGCATGGCGGCATCCGCCAAGGGCGACGCCGCCGGAGAGGTCGCCGCCAGCAGCAACATGGTAGCGGCCACGCCCGCCAGTCCCATCAGCGACCGCTTCGCCAGCCGTACACCGCGTCCCGACGTCAGCGTCCTGTTGTTCGCCATCATATGGTCAGTCTCCTCGGCTCAAACCGAGAGCGCAAACTCGCCAGTGCTGTCGCCAAACGACCGAACGTCGTCGCGACCCATACGGTGCAACAACGACAACATCACGTTGGCCATCGGTGTACCGTCGGGCGCCTTGAGGTGCACGTTGCCAGCGAGCTGGCCGTTTCCCTTGCCCAGCAGGATCAGCGGGCAACGACGATGATTGTGCAGGTTCGCATCGCCCATCGGCGAGCCGTACAGAATCGTGGTCTTGTCCAGCAGGCTCGTGTCGCCTTCCATGGTGTTCTTCAGTTTGTCCAGGAAGTACGGCAACATGGACATGTGGTACTGATTGATCTTGTTGAAGTCGAGAATGGCGGACTCCCGACCGCCGTGATGCGACGCCGGATGGAACCCCTTGTCGGTGCCGCTTTCCGGGAACGCACGGCTCGATGCATCCCGGCCGGTCTTGAAGGAGAAGACGCGCGTCATGTCCGACTGGAACGCGAGCACCTGGAAGTCGAACATCAGCTTCATATGCTCAGCGAATGAATCCGGCACGCCCACCGGCGCCTCCGGCAACTCACGTGGATCACCACTGGAATTCTTGGCTTCCACCGCCTGGATGCGGCGCTCGAGCTCGCGGATGTCCTCCAGATACTTGTCCAGCCGCTGCTTGTCGGCGGCGCCCAGCTCGCGCTTGAGACTGGCCGTCTCGCCCATGATCCAGTCGAGGATGCTGCGGTTGGCGGCGCGACGCGTGACCCGATCGGCATTGTTGTTGCCCGCACCAAACAGCAGATCAAACGCAATGCGCGGATTGCGAATCATGGGCAGCGGCTCGCTCGGGCTGGCCCAGCTGATCGTGTCCGTGTACGCGCAGGCGTAGTTGTAGTAACAGCCGCCGGCCTGATCGAGATTCTCGATGCACAGCTGCATGGACGGAATGGCCGTGTTCGCGCCCAACGCCTTGGCGATGAGCTGATCCATGGAGGTGCCCACATACAGATCGGAGCCCTGCGTCTGCTTGGGATGCGCCTGCGTCAGGAACACCGCACTCGATCGAAAGTGATCGCCACCGATCTCGGGTGCGTCGAAGGCTTCCGCCATGCGCACGTCCGTGTTGCTCACGATGGTGAGGTACTTCCGCCACGCATCAAGCGGGGCCAGCGCACTCTCGGGGGCGAGCGTGAAGTTCTTGCCCACTCCGGCCGGCGCCCAGAGGTTCTTGGACGCACCCCAGACGTTGGAACCAGCAGCGCCGTGCACGGCTTCGATGGCCACGAATCGCGTCTTGTCTTTCACGGCGGCGCTGACGCCGGCGCGACCGAGTGCGCGCGGGCCGGGCTCCATGACTTCGAGATATGGGAGCGCCACCACGGCGCCCATGCCTTTCAGAAACGTACGACGGGCGAGCGGTTGTCCAGGACGAATCTGCATGGGTGTAATCCTCGAGTCGCGGTAAGCGCGTTTACTTGGTGTCTGCGGCGGTGGCAACGTCCGCCCGCTTGCTGCGGAACGCGCTGCTGTGAACGATCGACGTGATGAACGACGACATGCGATACCCGTTGGCTTGCGCATCGCGCACAATGATACGAATGGCCGGTTGGTCGTAGTCTTCCACGCGCCGGCCGAGCGCGTAGGCCATCAGGTTTTCGGTGAAGGAGCGAATCAGCGGAATCGGGCGCTTGAGCAGAGCGCGCACCAACTCCGTTTCGCTTCCCACCGGACTTCCGTCGTACAGGTTGCCGCGCGTGTCGAGCAGCATCGCGTTCTCACGCGTGCGGTACTTGCCCGTCACATCGAAATTGTCGAGCGAGAGACCGATCGGATCCATGTAGACGTGGCAACTGCTGCACACCGGATTCGCGCGGTGCATCTCCACCCGTTCACGCGTCGTAAGTTGCCGCCCTTCCTTGCCCTCGGCCGTTTCGTCGAGCGTCGGCACGTTGGGCGGCGGTGGTGGTGGTGGCATGCCAATGAGCACTTCCATCACCCACTTGCCGCGCAGCACGGGCGAAGTGCGATTGGCCAGCGACGTCTGTACCAGCACGCTGCCGTGACCCAGCAGTCCGCGGCGGGTCGTATCCGGATACGCCACCTTACGGAACTCCTTTCCGGCGACGCCGGCCATCCCGTAGTGACGCGCCAGACGCTCGTTCACAAACGTGTAGTCGGCCGAGAACAGCTCCAACACGCTCCGATCGTTCTTTACGATGTGATTGAAGAAGAGCTGCGTCTCCTTCTGCATCGCGTCGGAGAGCTGCTGATCGTAGTCCGGAAACCAAAATGCATCAGGACGGACCTTGTCCACGTCCTGCAGGCGCAACCACTGCGCCGCGAACCGTGAGGACAGCGCTTCGGCGCGCGGATCGGCGATCATCCGCTTCACCTGCGCGTCAAGCACCTTCGGGTTGGACAGCTGCTTTGCTTGCGCCAATGCGAGCAACTGGTTGTCCGGGATGCTACCCCACAAGAAGAACGACAGTCGCGATGCGAGATCGATGTCGCTGATCAGGAAATCCGCACCAGGGGCCACCTTGGCAGGGGTGCCTTCGATGCGAAACACGAAGTGCGGACTGGCCAGAATGGCCTGCAGTGCATTCTGCACACCAGCCTCAAAGCCGTTTGCTGCGGCAGCCTTGGTGTAGAACGACATCAGTCCGCTCACATCACGCGCGGTGAGGGGACGACGGTACGCTCGTGTTCCGATGCGCGTGACGATCTGCTGCGCGCAGGCTCGCTCCAGTGCCGCGGACTTGGTGGCCGGACGACAACTGAAAATCGCCTTGCGCGAGGGTGTCTCCGACACGCCCGTGGTGCTGATCGGACCGACGATCGTGAAGTCCTTGAGATGCGGGGGCGTGGTGCTGCCCGCGCTCGCGGTTCCGTGTGCCGCCAGCGACCAGTCATGCGGCTTGACCAGGTCCTCGTACGGACCATCAAAGCGGCGCACGAACGCCGCGGACATCTTCTGCTGCCCCGCTTTCACGAAGAACGGCTCGGACCGGATGACATCCACACCCAGCGGCGTATCGGCCGACGCGTTGGTGCCTTCCACGCCACGCTCGTACTTGAGCAACACCTTCCGTTCACCCTCGATGGAGACGTCGATGTCCTGCATTTCGAAGCCCACGCCCCCTTCCACGTTCATCCGCAGCTGATACATGCCGTCGGCCGGGAACGTGTGTGTGGCCACGAGGCCTCCGCGCGTCCCGTAGGGCGTGCCGTCCACATGATCCCACGGATGCTGCGATCCAAAGGGCGAGACCACGTACGTGGACTGCGACAGCGTGGCGGTCCGGTCTCCGATGGCCATGCGGCTCACCGACGCCGCCGCGTTCAGATATGCCTCGAGCAGCGTGGGCGAGAGCCCCTGCACATCGGCAATGTTGTCGAAGTTGGCGCTCTTGGTGTCGAGTGGCAGATAGTCTGCCGCGTTCACTTCCAAGCCCAACAGGTCCTTGATCGTGCGCTCGTACTCCGGGCGATTCAGGCGTTGAAACGGACGCGACCCGGGATTCGGCTTGCCCGCCGCGCGATCAATCACCGACTCCAGTGTCTCGGCGAGCGCCAGCAGCGTATCTCCACCCGGTTTGGGTTGGCCCGGCAGCGGCATCATCTCCGCGCGCAGCTTGCGAATCATTTTCTCCGACTGCATCACACGCTCACCAGCGCGAGACACATCGAAGCCGTCGAACGACTGGTTACCGGTCTTCTCGATGTCGTTGTGGCACTCGGTGCAGTACTTGGCCACGACGTCGTTCAGCGCATCCATCGAAATGCCGCGCGCGCCCACCGCGCCCACACCGAAGGCGACAGCGGGCACCGCCGTCCTTGTCGAAGTGCGAAGGATCCGAGAGCGCGTCCGCGAACTGGCGCTCGACTCGTCGGGCTGTGCCTCATCACGCCACGCCAGACGAGCGCGCCACGCCGGCGCTTCAGCGCCGGTGGCCGCACCAACCTGGAAGGACACCACCGCCGCGGCGGCAGCGACACTCGCGAACAACAGCTTCTTCACGGTTATCCTCCGCGACTGTCTGACGGCGTCGCGAGTACTCGTCGAGTACACATGCAGATGTGGCGGGAACTGCGGAGAGCGGCTGAGCTGCAGGCCTCAGCCAACAGGATCGGGTATCACAAGCTACGACGAGCCGGTTTTCAATAGGTAGCAGCACGCACGCAGCAGCACGCACTTAGCAGTACGCGCGTCGCGCCAGCTCCGTTCAACCAGCAATGTGGGAAAATGCCAGTTCCCGACCGCGTTTGTTAGGTCCTTCGCCCGAGATTGCTGGTCGGGCGGCGTTAAGGCTTCCGAACACGAACGCCACAGCCGCTCGCCCGACGACGCACCGGGAGCTTCATACCGCCCGGATCCGTCCAACCAACCGAATCAATCCCGAAAGCGGACGGCCGCCTGCCGTTCACGATTCACGGTGAGCTGAAGCACGTCGGGGCGCGCATAGTGCCCCATGGGGTCGAAATTCTGGCGTTCCTCACGCACGCGCCTGTGGTCGCAGGTCACGACGACGAGTTGCTCCACCGTGCCGACGGGCTCGGCCAGCCAGGCGCCGTCCGGTCCGGCCACGCAGGTGCCACCCTCGCCGAGCACCTCCGGCGCCCGTTCCCGAATGAGCGCAGCGTGCGGAACGGTGTCGCCAATGTCGGCCCGGCGAAGAAGCCCAGATACCGACATGACATACGAGCGGTTCTCGCGGGCCATGAAGCGCGTGATGTGCTCGGTGTTGCGAATGCTTCCGGGCCAGAGCGCCACGTGGAGGTCCTCACCCTGCGCGTACAGCGCGGCGCGAGCCAGCGGCATCCAGTTCTCCCAGCAATTGAGCGCGCCGACCGTGAACCGGCCGAGCGCGTGGGTGCGGAGGCCGTGTCCATCGCCGGGCGCCCAGCTGAGGCGTTCCTCGTACGTCGGCATGAGCTTCCGGTGCACCGACTGCACGATGCCCAGGGCGTTGATGTACACGAGACTGGCATACACACTGTGCCCACCACGATCGCCGGGGCGCTCGATGACGCCAACGATCACCGTCACCGCCCGATCCCGGGCGGCCTGGCAGATCGGCTCCAGATGCCCCGCCTCGAGCTGTACGGCCTGATCGAGGTAGTGCGCATGCAGCGCCTTCTGCACCGGCGCATCGAATCGGGCGCCGTCGGTCAGTTCGATCCAGAACGGATACCCGGGCACCAGCGCTTCGCTGAACGCCACCAGCTGCGCCCCGGCGTCCGCAGCGCGGTGCACGAATGCCACAACCTTGGCGATCGTGGCCGCCCGATCCAGCCACACGGGGGCGATCTGCGCCCCGGCGATACACAGCGTTTCGTCTGTCATGCCGCAACGCCGCTACGGCAGTTCGAACGCCAGGGCGACGGTTCGACAGACCCGCTTCCCCTCAGGGCACGCGCTGGCGCGCAGCGTCCCGGCCACCGGGCGAAGTCCTTGCACCGAGACGGTTGGCGGCACGACAAAGTACGCGCTGTCGGCGGTGCGGCCCGGTGCGTCGAAGGTCAACAGGCTAGCGGGCGGGCGGTCGATGGCTGGCTTGATCTGCGCGTTGATGCGGACACCAGGCTGCGGCACCAGCCGCAAGACCTCGGTCCCGCTCGAACTGTCCAGCACCAGCGAGACGAGGTCATCGTGCGCCAACACGCCGTCGCGCGCACCATTCGTTGCGCACGCGCCGCCCATCAGCAGCAGACCGGCCAGCCCGCTTCGGGCTACTCGGCCAACAGTATCTCGATTCGCTTTTGCCATTCCGTATGCCATCGGTCGCCGACGTGAAACTCACCATACCCTTCGTAGCGAATGCGCCCCTGCTTGTCGATCAGCACGAAACTCGGCCAGAAACCGATCTTGTAGAGGTTCCAGGTTGCCCGATCGTTGTCCTGCGCATTGGGATAGCGAATATCGTACTTGGCCAGCGCCTTCGCGACATTGCCTTTGTCGTGTTCACCCGCGTACGGGGGGAACTCGGGCGTGTGGATGCCGATGATCGTCAATCCCTTGTCACGAAATTCCGTATCAAACTTCACGAGCGACGGGACGGTATTGGTGCAGTTGTAGCAGGTATACACCCAGAAATTGAGCAGGACGACTCGTCCCTTGAGCGACGCCAGCGTCACCGGTGCATTGGTATTGAGCCAACTGCTGTTCTCCCACGCTGGCGCGGCCCGCGGCGGAGCTGGCGCGGGCATGGCCGATGGCAGCATGCGCGCCATGCCGCGGACAAGAGGGCGTGACTCAGCGAAGGCAGCGGCGCCGAGCGTGGCAACAACGCTCGAGATAAGAAGGACTCGCATAACTGGTCCTCGAGAAACGTGTGGAAGACGCGGTGACACACGACGTAGTCGCCACGAGCGCAAACAGTTCCGAGTTACCGGACGGACTCTTGACGTGTTCCAACGCCGACAGGACGTTTCGAGATGACCACTTCTCCCGAATCGCCGACCGCATCGCCCGCGACGCTGCATATGCCACGGATGCTGCGGTTGAAGCGCTATGCGATGCTTGTGTGGTTGACCGTCGCGAGCGGGTTCGCTGCTGCACCGATCGCCGCCCAGCGGACGGAACGCTTCACCAGCTGGACACAGCCGGTGTTTCCCGTGGCGGAATACGCCAATCGGCGGGCGGCGGCGCTTCAACTCCTCGGCGAGAACGATGTGTTGCTCGTGTCCGGTGGCGAGGGCACCAGCAACGGCGAGACGTTTCGACAGTTGGACGATTTTGAGTACCTCGCCGGTCTCGAGGTGCCGCGCGCGGTGCTTGTGATCGATGGCCGAACCAGGCAGTCGTTGCTGTTCGTGCCGCGAACCGACGCGCGTTTCGAGAACCTCGGGCGTCCGAACGATTTTCCGGGACGTGCACTTGCCAGTGATCCGGCGTTGCGCGCACTGAGTGGCGTGGACAGCGTGCTGACCGACGGCGCGTTCGAGACATTGCTTGATCGACTGACGCAACGCGGTGCGCGCATCCTCATCAACAGTGGGCGGGCGGGCGCTTCGATGGTGCCTTCATTCTCCGCCTTCGTTGCGCCGTCGCCAGGCATGCTGCTTGCCGCCCAGCTGCAACGCCAGCACGCGCAACTCGCCGTGGGCAATGCGTACACGCTGCTGGCTACGCTACGCATGATCAAGTCTCCGCGTGAGATCGCCATGATGCGCGAGGCCGCGCGGGTCACCTCAATTGCCATCGCGCGAGGGGCCGCGCGCGTTGCCCCCAACGTCGACGAACGGACCCTCACTGGTGCATTCAGCGCCGACTGCATGGCATTGGGTGCGCAGCGCGATGCGTTCACACCCATCGTCAAGTCGGGCGACAACTCGCTGTGGCCCTGGCGCATTCTTGGCGCGCACTACGACCGACGCAATCGCATCATGCGCGCTGGGGAGCTGGTGATCTACGACGTCGGATGCGAGCGTGATCACTATGTCAGCGATGTCGGGCGCACGTTTCCGGTGGGCGAGCGCTTTACACCACGCCAGCGGGAGCTGGTCGAGATGGTTCGCCAGATCTCCGATGCCGTCATTGCCGCTGCGCGACCGGGCATCACGCTGGCTGCGCTGCAACGGACCGCCGCTGCGGCCATACCTGTTGCCGCCAGGCCCTACATGCAGGCACCCCTGTACTTCGGCCACCATCTGGGGCTCGACAGCGGAGATCCGTCGCTGCCAGATGTCCCACTGGCCGCAGGAATGATCTTCACCATCGAACCCTGGTACTACAATCACGACGAACGCGTCGCGGTGTTCATCGAGGACGAAATTCTCATCACACCCAGCGGTGCGGAGAACCTCACCGCAGGCTTGCCGCGTGACGCGGTCGGCCTCGAGGAGCTCCGCTCAGGCAGGTCGG
>JANNEV010000418.1:0-9233 GCA_031379145.1 Gemmatimonadaceae bacterium
GCCAAGTCGACTCGCCGCAACGGGTTGACACATCCGACGCTATGTAACGAACTCTGCGCGCGGCAGCCGGATCGTCACCGTGGTGCCCTCTCCCCTTGCGGAGACGAGCTGCGTTTCGCCGCCGTGTCGGCGCACCACCCCATAGACCTCGGAGAGGCCGAGTCCCTTGCGACCCGATCCCTTGGTACTGAACCATGGGTCGAATGCTCTCTGCCCAACCGCCAACGGCATGCCCACGCCGGTGTCCTGCAGCGAAAGGCACACGTCGTCGCCGTCACCGAACGTACGCACGGTGAGGGTGCCGCCGTGCCGCATGGCCTCGATGGCGTTTTCGACGAGATGCCGCACCGCCTCCCGCATGTCGCCAGCGACGCCATGGATCGGCGCCACGGTTTCCAGATGGTAAGACATCGTGATTTCACGGCCGCTCGCTGCCAGCACTCCGTCGATCTGGATCGACTCCAGTACCTCATTGGCGAGCACCCGCAGGTCGATCAGCCCGTCGTCATGCATGCGTTCCGGCTGTTGCCGAATGAAGCGACCGAGTCGCGCGGCGAGGGTCGACATCGAACCCGCCGACTCCGCGACGCGGTCCGCGTATTCCCGCACCAGCGCCGGAGACTCTGCGTGATGATGCAGCAGAAACGCGGCCGCCACGATCGGGCTGAGGACATTGTTGATATCGTGCATCAGACCAGCCGCGAGTTGGCTCATCGCAGCCATTCGTTGCTGGCGTAACTCCGACGACGCCGCACTCTCCCCTGCCGGCCCCGAGGAAAGGCTGTCGACGACGACATCGAACAGCAGCGCTCCCGCAATGAGGTCCGTCTCGTCTCGTATCGGACTTGCCCATGCCTCAATCAGCCTGCGCTGGCCATCCGGTTCCCGACTCACGTACATCACGCTGCCTCGGACCGTCTCTCCAGAGAGCGCGCGCAGCCCCGGGGTCTCCAGATACGGCACTGGCGTTCCTGTGGCCGGATCGCTCGGCGCGTCGCGTTCCCACAGTTCCCGTAGTGTCGTGGGCTCCAGCGCTGCGCCTGGAGCGCCCACCCCAGGGCTGACCATGGTGAGCCCACCAGAAAGGTCGACGACGCGAACAGCAGCCGGTACGAGCGTCAGCAACACCGCGTGCTGCCGCGCCTCCCGGCGGAGTTGCTCCTGCCCGGCCTCCCGCGCGGTCACGTCTGCCGCCGTGACCAGCATCATGCGGTCGGGCAACGGCACCACCTGCACGTCGAACCAGCGGTCGAGCGCGGTGCTCCGCCGAGCGTCATGGGCTACGAAGCGCTGCCCGCGGCCACACGCCCGCGCGCGCTCCATCGCGGCGAGAATCTCTCCATGCAAGGTCCCCAGCACATCGGCCGCCTGTTGCCGCTCCAGCGGCAGACGCGTATCGAGGGCGAAGAGCGTTCTAGCCAGCGCATTGCATTCCAGCACGCCGTCGTCCGCAGCAAAGAGGATCGCCGCATCCGGCTGTGCGTCAATCAACGCCGGCAACGCAACGACGAGCGGCGACCGTCCGTCGCTCATTTCGTGCCTCGCCGTGGTCCATGCTGCAGGAATGCGTCTGGCATTGGAGCGTCCCGCAGGGCCGGGGGAGCGTTCATGGAATGGTCTCGCCGAGTCGCCAACGAACCGCCGCGGCCCGACAATGGCGTCGAGCCTTCGGGAATATGTCGCTGCCCATGTCCCGTCGCTACGCGGTACGTTTCAGGCATGTCCACTCCGTTCCGCACGACACTGTGGCGCGTGCTCGCCATCCAGACGGTAGCGCTCGCGCTGCTCTGGCTCCTGCAGTATCGCTACACGAGCTGACCCCGTGCATTGGATCAATTGGGTCATCGTTGTGATCTATCTGGTGGTCGTCGTTTGGGATGGCCTCCGCCGCACACGCGGTACGACCAACATCGAAGAATACTTCCTGGCCAACCGCAGTTTGCCCTGGTGGGCAGTTGGGCTCTCGGTGATGGCCACGCAGCTCTCTGCGGTCACGCTTATTGGGACCACTGGGCAAGGCGCAACCGATGGACTGCGCTTCGTACAGTTCTACTTCGGGCTGCCTATCGCAATGGTGCTGTTGGGCGTCACGCTGGTGCCGTTTCTGCACGGCGCCAAGGTCTACACGGCGTACGAGTACCTGGAACGCCGTTTCGACGCGAAAACCCGATCTCTCACGAGCTTTCTGTTTCTGCTGTCGCGCGGCATGTCCTGCGGCACCATCATCGCCGCGCCAGCGGTGGTGTTTTCCGCCATCTTCGGCTGGAATCTCGTGTGGTGCGTCGTGCTGTTCGGCGCGCCCACCATCGTGTATACCGTGTTGGGCGGCGTGCAAGCGGTGACGTGGGCCGATGTGAAGCAGATGTTCGTGATCGTGTTTGCCCTGCTCGCCATTGTCGTCGTGCTTATCATCCAGATGCCCATCCCGATGGACGAAGCACTGCGCATTGCTGGCGCAACCGGGCGCCTGCAGGTCTTCGACTTCTCCTTCGACCTCACAAAGACGTACACCTTCTGGTCGGGAATTCTGGGCGGCACGTTTCTGATGCTCTCATACTTTGGGACGGACCAGAGTCAGGTGCAGCGATACCTCGCCGCCAGGTCGGTGGGGGAGGCGCGCAGTTCGCTGTTGATGAGTGCCTACTGGAAGATCCCGCTGCAGGCGCTGATTCTGCTCATTGGCATCTTCGTGTTCCTGTTCTACCTGTTTGAGCCTGCGCCGTTGCTGTACAATCCATCGCACGAACGTCAGGTGCGCGCTGCCGATGCCGTCGGCTATGCCGCGTTGGAATCACGCTACACCAGCGCAATCGCGCTGCGGCAGCGTGCGGCGGTCGCGGCCTCCGAGGCACAGCGCGCGGGTAACGCCCTTACCACGTCCGGCACACTCACGACCTTCAAGGAACGCGAAGCAGAGGTGAATGTCATACGCGCGGAGGCGCTGGCCACGGCGGCACGCGTGACGGGAGAGTCGTCAAAAGACGTCAACTACATCATTCCGCGCTTCGTGCTCGACCATTTGCCGCTCGGTCTGGCCGGCGTCTTTTTGGCGGCCGTGCTCGCCGCAGCCATGTCGAGTATCGCGGCGGAGCTCAATTCGCTGTCGACGGTGACCGTGATCGACTTCTACACCCGCTGGGTGAAGCCAACGGCCAGTGACGCGCACTATCTGACCGTCTCCAAGTGGGCGACGGCGCTCTGGGGAATCTTCGCCTGCGTCGTCGCCACGAAAGCGGCCACACTCGGCTCGCTCATTGAGGTGGTGAACCGATTCGGTTCCTTCTTTTACGGTTCGATTCTCGGCGTCTTCCTGCTGGCGATGATTCCGCGCACGAACGCGCTTGGCGCTTTTGGTGGGCTGCTTGCGGGAATGGCGACCGTGGGCGCGGTATCGTATGGCGCCCCCACGGTGGCGTTTCTGTGGTACAACGTCATCGGGGCGATCACGGTGGTCGTCGTCGGTGCCGTTCTCAGTATCGGCGGCAAGTCGGCGCGCGCTTCGTAGCACCGCGCTCGCACGGCACGGCTACATCCTGGGCGGCACCGCGCCCGGCGTTGCATGGACGAGGTTCAGCAGGATGCGCGCCGCACCGGGCACGCCGTTGGGCAGTTGCCGGAACAGCGCCAGCGTGACGTACACGTACTGGCCTTTCCCCACGGACGCAACCAGAAGTGCGCCAATGTTTTCCGGCTCTCCCGGGTCCCGCATGCTCAACAGCGGCGTATAGCGTGGATCGATGGTCGTGGGCATGTACGTGGCGCGTTCCTGTACCCAGTCGTTCCAGTCCGCCGCGCCGATCGCGTTTGGCGTGGTGAGCAGCGGCGATGACGGTTGCAGCACCGTGACTGGCGCTTGCTCCATGGTGACGCGCGCGGCTGGTCGAGTCCACTGCAGCGGATACGGAGTCACCGGAAAGCGATTCATGTCCTGCGCGCCGTACTGCACAACGAGGGTACCGCCACGCTTCGCATAGTCCAACAGGCGTCCGTTCTGCTTCACGAGGATTTCGTTGGCCTCGTAGGCGCGAGGCCCGATTACGATGGAGGAAAAGCGGGAGAGATCGGTGCTGCCCAGGAGCGCCGGTTCAATCTTCTCCACCAGGACATCGAGCTGCTGCAGGGCATCCATTCCGCGATCACCGACGCCAACGATGTAGCCGACGCGCGCACGCGGCTTCAGTTTGACGCTCACCGCCGACAGGTACATGCCGGAAGCGGCATAGATACGCTGCGGGTTGATGTGCTCGTAGTTGATGGTAAAGAAGCCCGTCGTCGACGTCACGCTGTCATGCGTCGCGAACGCACCGATCTGGTGACGCCCCGCGGGCAGCATCCCGCGCAGTCGAAACGCCACGGTGGCGGCAACTCCGGGGGTTAGCACGCGCGTACGCATCGCGGAGTCTGCCACGAGGCCCTTCGGCAGATCGAGCGTGACGGAGACCTTGGCATCGCTGTCGTACGCCGACTCCAATCGAATCCGTAACTCGCGCTCGACGGGCACCCCCGCGCGAATGTACTCAATGACGTTCTCCAGCCCGATCGTGATGCCTTTCACGGCAGCCACCGGCACCTGTAGATCGCCACGAATCGGATCGGCGTAGCGGTTCACCACTGGCGCGGCAACCGACACTCGCGCGCCCGCAATCTCGAGATCCACCCGCGCCACGGTCGCCGTGCGATCCTGCTGTTGCGCCTCGTCGAGCGCGTCGATCGGAGTTTGAAACCAATCCTGCTGTCGCCTCCCATTCACGCGCCACCACGGCGCCGTGTTTTCAAACGCCACCGCGAATCGCCGCACGGTCATCGCACTATCCGGGGCAATGAGGGCCGGGGTCGACCTGGCGACGCCCAACTGTTGCGGATTGTCGCGAATGTGCGCGCCAACGAGCGTCACGGGGAGCACGCCGCGATTGAAGACGGTGATACCCACCGCTATCGAATCGCCTACCAGCACCTTCGCCGCCTCGCGCACAGGAAAGACGGCCTTGGGTGCCGTGGCTTCAACCGCCACACCGGCCGCCAACACGATGGCCTGCTCCATGCGGGCGTCGGTCAACGCCAGAGCGTCCGCCAAGGCGGCGTCGGCATCGGTCGCACGTCGTGCGCCCATTCGGGGGACGGCACCCGCACGCATGGACATCAACATCGGGGGGATCGTCCCGATGCTGGCACGCACCTGTCGAATCAAGTTGAGCGCCGAGGCCAGTGGGGCGACCACGGGACTCGGCTGCTCCGCGCGGTACCGAATCTTGGCGTCCGCCACCAGAGCCAGTGCGGAGTCGAGCAACGGCCGGACCGCAGCCGGTGCCTTCGCCCGAAGCGGCGCCCATGTTGTGTCCACACCGTCAAAGAGCGCCCGCTCCAGCGTGGAATCGGCCGGCCCCACGCGTGCGGCCTCACGGAGCACGGCATCGAGAATCACGCCCTTCCGCTGCAGCACGCCAAAGCCCTGCGACTTGTGTTGCGATCGACTCTCAGCGGCGATTTCGAAATAGCTGCGACCAAGCAGCGCATCATACTCGCCGACGTTCATCCGCAATGATCCGTCAGCCACGTTGCGGCGAGCACTACGGTAGAACTTGCTCGGCGTCCAGGGTAGTCCGAACCCGGCCACCGGGAAACGCACCGTATCTGCCGCCAACTCGTACGCTTCACGCGCCAGCAAGCCGGAGACCTGATGATGGCCATGGCCGTCTCGCGGCGTGCCGCTGAAAAATCCTACCATGACCTGCGGACGAAACGCGCGGACCACACGAATCACATCGCCGAGAATCGAGTCCTTGGGCCAGTGCTCATACGTCTCCTCGGCGCTCTTGCTGAAGCCAAAATCGTACGCGCGCGTGAAGAACTGCCGACCGCCGTCTATCCGTCGCGCGGCCAGGAGTTCCTGCGTGCGGATCGCGCCGAGCGCTTCCCCGAGCTCGTTGCCCAGCAGATTCTGTCCGCCGTCCCCCCGCGTCAGCGAGAGGTAGGCCGTCTCCACGTGCCGTCCACGGGTGAGCCAGGCGATGAACTCTGTATCCTCGTCATCCGGATGTGCAGCCACGGTGAGCACGCGTCCCGTGGTTCCGATACTGGCAAGCACCGAACCGAGGGCCGCCGCGCCTCGTTCTGTCGCGACGAGGTTCTGCGCCCGCAGTGTCGTGACCGAGACGGCTGATGCGCCAACGACAAGCGCCGCAGCAACAGCTGCGGCGCTCACGCGAACAGATGACAACGGGCGAAACGCGCAACGGCGTAACGCGTTGCTCGCTGCGTCATTCACTGCATCACCCGCAGGGCGGGGCGTTCGATGTCACTGTCGCCGGCGTCCAGTGCCGTCGAGACGATGCGCGCCTGCTCCATATCGTGCACATTCTTGTGCCCCTCGGCTGGGCTCGCGCGTTCCTGCCGCCCGATGTATCGCACGCCAACGGCCGCTCCGGCGGACGCGCGCAGTCGTGGGTGCACGTACGTCCACGCGCCCTGATTCTTCGGCTCTTCCTGCGCCCAGACCACCTGCTCCACCGAGTTGTACCGTTCCATCACGGACGCGATCTCGTCGTGCGGCCAGGGATACAGCTGTTCCACTCGCACCAGCGCGACACCCGAGCCACGCGCGTCGGACATGGCCAGATCGTAATAGAGCTTCCCGGTGCAGAACACCACCCGACGCACCTCGTCGCGATTCCTCGCGGCGATGGGATCATCGATCACCGGCTGGAAGGCACCGGTGGACAGATCCTGCAGGTGCGATGCCGCCTGCGGTAGACGGAGCAACGACTTGGGCTGCATGCAGATGAGCGGGCGCCGATTCTCCGTGAGCGCCTGACGCCGCAACGCATGAAAGTACTGCGCTGGTGTGCTGCAGTATGCCACAGTCATGTTCCCCTCGGCACACAATTGCAGGAACCGCTCGAGCCGCGCACTGGAATGCTCCGGTCCCTGCCCTTCGTAGCCATGCGGCAGCAACATGACAATCCCGGAATCCAGCCCCCACTTGGCGCGATCGGCGGCGATGAACTGATCGATGATCGGTTGTGCGACGTTGACAAAGTCACCGAACTGCGCTTCCCAGAGCGTGAGCGTTTCGGTGGCCACCGTACTGAATCCGTACTCGTACGCGAGCACCGCCGTCTCGGAGAGCGCCGAGTTGAAGATCTCGAAGGCGCCCCGGACACCGTCCACGTTCGCCAACGGTGTGTACTTGCGGCCGGTCTCCACGTCGTTCAGCACGGCGTGACGATGCGAGAACGTACCGCGCTCCACGTCCTGCCCGGTCATGCGAATGGACAGGCCCTCTTGCAGCAGCGTGCCGAACGCCAGCGCCTCGGCGTGCCCCCAGTCAATACCGCCCGCCTCGCCCATGGCTTCGCGACGACGTTCCAGCTGTTTGGCGAGACGCGGATGCGGCGTGAACGTGGACGGCCAGGTGAGCAGCGCTTCATTCAGCTGCAGCAACCGATCGACCGCGACGGCCGTTTGCACCGGTGGCGACGGCGGCGGCTCCTCGGCCGGCCACGGCGCGTGCGTCTCCGTGGCCAGCAACGATGCCTTGAACCGTGCGTGCAGCGCGACGTATCGCCCAGTCACGCTCTGCTCAATGGTGGTCGCGTCGTCCGCCGTCAGTACCCCCTCGGCAACCAGGCGTTGCGCCCACGCCTGCGGAACCGTGGGGTGTGCCTTGATCAGTGCGTAGCGGTTGGGCTGTGTGTACGTCGGCTCATCGCCTTCGTTGTGCCCATGACGACGATAGCCGACCAGATCGATCAGCACGTCCTTCCTGAACGTTGCGCGATAGGCGCACGCCAGACGTACCGCCGTGATGCATGCCTGCGCATCGTCACCGTTCACGTGGAAGATCGGAATCTCGAAGCCCTTGGCGAGATCCGACGCGTAGTACGTGGAGCGCGCGTCCGATGGATCGGTGGTAAATCCGACTTGATTGTTCACGATGATGTGAATCGTACCGCCCGTGCGATACGCGTTCAGGCGCGAGATATTGAGCGTCTCCGCGACGATACCTTCACCGGGAAAGGCGGCGTCACCATGGATGGCCACCGGCAGGACTCGGCTCTCGTCGCGCTGCGAGTGATCGTGCGGCAGGCGCTGCAATGCGCGCGCGATGCCCTCGAGGACCGGATTGACCACTTCCAGATGCGACGGGTTGGGCACCAGTCGCATCCGAACTTCCTGGCCGTCAACGATGCGCATTCCGGCGTAGCCCAGATGATACTTCACATCGCCGGTAGCGTTCTCGTCGGCGTGATCATGACGGCCTTCGAATTCAGCAAACAGCGTTTCGAAAGGCTTGCCCATCACGTTCGTCAGCACGTTCAGTCGACCACGATGCGCCATGCCGATGACGATCTCGCGGGCACCGGTGCGACCGGAGGCGTTGATCACCTCGTCGAGCATCGGAACAAGCATGTCCGTCCCTTCGACGGAAAAACGCTTGTAGCCGACATACGCGCGCCCGAGGAAACGCTCCAGTCCGTCCACTTCGTTGAGCCGGTGCAGCATCGCGACCTTTTCCTCGGCCGTCAGGTCGCGCGTCAACACGCCATCGCGGAAGGCCACGCGGAACCACTCACGCTCGGCGTCCGCGTGCAGATGCCAGACCTCGTACCCGATGTGCGAGCAATACACCTCACGCTTCCGGCGAATCGAATCCGCCGCCGTCGCGAACCGCAGATCGCCCAGGGCCGCACCGGGAATGAGCGCGAGATCGGCCTCGGTGATTTCGTGGTACTCGGCGGTTAACTCATCCGCGCCCGGCGGCCGTGTTCCCAGCGGATCGAGCTGCACGGCGAGATGCCCGTAGCTACGGACAGCCTGCTGGAGCTCGGCGGCGCCCGCTGCCTTGCGCAACATTTCAAGATCGTATGCGCCCCCAGCGGACGGTGCGGCACCCGTCACTCCCGGGACGCGCTGGGCAGCGGATTCGCCGACGAACAGTGCCTCGGCGATGGAAAAGTACTGACGCCACGTCTCGTCCACGCTGGTGGGATCGTGACGATAGCGCTCAAACTGTTCCGCGATGACGCCGTCGTTGAAGACGCTGGTGATTGCAGTCGTGTTCATAGTACGACCAATCTAACGGAGCACTCTGGAGGGGACAGGTCGGTCCGCGTCCTCCGGAATCAGCGCGCCACCGGAAGCACGAGCGTAAAGACCGATCCCTCGCCTGGCCTCGACACGACTTCCACTCGTCCACCGACACCGAGATCCTCGCCCACTTGATCGGCGTCCAC
>JANNEV010000435.1:0-3376 GCA_031379145.1 Gemmatimonadaceae bacterium
GCGCAGAATCTCCGCAAACTGGCGGCCAGCCTCACCAAGTCTCCCAAGACCGACCTCCTGATCGAGGGACACACCGATGCCCTCGGGACCACGGCCTACAATCAGGATATATCGCTCCGTCGCGCGAATGCGGCTTCGCTCTATCTCGGCGGCCAGGGGGTCGGATCCGCCCGACTGCGCACGGCGGGGCGGGGCGAGACCGAGGCCCTCGCGTCCAATGAGTCCGAAACAGGGCGTCAGACAAACCGGCGAATTGAGGTGGCCATTTACGCGAACAACTCGGCCCGCACCGCCGCCAGGTAGTCGTTGATCGTTTCATGTTGCATTCGACCAACGGTGTCGAGATCGCTCCTCTCCGTTGCGCAGCACCCACCTGCATCGGCGACCCTCATCGGTTGCCGTGAGACTCGAGACCATGACCGCACAATACATCCGCATTCGCTGCGCGCGCGTCGCCTTCATGCTGACGGCACTGACGCTTCCAGCGGCCCTGTTCGCCCAGTCCAACACGGGTCTGCTACCGGTCGACTCCAGCGCGTTGGTCGCCAGCAGCCTGAACCCCAGCAGCCTGAACCCCAGCGTCCCGTCACCGACCGCTTCCACCAGCGTCCCTCTCTCCGGTCCACGACTGGCGCCGGCCGCGTTGGTGGCGGCGAAACGGACGTCACCACTTGTACCGATGCCCACGCCTCATGATGCCGGCGCAAACGTCGGACCCAACCTCGCGCTCATGGGTGTCGGCGCTGCCGCGGTGGTGACCGGCCTGCTCATCGGCGGTGACGGTGGTAGTGCCGTGGCGATTGGCGGCGCTGTGGTCGGACTCGTCGGACTCTACCGCTACATGCGCTAGTCGGTCACGCCAGGGCGACACGTCTTTCGTGCGCCCAGATGAGCACCTCCGCCCGCCGCGCTAACGGCGGGGCGATTCCCGAACACGCCCCTGATCCATTGTCCACTTTCAATGGAGCGGACACGCACGGCGCGACGACACTGTACGTGTGCAGCCTTACGAGAGTTCGAACTGGCCATGCGCGCGGATACCACACTCGTTGGCCATCACTCCAATTCCACCAACAATACTATGCCCACTCTACGTAGGATCACACAGGGCGCACTGCTCGGTGCTGTCGTCGCGTTCACGATGCCATCAACGGCCCGTGCACAACGCCAGGGCGCCATCGAAATCGGCGCGTTCGGACGTTACACAAAGTACATGGATACGCTGCAGCTCAATTCGTCACTGGGCGCGGGCGGACGTGTTGGCATCTACGCGTTCCGCAACTGGCTCGCCGAACTCGAACTCAGCTACGCCGACGCCGACGTCAACCGGCCGCTTACCGGCGATGCGGGCCGCGATTCGCTGCGGACGGTTTCCGACGCGCTCTGGTCGTACCGATTGACGTACAATCACCCGCTGTCCGAGAAACTCAAGCTGCTGCTTGGGGCCGGCTACGGTTACCACTCGTTCGGCCGCGTGCGTGCCGTGGCCCCCCGCGGCGGTGGCCCGCAGGGACTCGTTGGCATGCGGTTTGTATTCAACAACCGCCTGTCGGCGCGCGTTGAGGGGACCGGAACCTACATCGTGCCGGCCGACGCCGATGTTACGCCCGGTGGGCGAGCCACGGGGCTCAATCTCGGTGCCCAAGCGGGGCTCAGCCTTTCGTTCTTCGCGAATCCGCGCAAACCACGCATCCAGTACGACACTGTGCGCGTGACCGAGACCCGGATTCAGCGCGACACGCAGTTCATCCAGCGTATTGACACAGTGCGCACCGCTGGACCAGCAGCACACGCAATCGTGATCGGTGCGATCAACTTCGGGTTCAACAAGAGCGACATCACCCCAGAGGCCAAAGTCATTCTGGACAAGATTGCGGAGTCGTTGACATCCCCGGTGAACGCGTCGCGCACGATTGATGTCACGGGCAATACCGACGCCATCGGCAGTGAACAGGCCAATGTGAAACTCGGGCAGGCCCGGGCCGACCAAGCCAAAGCGTACCTGGTGTCGAAAGGTGTCGCGGACACCCGCGTCAATGCACGCACCGCGGGCGAGTCCGATCCGATTGCTCCGAACGTCACCGACAACGGCCGGGCTACGAATCGCCGCGTGTTGATCATGCTCACCAACTAGCGCATTGGGGTCACGGGTTCTCGAACGCCGCGCGGATCTCCCGATCAGCGCGGCGTTCGATCGTGCAGGCTCCACCCAGACGGTCATCGCGGAGGATGAGGACCTCGCTCGCAGGAGTGAGTCCAAAGATCAACCGCCCGAACGATGGTGCGTCGACCCGGGACGCACGACTATTCACTCGCGAACACCACCCAGGATGACCGGTACATCTGGCCATCAACACCAACGGACCGCGGAGTAACTGCGCATGTCCAGCAAGGATGTGAATCTCGATGCTGCCTTCGACATGGGCACACGACAGTTGGTCAGGGCGATCCTGGAAAGCCGGCGCGCCTACAAGCTCGCGATGGCACTGGCCCAGCAGCTGCTGGCCCAGCGGGAGTCGATGACCGCCGAATGGAGTGACGACGTATTGCCCCCCAACGAAGCGGAGCTCCCACTGCTGGCAGTGGTCCGTTTAACGCAGCGCCCACGGCCCACCAATCGGCGCCATTCGGGACGCCAACGGTCGTTCCACTCCGGGCTGCGATTGGTCGCCACGACGGCCTTCGACGCCCCGTCGTTCGTGCAGACCGAAACCCTCTACCCCTCAACAGGAGCACATGCACATGAACACGCAGACGATCAAAGGCAATTGGACGGAGCTGAAGGGCGAAATCCGGGAGACGTGGGGCAAGTTGACGGACGATGACATGGACGTCATTGCCGGCAAGCGCGAACAACTGATTGGCCAGCTTCAGCAGCGCTACGGCAAAGCGGTCGACGTTGTCGAACGGGAGGTGCAGGAGTTCGAGATGCGCGTGTCAACGCGACGTGCGGCGCCGACGACCCCCTGAGTGACGTGGCGCGGCGAGGAGCCGGTTGACACGACAATCAGTGATGGATAGTGCGAGGGTAGTGAATGACTTCAATGCGCAAGAGGCCAGGCGGTGACAGCGGGGGCGGCAATGAATGGTGAACGATTGGGCAGCGAGAAGCAGGGCGTGCGACGGGTTGATCGCCCGCCCTGGTTCTCGTGATGGATTGGCAGCCACATTCGCTGCCAATCCGGAGACACGGAGTTCTCATCATCAGGAGTCTTGCAATGTTCAATTTCCGCCACACCGGCTCGACTCCGCGTCCCGCCGTTCCACGACATCAAACGGAAGACCGGGCGATGCGCGCCGTCTCGTGCCGGTCACTCGCGCGGGCAACCCTCGCGACAGCGCTGCTCGCGACACCATGGGCTGCCGGCGCTCAAGG
>JANNEV010000472.1:0-5753 GCA_031379145.1 Gemmatimonadaceae bacterium
TGGAAGTACGAAGTCTCCAATCAGGATCACTCGGCCATGCAGGGCGTGGAAGTCGTGGACTACCTGCTCACCGGTGCACCCGAACATACCGTACACGGCACCATGGGGGTCGAGCCGCCGGCGATCTGACCCCGACCCGCCGCACCGCAACAAGCGGCGCGTGATCGAGTGGGGTCAGCGGATGGTCGACTAAAAGATCGTATAGATGAATGGCGCCAGCGCCGATCCCTGCGCAAAAACGAGCAAGCCGCCGACTATGAGCAGGACAACAAGAATGGGCAACAACCACCACTTCTTGCGGTCACGCATGTACAACCACAGCTCCCGCAGCAACCCACGGCTGGCCATCGCGCCTTCCTGTATCCAGTATGTTGACGAATTAGAACTGCCGTTCCATATCGGAACGGCCGCCTGACGGCGGCGCACTCCAGAATCCGCCGTTCCGCTCTGCGTGTCGCATCGGCTGTCGCCCGAACAGGCGCATCACCAGACCGATGGGCGTAATGACCAGAAAGTAGACGACCCCCATGAAAATGGGCGTCGTGACCTTCGAGATCGCGTGCGCGAGCCCCATCCACGCGCGCTGCACTGGCCCGAGCTGCCGTGGAATCACGGTACCAGCTACGAGCAACAGGCTGCTGAGGGTGCCGAAGACCTTCCACGAATCGCTGTGCCCGCGCCACCACGCGATCACGCCAAAGACCGCGAAAGCCAGGCCTACCGTGTAGGCGAACGACCGCCCCTCTTTGGCGCTCAGTCGAGTTGAAAGCTGCTCTGCCACGCTTCTGTCTCCACCCAGGTGGGTTGCTCTGATTTTTGCAGCACGCAGGAACCGAGGACCAGCAGATCTATGTGCGTGCGCATGAAGCAGGCGTACGCATCGTCCGGGGTGCAGACAATTGGCTCGCCACGAACATTGAACGAGGTATTGATGACCACGGGGCAGCCGGTCAGGCGATCGAAGGCCGCGATGAGATCGTAGTAGTCGGGGCTGACCTCACGATCCACCGTCTGCACCCGCGCGGAATAGTCGATGTGCGTCACCGCAGGGATGTCAGAGCGTGGTACGTTCAGCATGGCGATGCCCCACAAGTCGCGCTGCTGTGTCTCCGTCATCGGAATCTGCCGCGACGCTTGCACTGGTGCGACCAGGAGCATGTATGGCGATTCCGCATCGAGGTCGAAATACTCGGCGGACCGTTCCCGAAGGACACTTGGCGCGAACGGACGAAACCCCTCGCGGAACTTGATCTTCATGTTCATGTCCGACTGCATGGACGGACTCCGCGGATCACCGAGGATGGAGCGTGCACCAAGCGCGCGCGGCCCGAACTCCATGCGGCCATTGAACCAGCCGATGATCTTCCCGTCGGCGATCGCCTGCGCCACGTGGTCGAACAGCGCCGGCTTCTCGACCCGGGTGAAAACAGCGCCGCGCGCAGTGAGCGTGGCGGCAATCTCGTCATCGCTGAACGCCGGGCCCAGATACGCACCCTTCATGCTATCGCGTCCCGGAACGACCACGCGCGGCTGCTTGAAGTGGCGGTGCCACGCGAGTTTCGCGACGCCAAGCGCGCCACCGGCGTCGCCGGCGGCTGGCTGCACAAACAGTTCGTCAAAGAGCCCGCTGCGCTGGATTCGCCCGTTCCCGACGCAATTGAGGGCGACGCCGCCGGCGAGACACAATCGGCGCATACCCGTGGCCTTGCGCACGGTACGCGCGATGCGAAGCATGACTTCCTCCGTGACTTCCTGCACTGAACGCGCCAGATCCATTTCCTTCTGCGTCAGCTTCGATTCCGGCTTCCGCGGCGGGCCGCCAAACAGGGTATGGAACCGGTCGTTGGTCATGGTGAGACCAGCGAGATAGTCAAAGTAGGTCTGGTTCAGCCGAAACGAGCCGTCCTCACGCAGGTCGATGAGATGCTCGTAGATCAGGTCGACGTAGGTAGGTCGGCCGTACGGCGCCAACCCCATCACCTTGTACTCGCCCGAGTTGACCTTGAAGCCGATGTAGTACGTGATGGCGGAGTAGAGTAGCCCAATCGAATCCGGCCAGCGCATCTCCTGCAGGAGCTCCAGATCGTTCCCACGCCCGACGCCGAACGAGCTGGTGGCCCACTCGCCCACGCCATCCATCGTCAGCACCGCGGCTTCCTCGAACGGCGACGGAAAGAAGGCACTGGCGGCATGCGATTCGTGATGCTCAGCGTACAGTACCTCACCCTCGTATCCCGGAAGCCCCGCCTGGATCTGCTTCTCCATGAACAGCTTCTCCTTGATCCAGAGCGGGCCGGCCATGGCAAACTGCTTGAAGCCACGCGGGGCCACTCCCAGGTACGTCTCGAGGATTCGCTCGAACTTGGCAACCGGCTTGTCGTAGAACCCCACCGCCGTCAAATCGCTGGCGGCGATCCCCGCGTGGGCGAGACAGTACGAGACCGCCCGGGCAGGAAACGCCGGGTCGCCCTTGATGCGGGACAGTCGCTCCTCGGAAACCGCGGCGATGATTTCACCGTCGCGCAACAGGCACGCCGCACTGTCGTGGTAAAACGCGGAGAGTCCAAGGATGTACGAACTGCCAGTCGACAAAGAAGCCCCTTGCAAAGATGGAATCTGCATACGATACCGCACGATACGCCGCGACGCACCCGCTGCCGATAGCTTTCGACCACCGCACGGGCGTGGCAGACGGGCGTGTGAGAGTGACGAAACGGCCGAACTAGCGTCACCATTCGCCACGCCTCAGTGACGGGCAGCCGATACCGTTCAACCGATTCCCAACCGCAAGATGACGACCTGGACCCATCGCAACCGCCGGCTATTGATCGGTGCGGGCATCGTGCTCCTGCTTTCCAGTGTGCTGCTCGATGTCGCGCGCGGCGTTCCTGTGTCGTTCGGACGACTGCAACTCGCCAGTGCGATGCTGGGAACGGTATTGCTGCTGCTGGGCACCTTCGATACCACGGTGTCCTCGCTGTGGAAGGGCACCGCGCTCGTGCTGTTGAACACCATCGTGCTGTTGATTCTGCTCAATGTCGCGGCCAAGGCCGCCATGAAACGGCTCCCGCGCGAGCGATACCTTGGAACTGTCACCCTGCCCTGGTACGCCGCCCAACCGTGGAATACGGCCTACCGCGCGGAGTATCCGAAAGTCATTGCCCTGTATCGGTGGACACGCTGGATGATGTGGGAGGGCGCACCCTTCAAGGGCGCGCTCATCAATGTGAATGACGAGGGCCGCCGAGTCACGCCCGGCGACGAGTGTCGCGCGGGGGCGTTTGTCATCTGGGCGTTCGGCGGGTCCACGATGTGGGGCTACGGCGCACCGGATAGCCTCACCATTCCCGCCTTGCTGCATCACACCCTCGATACGCGACAGGATCGCCCCGTGTGCGTGGTCAATCACAGCGAGCGCGCCTACAACAGCACCCAGCAGGTCATGCGACTTGAGCGTGAACTTCGGCGCAGGCGGCGGCCCGATCTCGTGGTGTTCTACGATGGTTTGAACGACGCCAACTACGCGATGCGCTCCGGCGAGCCAGGGTCGTTTCAGGACGAACGTGCGGTGGAGAAGCGTGTGTACAACACGGCCCCATTCACGGCGTGGTTCCAGTCCATTGCCTTGCCGGAGTTCGCCCTCGAGCTACGCCGTCGCGCCAGCGGAGCAGACACCACTCCAGGGTTCCGCGCGCTGGGTATCAACGCCGACTCGCTCGCGGTCGCCACCGCGGACGTGCACGACGCCAACCATCGAACCGTGGCCGCGCTGGGCGTCGGATACGGCTTCGACGTGTTGTTTTTCCTGCAGCCGATGATCGCTCTGGGGAACAAGAAGCTGATCGCCGAAGAACAGTCGGTCTCGGCAACCATGACACCCACCGTCAGAACGTTCTTCCGCACCGCCTTCGATGCGATGCTCGCGGCATCGAAGCGTGAGTTCGCGGGGACGCCGGTCGCTCCACTCATTGATCTGCGAGACGCCTTCGATAGCGAGGGTCAAGCCATTTACTTCGACTGGTTCCATGTCACACCAGTGGGCAACGTCACCGTTGCCCGGCGAATCGCGCAATCCATTCAGAGCCGAGCGTCGTTTTCGCGCTACCTCAGTGACGGCCGACCCGCGGCGCCCTGAGCGTGGATGCGACGTTAATGCTCGTGTCGCCGAAGTCTCGCGGTCAACGAGCACTTCGGCGACACAACCCTCCGCTACATGGCCGTCGCGAACTCGTGCTGGGTCTCGTCGTTCAGCAGAACCCAGAGCGAGTAGGCGCCAAACAGTGAACCGAACGGCCACTTGAAGAGCCGAAACGCGGACACAGCAAGAATGACGTAACGAGCCCACTGCTGATGATTCAGCAAGCCGAATCCGGCGATGACGCCAAACAGGCTGAACGCGCCGAGCATCACTGCACCGATCACGCTGGCGACCGTGACCGCGAGAAAGCTGAAGAGGCCGCCCGAGAAGATGCCGCCGAAGATACCGCCCAACAGCACACCGACCGCCGCCAGCAGACCAAGCGCGCTGTAGAGGATGTTGACGATGGCCACCACCTTGATATGCGTGCGCATGACTGCACTCCCTGCGATATGGTTGAGAATGTGCCGCCACGAGCTGGAAGGAGCGCACCGGCGACAGGAGAGCCTACGCAGCCCTCGCCGCCAAGGATTCGTGTTGGGACGAAGTCATGGCCGCCTCTGCCCGGAATCGAGCCTCGGGCGTGCCGTCCACGAGAGAGCGCGGACGTCGGCGATGGCTGTGCCTCCCGTCTGATCGGTGTCCTGCATCAAGCCGATTGCCTCGATCGCGCGCGGCCGCCCGCCCCAGACCCGCTGGTAGTCGTCGAATGGGTCTAGTTCGGTATCAAGCCATCGCGATTGGCCGGCGTTCGGCCCAATTCGAATTACCTGCAGCGAGCGCGACTGAAAGCTCGGTCGACTGTATGCGACCGGCTCAGCCGTTCCGGTGGAGTAGAAAAGCGTGCGCGGTGTTCGCTCGAACGGCCCACGCCGGGCAAACACGACAAACACGCGGAGGGCGGCATCGTCCGAATCGGCCTGGCGGAGATCGGCGCCCGTTGGCGCGACCAGTACGCGCCATGAGACGGCGAGTCGAGCGGCCGTGGAAGAGACGGGAACAGGCAGTCGGTGCACGAACCAACCCGCCGTTCTGTTTCCAGCGAGCCGCAACACCCGCTGGCCTGCCGAGTCGAAAACGGTCAGCGCCGGAGCTCGCTGACCCCGGACCGGCACGGCTGTCCAGGCCGGCGGCAGCCCGTCGCCCGGCTGGAGCGACTGCAGTCGGAGCAAGTCTACTGGCTCGGCCGCGGCCATCGTGACAACGGCCAGCGCACACCACCCGTTACGTCGAATCTCTTGCTGTAGGCTCATCAACACCAAACACCATCCGCGACAAATCCGGTGCTAGCCGAAACGTCTGCGCAATCCGATCCCACCACGAGAACAACGAGCTGAAGTTCGCATTCTGCTCGGCGAGCACCACCGAGTGATGCACCTTGTGCAGGTGCGGCGTCACGATGACCGTGCGCAGTGCGCGATCGAGCCAGTCCGGCAGGCCGACGTTGGCGTGGTGAAACTGTACGACGGCGAACAGCAGCACCTCGTACAGCGCAAGCTCATCCATGCGACAGCCGATGATCGCGAGGACCGGCACGCGCGCCAGCGACGACAGCGTGATCTCGCCGAAGTGGAACCGGTTCGCCGTGGTCACGTCCATTTGGCGATCGGAGTGG
>JANNEV010000473.1:0-8599 GCA_031379145.1 Gemmatimonadaceae bacterium
TACGAGGAGCTCGTGATCCCCGACGACACGCATCACTTCATGCGGCACGCCAATCAGCGACGCGTGAACGAGGCCGCGGCGGAGTATCTGCAGCGCAAGTTGATGCCGCGGGTGCCGTAGCTGGGCATCCAGTGGAAGAAGACGCGAAGCGGAGGTCTCAGCCGAGCGCGTGTTCGACGTGCGTCGCTAGAAGTGAACGGCGATGAACTTCGTTCTGGTGCACGTCGGAGCATCGGCGTGACCAGCAGCAGGTTCTTGAAGTCGTCGCAATACAACCCGCGGTCGCGCGTCAACAGCAAGCATCGTCAGGTCAACGACATAGACGGCGGTACCGGCAGGTTGCCGAGTGGGGCGACGCGGAAGCGGATGACGGCGCTGGCAAGTGCGATGCCGGCGACGTCGCGGTGAATTGGTAGGAGGATGCCGGGCCGAGAGCGCTCGAGCAATCGTAGTCGGCGTGAACAAAGGCGACGTTCGCTCAGAACGTGATGTGGACGCCCGCGGTTCGCACGTTGGGCACTGAAAGCGAGACGCGAGACGTCCACGCCCCGGGCGGTAGCTTCACCCATCGTTCGGTGCGCGTGAGCAGTCCGATTAGTCCGCCAAGCATGACTCCCGGGATACCCAGATACACGCTACCCCCTAGAAGCACATCAATTTTTGTCTCGCAATAATAACTCGCGCCGGCACAGGTTGCTGGGTTGTACGTGAGAGCGAGTGCCGCGGAGGTCACTACCGCGGTGAGCGCGCCCACGGCCATGCCGCGGCGACCCCACCCGCGCCGACCCCCCGAATAGTCGACGGCAGTCAGTTGGTCGCGCGCGACGGTGATCACGTCGCCACTTCCGTCCATTCGAAAGTCGATTTCATCGTTTCGTAAGGCGACCACGTGCGCTTTCCGCCTGTCCGTACCGAGAGCAGTCGCGACGATGCGCACATGCGCGCCGGGATTCAAGCCGGAAACCGCCTGCGCACGTGCCAGCGACGGTGAGAGCATCATACAGGTCGCGAGTGGAACGAAGTGCAGGAGAGTGCGCAGCATGAGCCGCTCCATTCGCCGGCATTCGCGCCGGTGGCGATCTACGGGGCTGCGCTGCGCAGGCCGCGCGCAACCAATCGGGAGATGGATAGAACGTGTACCGGCGGTCGATTTTGCTCTACGCTAGCTGACGTAGGAGATCGGTCGTCTTGGCCCCGGCTTCCCACTCGTGCCGCACCGCGATGATCGGAGCCTTCGTCACTCGACTCTTCCGGATCCGTCCGTTCGTTTCAGCTGGGACTCACATGCAGGCTGGATCAGATTTCAAGGGGGCACGTCACGTCCGGATCGCCGACAAGCGATGACGCCGTCTGACGCGCATGGCGAGGCCACCACATGCTCGCGCCGGGGCACTCATCACGTGGGAGATTCGTCCGTCGGTCAGCCAGCTGACTGACGGCACCACGATGATGTTCCCCTCGCGCAGCTCGAAGCCGACGGACCGTGCGCTCCGCCTTCCCCAGAGGCTCTGTCCGTTTCAGACGAACCGGACCCCTCCGTCCTCGAGCGGCGTGCTGCGGATCCGCTTCCCGGTCAGCGCGAAGACCGCGTTCGCCAGTGCGGGCGCCACGAGCGGCGTGCCGACTTCGCCGATTCCGCCGGGGCTCTCGCCCGACGCGATCAGTTCGACCTGCACCTTCGGGATATCCGACGCGCGTGGCAACGGGAAGTCATCGAAGTTGCTCTGAGTCACGCGACCGTTCTCGAACGTGATCTTCGAGCGCATCGCCTGGATCAGGCCGGTCGCGATGCCTCCCTGGAGCTGCGCGATCACCTGATCCGGGTGCACGGCGATTCCGCAGTCCGCCGCGATGGTGATCCGTTCGATCCGGATCCGGTCCGCCGCCCCCGACAGCTCGCACACCACGGCGGCATGGGTCCCGTAACACTCCATGGAGGCGATGCCGAAGGCGCGCCCGGCGCCCGGCGTGGCCGTGTAACCCGACGCGCGAACGGCGCGCTCGATCGCGGCCCGCTGCCGTGGCATGTTGCCGAGCAGCGCCAGACGGAACGCCACCGGCGGCTGACCCGCCGCGAGCGCGAGCTCATCGATGAAACTCTCCACCGCGAACGCGTTGAGCGCGTGACTCACCGAACGCCAGAACCCCACGCGGACCCCGACCTCCTCGATGACCGCGCGAAGCTCCACGTTCGGGATCTCGTACGTCAGGTTCACCAGCCCCTCGGCCTGGAACGGGTCGCTTCCGTTCTGTACGAACGTCGGGAATGCCCGTGCGGTGATCGAGGGCGACACGAGTTTCCCCGTGAGGGTCGTCAGGCGCCCATTGCTCACCACGCCGCGCATCACGTGCAGGGAGGGCGGGCGGTAGAAGTCGTGCTGTGTGTCCTGCGGGCGCGTCCAGATCATCTGCACCGGCGTTCCCGGGACCGCCTTCGCGATCGCCACCGCCTGCCCCACGAAGTCATTCTCCAGGCGGCGGCCGAATCCACCGCCAATGAACTGGCTGTGCACCTTCACCTGCTCCGGCGGCACACCGGCCGCTGCCGCCGCCATCCCCTGCGCGCCCTGCGGGAACTGCACGCTGCCCCACACCTCCACTCCCGTTGCGGTGACGCGCGCCGTGCAGTTCTGCGGCTCCAACGTCGCGTGTGCGAGCATCTGGCACCGGTACTCCGCGTTGACTGCCCCGGGCGCCATGGCGTTGGCGACGTCGCCCGCCGACTTGATCACGAACCCGGGCCGCCCACGTGCGGCGTCGAGCGCCGCGTAAACGGCCGCCGTTCCGACCTTGGCGTTGGGGCCCTCATCCCACGTGACGTCGAGCAGGTCGGCCGCCTTGCGGGCCACCCAGTAGTGGTCCGCCACCACGGCCACGGCCTCGCCGATGTTCACCACGGCCTTCACGCCCGGGCGGTTCTTCACGCTCGCGTCGTCGTACGAGACCACCTTGCCCCCGAACACCGGGCAGGGCACGATCGCGGCGTAGAGCATCCCAGGCAGCTTCACGTCCATGCCGTAGGTCGCGCGGCCCCGGGCCTTGTCGGCGCCGTCGAGGCGCGCGAGCGGCTTGCCGATGACGGTGAACGTGGCCGGGTCCTTCAGCGCAACGTTCGCCGGTGGCGCGAGCTTGGCCGCGGCGTCGGTGAGGGTGCCGTAGCCGGCGCGGCGCGACCCGTTCGTCACCACGCCGTTCTCGGCCCTGCAATCGCTGGGGCTCACGCCCCACTGTGCGGCCGCGGCGGCAACGAGCATCTCGCGCGTGGCGGCGCCGGCCTTGCGGAGTGGCGTCCAGCCTTCACGCACGCTCGTGCTTCCGCCGGTGATCTGCGCGCCGATGGCGGTGTTCACGTACGCCGGGTCAGCGGGCGCGTGCAGTACCGTCACCTTGCGCGGGTCCACCGCCAGTTCCTCGGCGAGGATCATGCTGAGCGAGGTGTACACGTCCTGCCCCATCTCGCTCCGGCCGCAGGTGAAGGTCACGGCGCCGCTGGGGGCGATCGTGATCCAGGCGTTCGCCGTGAACGCGGCCGCCCCGGAAGCGGTGGTGGTCGCGCCAACGGTGGCGTCGGCGGCCAGCGCGTCGGAGAAGCGGAAGCCGACGAGTAGCCCGCCGCCGGCGACTGCGGAGACTTTCACGAAGTCGCGTCGGGTAACGTTCGCGTCGCTCATGGCCGGCCCTCCAAGGTCTTGGCCGCGTCATGCACCGCGTCCTTGATGCGGCCGTAGGTGCCGCAGCGGCAGATATTCCCTTTCATCGCCTCGACGATCTGCGCGTCGGTCGGCTTGGGATTCTTCGCGAGCAGGGCAGACGCGGTCATGACCTGCCCCGACTGGCTATAGCCGCACTGCGGCACCTGATGCTTGTCCCATGCGTTCTGCAACGCCTCACCAACCGGTCCCGCGAGACCCTCGATCGAGGTGACCTTCTTGCCTGCCACGGCGGAGAGCGGCGTCACGCAGGAGCGGGTGGCGACGCCGTCGACGTGCACGGTGCACGCCCCGCAGAGCGACGCGCCGCAACCGAACTTCGTTCCGGTCATCTGAAGATGGTCCCGCAGGACCCAGAGCAGCGGTGTGTCGAGCGAGGCGTCGACGTTGACGGTCTTGCCGTTCAGAAGGAGCGAGGGCACTCGGCTCTCCGTGGCAGAGGCGGGATCGGGCAGCGGACGGAATGCCGCAACACGCTACGCTGGTGCCGAACGGGTGACGTGTCAAGCGGAACAGTGTGGCCCGGCACATCGCTCCGCCCGCTCAGTGCGCCAACGCTCAGTGCGCCAACGCTCAGTGCGCGAACGTGCAGTGCTCGACAGCAGCGCCAGCCGGTGTCATGTTCGCGCACCATCCGCGCACTCGGCACGCCTCTGATGTCTACCGGACGAGGTCCGCATGCTCACCACACGCCGCATCGCTCTCCTGCTCGTCTTCGCCGTGTCCGCCTGTGACCGTCCGAGCACCGGCGGTACCCGCGTGGACACCAAGCGCATCCTCGCCGCCAACGCCGAACCCGGCAGCTGGCTCTCGCACGGTCGCACGTACGACGAGCAGCGGTTCAGTCCGCTCACCTCCATCACGCCGACGTCCGTCAAGACGCTCGGCCTTGCTTGGAGCTACGAGCTGCGCACGTCGCGCGGCGCCGAGGCGACTCCCCTGGTGATCGACGGCGTCATGTACGTGACCTCGGCGTGGAGCCTCGTGTACGCCCTCGATGCGGCGACCGGCAAGGAGCTGTGGGTGTACGACCCCAAGGTGGATCGCTCGTTCGGCTCCAAGGCGTGCTGCGACGTGGTGAACCGCGGTGTGGCCGCCTACGATGGCAAGCTGTTCGTGGGGACCATTGATGGCCGCCTCGTGGCCCTCGACGCGAAGACCGGCGCGGTGGTGTGGGAGAAGGTCACGGTCGACCAAGGCAAGTCGTACACGATCACCGGCGCCCCGCGCGCCGTGAACGGACTGGTGTACATCGGCAATGGCGGCGCCGAGTACGGCGTACGCGGCTATCTCTCGGCGTACGATGCGAACACCGGTGACATGAAGTGGCGCTTCTTCACTGCGCCCGGTGATCCCGCCGCGGGGCCGGACGGCGCCGCCTCCGATTCGGTGATGGCGATGGCCACCAAGACGTGGACCGGCGAGTGGTTCAAGTTGGGCGGCGGCGGCACGGTGTGGGATGCCATCGTGTACGACGCCGACTTTGACCAGCTGATCGTGGGCGTGGGCAACGGCTCACCGTGGAACCAGCAGGTCCGCTCTCCCGGTGGCGGCGACAACCTCTTTCTTTCGTCCATCCTGGCCCTCGACGCCGAGACGGGTCACTACAAGTGGCATTATCAAACCACGCCCGGCGAGACGTGGGACTACACCGCCACGCAGCCGATCATTCTCGCCGAGCTCTCCATTGGCGGCGCGCCGCGCAAGGTGGCCATGCAGGCACCCAAGAACGGCTTCTTCTACGTGCTTGATCGCGCCAACGGCAAGCTGATCTCGGCCAAGCCGTTCATTCCCATGGCCCGCACCAAGGACACCCCCAAGGGCTATCCGATCAGTTGGGCGTATGGCATGGACACGGTCACCGGCCGTCCGCTGGAGAACGCCGAGGCGCGCTACGTGGGCGCTCCGGCCATCGTGCGGCCGAGCGGGTTTGGCGCGCACAACTGGCACCCCATGTCGTACAGCCCGCAGACGGGGCTCGTATACCTGCCGGCGCAGGAAGTGGCGGGCGCCTACGTGCCCGATGCGAAGTTCGTGGCGCGGCCCGGCATGTGGAACACGGCCACCGATGTGCAGGCCTTCCCCGATGACCCAAAGACGCGCGCCATCCTGCGCGCCACTTCCACCGGCGCGCTGCTCGCGTGGGATCCGGTGAAGCAGGTGGAGGTGTGGCGCTCGGAGCGGCGCGGGCCGTGGAACGGCGGCACGATGGCGAGTGCCGGCGGGCTCGTTTTTCAGGGAACGGTGGACGGGAAGTTTCTCGCGCTCGACGACAAGACCGGCAAGGAGCTCTGGTCGTACGACACGCAGGCGGCCACGCTCTCCGGGCCGGTAAGCTTCAGCGTGGGCACGGAGCAGTACGTCGCCGTGCTCGGTGGTTACGGCACGGTCTTCTTCACCATCGCCGGTATCCTCGCACCGACCCCGGGGACGCTGCTCAACGGCCGCGTGTACGTCTTCAAGCTGGGCGGCACCGCACCCAAGCCGCAGCTCGCACTCGCGCCCGTACCGTTGCCCAAACCGCCGGCCTTCACGTGGACGGAGGCGCAGTACGCGCGCGGCGGCTCATTGTTCGCCAACAGCTGTGTCGTCTGCCACGGCTTCGGCGCCATCGGCGGCGGCGCGATTCCTGACCTCCGCTACTCGACGCGGCTGCAGTCGGGTGCCGAGTGGGCCAAAGTGGTGCGCGAGGGGGAGCGGGTGAAGTTGGGAATGCCGTCGTTCGGCACGCTGCTCTCGGCAGACGAGTCCGAGCTGGTACGGGCGTACGTCGTGCGCCAGGCGACGATGGCGTACGAGCAGAAGGCGGTGACGGCCAAGGAGTGATGGCGAGGACGCTGCGACAAGTGTGCACGCGCATACCTGCTCGGGTTCTCGTGCACGTGTGGCGACTTCTGTGCGAGTTGTCACGCCAATTGGCATCCGCACCTGTACCTCCTCGTCACCGACGGCGGCTTTCGGCCTGATGGGACGTTCGTCTTTCCTGAGCAAGTAGGATCGTTCCGCGCCCGGCTGATGCGCGGCATCGATTAAAGTCAGCCCGGGCGGAGCGCCCGTACGCTATCGACCACGCTCCGCACGGCCGCGATCACCAGGTCTGGACGAAAGAACTGGATATCGTGCGACGCATCGCTCACCAGGATATGCTGGCTGCGCGACGACCACGATGCCTCGTCGTCGTGCATCGCCTTCCATATGGCGCACGTCGGAGATTCGGCGTCACCAGCCGCAGGTTCTTGAAGTAGTCGCGGTAGAACCCGCGGTCGCGCGTGAACGCCAGTTTCTGCAGCGGGTGCTCCAACAAGATCCGCGCCGAGAGCGCTTCCGAAACGTCGTCTGTTGCACGCATCGTCAGGCCCGCGCCACGCCGATGTTGCGTCGAAACAGTCCGTCGCTCAACGGAACGATGACAGGCGGCGCGGTTGGCGGGTGTATGGTCGGTGCTCCCCGGTCCCGGAGCGCGCATGCCCCGCGCGGCCCTGGTGGCGCGTGGCGTCTTCAAGCCCCGGCGCCCGCGGGCGCCGCCGCTCTTTCGGTTGGTGTCAGATCATCTGCATCGGCTCCAGGCGGTCAACGACGAGCGCTTCGCGCGCGAGTACGGCCCGTGGGCGTCCGCTGTGGTGGGGGTCGGCAGTTTGCCGGTGGTAGGTGACGCTGGCGGCTACACCTGGCCTTGGGCGATGAACGCCATTCCGTTGATCTTCGGCACGGGCGAGGTGGTGTCGTTGCTGACGCCGCGCGGTTCGTCTGGGTAATCGCGCGCACGGGCGACGTGAGTGTTGAGAAGGTCCCAGCGGAGGCGTCTGCTCAACACACGTCAGGGTCCCCACGTCGTTTTCCGAGCCGAGCCGCCAGTTCCAGCAACTCACCCGTATCGCGCAAGACGGGGCCATGCCCGCAGCCAATCACCCGTGGTTTGAGCGCCGCAATCTTGCGAATGGATTGACGGTTCTGGGCGACATCATGCGTGAAGAGTGTGGGCGGTTCATGCAGGCCGGGCAGGGTTGTGAGCATATCCATGTTGACCAGCACATCCCCGGCGATGAGCACGCCGTCACGTTCGCGCCAGAGGGCGAGGTGACCACTGGCGTGCCCTGGTGTTTCGACCACACGAAAGTCGCCGACCAGTTCGCCTTTGTGCAGGGTGCGGGCGACCGGGTGTCCAGGCCCCGCCCAGAAACGCTGTTGCAGTCGGGCAATCGGGTGGCGGGGGTTGGGGTATTCGCCCGTCACCTGGCCAGTTTGGGCGGCGGGTACGTCTGGCGCGCCGCACCACAGCGGCAGGCGGTAATGGTCGCACAGGAACGCGCTGGAACCTTGATGATCCGCGTGGGCATGGGTCAGGATGTGCGCGGTCAGCGCGCGCCTGCCCAGCGCCTTCTTCAGGTCGGCCGCGGACGAGCGCACCCCCGCGTCCACGATGATCGAGCCAATCAGATAGGCGTTCACCGCGTTGCGCGGAAACACCGAGATCTGAAAGACGTTGTCAGCAATTTCAATCATGTAAACCTCGGTCGCGCAGGTCGTCGACGCCAAACACCACCTGCGACAGATCTGGTACCAGCCGAAACGTCTGCGCAATCCGATCCCACCACGAGAACAACGAGCTGAAGTTCGCATTCTGCTCGTTGAGCAGCACCGAGTGATGCACCTTGTGCAGGTGCGGCGTGACGATCACCGTGCGCAGTGCGCGATCCAGCCAGTCCGGCAGGCCGACGTTGGCGTGGTGAAACTGCACCACCGCAAAGAGCAGCACCTCGTACAGCGCAAGCTCATCCATGCGACAGCCGATGATCGCGAGGACCGGCACGCGCGCCAGCGACGACAGCGTGATCTCGCCGAAGTGGAACCGGTTCGCCGTGGTCACGTCCATTTGGCGATCGGAGTGG
>JANNEV010000480.1:0-6771 GCA_031379145.1 Gemmatimonadaceae bacterium
AGTTCGCGTACTCCGAGATCGGTGGGCACGAGCACACCAGATTATGGTCGCCGAAGGCGCTCTCGATCCGCCCCACCGAAGGCCAGAACTTGTGCTCGCGGCTCCAGGTGGTCGGGAACGCCGCCTGTTCTCTCGAGTACGGCCGATCCCACGCATCGCTGATCACGTGCGCGGCAGTGTGTGGTGCACGCGTGAGCACATTGTTCGCCCGATCCGCATCTCCGCGCTCCACGGCCGCGATCTCTTCACGAATGCCGATCATGGCCTCGATGAAGCGATCGAGCTCCACTTTCGATTCGCTCTCCGTGGGTTCGACCATCATGGTGCCGGCGACGGGGAACGACATCGTCGGCGCATGGAAGCCGTAGTCCATCAGGCGCTTGGCGATATCCTCAACTTCGATGCCCGCCGGCCCCTTGAAGAGGCGGGTATCCAGAATGCACTCGTGCGCCACGAGTCCGTTCTGCCCCCGGTACAGCACGGGGTAGTGCGCCTCCAGCTTGCGCGCCACGTAGTTCGCGTTCAGGATGGCCACCTTGGTGGCCGTGGCCAGTCCCGCTCCGCCCATCAGCTGAATGTAGACGTACGAAATGGGAAGTATGCTGGCACTGCCCCACGGCGCTGCCGAGATGGGTCCAATGGACTGCGCCCCGCCAATCTGCACAACGGGGTGCGCGGGGAGGAACGGCACAAGCTGCGATGCCACGCCAATCGGACCCATACCTGGTCCGCCACCGCCGTGCGGAATGCAGAACGTCTTGTGCAGGTTCAGATGGCAGACATCCGCGCCGAGATCGCCGGGACGGGAGACGCCCACCATCGCATTCATGTTGGCACCATCCATGTACACCTGTCCGCCGTGCGCATGCACGAGCGCTGTGATCTCCTTGATCCGCGCTTCAAACACACCATGCGTGCTCGGATAGGTCACCATCAGCGCACCCAGCTGCGCGGAATGCTGCTCAGCCTTGGCGCGCAGATCGTCCACGTCGATGTTGCCGTCGGTGTCGGTCTTCACGACCACCACGCTGAATCCTGCCATGACGGCGCTCGCGGGATTCGTGCCATGGGCCGACTGCGGAATCAGGCACACCGTGCGATGGTGATCGCCGCGAGAGGCATGATACGCACGAATAACCAGCAGCCCCGCATACTCACCCTGTGATCCCGCATTCGGCTGCAACGAGACGCCGGCAAACCCGGTGATGTCTGCGAGGTCGCGCTCCAAGGTCGCGAACATCTCGAGATACCCTTCCGCCTGCGACAGCGGTGCGAACGGATGCATCTGTCCGAACGCCGGCCACGTCACGGGAATCATCTCCGAGGTGGCATTCAGCTTCATGGTGCAGGATCCGAGCGGGATCATGCCATGCACCAGCGAAAAATCACGCGCCTGCAGCGAGTACAGATAGCGCAGCATGTCGGTCTCGCTGCGATAGCGATGAAACACCGGATGTGTGAGGAACGGCGTCACGCGACGGAACCGCTCGTCGTAACGGGCATCAACGTCGGCCGACACGGAGGCGACCGTCATGTCGGCTGGCTGGCCACCGTTGAACGTCGCCCAGAGCGCCTCGACGTCGGTGATGGTGGTCGTTTCGTCCAGGGAGATCGTCAGCGTGCCGGGTTCGAGCACCCGCAGGTTCAGCTGCCGCGCATCGGCGGCGGCGAGGATATCGGCCTGCCCGTGCAGCCCGACTTCCACACGAATGGTGTCAAAGTATTGCTCGTGGGTGATGGCAAATCCGAGCGACTCCAACCCCGTCGCCAGCGTCACCGCCAGTCCGTGGACGCGCTCGGCAATCCGACGCAGTCCCTCGGGTCCGTGGTACACGGCGTACATGCCAGCCATGACCGACAGCAACACCTGTGCGGTGCACACATTGCTGGTGGCCTTCTCTCGGCGGATATGCTGCTCACGGGTCTGCAGCGCCATGCGCAGGGCAGGCTTCCCATCGCTGTCCCGCGACACCCCGATGATGCGCCCAGGCAGCAGTCGCTTGAACTCGTCTCGTGTGGCAAAGAACGCCGCATGTGGGCCGCCGAATCCCATCGGCACGCCAAAGCGCTGCGAATTCCCGACGGCGACGTCGGCTCCCCATTCGCCTGGCGGCGTCAACATGGTCAGCGCCAGCAGGTCCGTGGCCACGATCACCATCGCGCCTGCCGCGTGTGCCTGCTCGCAGAGCCCGCGATAGTCCACCACGGCGCCATCGGTTCCTGGGTACTGCAACAGCAGACCAAAGACGGCGTCCGTGGCGGTAAAGGACCGCGCATCGCCGATGACCACCTTTACTCCGCGCGCCTCGGCACGCGCCGTCACCACGCCGATGGTCTGCGGATGGCAATCGGACGCGATGAAGAAGGTGTTGCGCCCCGCGGTGCCCTTGGACAGCAGCGCCAGCGCCATGGCTTCCGCCGCGGCCGTGCCCTCGTCGAGCAGCGACGCATTCGCGATCTCCAGACCGGTCAGGTCCACGACCATGGTCTGGTAGTTCAACAGGGCCTCCAGTCGACCCTGCGCGATCTCAGCCTGGTATGGAGTGTACGCCGTGTACCACGCCGGATTCTCCATGACATTGCGCAGCACCACCGCCGGCGTGTGCGTGCCGTAGTAGCCCATGCCAATGAAGGTTCGGTGCAGTCGGTTCTTCGCTGCGAGGGTCGCCAGCGACGCCAAAACGTCAGCCTCGCTCCGCGCCGCCCCGCTGCCCAACGTGCCGCGGAATCGAATCGACTCCGGGACCACCGCATCGATGAACGCGTCAAGCGAGTCGAAGCTCAACGTCGCCAGCATCGCCTGCTGTTCCGACGCGGACGGACCGATGTGTCGGGGAATGAAAGAATCAACCGCGTCGAGCGCGGGCGTAGCGGTACGGGTTGCCATGACCATCCTCGAAAAACGGGCGTCGGCCCGGTCTGGTGCGCCGGGTTGGGGGTGCAGTCTGTTCGGAGCCTGCCACAGCCCACGGCCGTGACCAGCAACTAAACTTACCGTCGTGAGTCCCAACATTCGACATGGCCCGACGGTGCCCGCCGAGATCCTTCCCGCGGCGTGGAGGACCCTTCGCTCCGCGGCCGACAGCGGCACCGCGAACATGGCCCTCGATCTCGCGTTACTGGCGCGCGCGCAGGCGTCGGGCGAGGGGGTCTGGCGCTGCTACACATGGCGCCGTCCCACCATCTCGTTCGGCCGCAACGAGCGCGTCCGCGATCGGTTCGATGCGGATTCCGTCCAGCGGGCCGGTTACGACGCCGTCCGTCGCCCCACCGGGGGGCGTGCGCTGCTACATGCCCGAGAAGTGACGTACAGTGTCACGATGCCGCTCGCCAGGTCAGTACCCTGGCAACTGGCCTATGAAGCGGTGAACGCCATTCTGCTCTCGGCGCTGCACACCATCGGGGTACCCGCGTCCACGGTTGATGCCCACGCCGCCGAGACGCTGCAGCCCGATGGCCCGCTCTGCTTCGACCAGCCGGCCTTCGGTGAAATTCTGCTGGCTGGCGCGAAGCTCGTCGGGAGCGCGGTCTGGCGTGAGGGGGACGCCTACCTGCAGCATGGGAGCATTCTGCTGCACGATGACCAGGCAGGGCTCCTCGACGCGATGGTCGCGACCGAACCAACCCAGCGGGCGCTCCGCGCGCCACCCGCCGCCGCCGGCCTCGCAGCCTGGAGCCGCTCCGCTGGGCGAAGCTGTCCGGACTTCGACGGTGTTGCCGATGCGCTCGAGCATGCACTCGGCCGGAACGTGGGTGCACGCGGCAGTGTGGCACCACTGCCCCGCGATGCCTCGGTGCAGGCCAGCGCCACTCGCGAGGAACGCCGGCTATCGCAAGCGAGCTGGCTCTGGCGCCGATGATGCGCGCTCCGCATCGTTCGCCATCCTCGCCACCGCCTGATGAACGCACGCCTGTTGACTTCACACCAGCCGACATGACTCGAGATCGCGTTCACCGCGTTTCGCCAACCACCGCACACGCCGCGCCGAGGGCACGGTCGCGTGCGTTGCTGACGCTGGCACTCACCGTGCTCGCGGCGGGCGGCGGTTGCACGCGGAAGACAACACCCGCCGATACGATTGCGAACGGCGGCACGATGATCGTCGTGCAACCCGCCGAGCCCACAACGCTCTTCCCTCCCGCGTTGACCGACAACGCGGGCCTGCCCATTGTAGACGCGATCTTCGATCGACTGGCGGACATCGGCTCGTCGCTCTCGGTCATTGGCGACACATCGTTTCGTCCGCGGCTGGCCGCTTCATGGAGCTGGGCCAGCGATTCCCTCTCCATCGCCTTCGCGCTCGACTCCACGATTCGCTGGCACGATGGCGCTCCGCTGCGTGCCGAGGACGTGCGATTCACGTTCGAGACGTACACGTCCGATAGCGTGCACGCCGATGCGCGATCACTGCTGGGAAACATCGATTCCGTATCCGTACGAAATGAGCTCACCGCGGTGTTCTGGTTCAAGCGTCGCTTGCCGCACCAGTTTTTCGACGCCACGTACCACATGTACATCCTGCCATCGCACCTGCTGGCATCCGTGGGCCAAGGGCAGCTCGTCAGCGCACCGTTCGGGCGGCAGCCCGTAGGCACCGGCCGGTTCCGCTTTGCGAGTTGGGAACCGGGCGTGCGCATCGAGATCCGCTCCGATACCGGAAACGCGCGTGGCCGGGCCAAGCTGGACCGGGTCATCTGGTCGTTCACGCGGGAATACGCCGCCGCCACGGTCAAGCTCTTCGCCGGCGAAGCGGACTTCTACGAAGCCATTCGCGCAGAGAATCTCGCCGACGCCGCGCGATCGACAATACTGCGACTCGAACCCACCCGGCCGCTCAAGTACGGGTATCTGGCGTACAACCTGCGCGACTCGTCCAGCGGCGCACCACACCGGATTTTTGGCGACGTCCGCGTGCGCCGCGCGCTTGCCATGGCTGTCGATCGTGAAAAGATGGCACGCAATGTCTTCGAGTCGTTCGGCGCCGTCGCCCTGGCGCCAACGCCGCGCATTCTCATTCCGGATTCGGCGGCGCTGCGGCAGCCGCCGTACAATCCGACCGCGGCCAAGGCGCTGCTGGACTCTGCCGGCTGGGTCGTCAGCGGCAACGATTCCGTTCGGTCACGGAACGGCGTGCGACTTTCGTTCGAAATGATGGCCGCTCAGTCCAGTCAAGCGGGGCAGCGCTACGCCGTGCTGCTTCAGGACCAACTGCGATCCATCGGCGTCGATGTCCGGGTTCGTGTGCTGCCCGGGCAATCCATGGGAGATCGAGTGGAGGCCCATCACTTTGACACGTTCATGAATGCGTTCGGCGTGACGCCTGGGCGCCTCGGCATGGGACAGGTGTGGGGACGCGGTGGCAGCATGAATTTCGGTGCGTACAACGATGCCGTGTTCGACGCCACGCTCGATAGCGCCTTCACCACCTTCAACGAGGCGGCCAGCCGTGCTATCTGGACACGAGTGTTGCAACGGCTGATCGACGAGCAGCCGGGTCTGTGGCTGTACGAGGAGTCCACGCCGGTCGCGATTCATCGACGCATTCGGAATCGGCCACTGCGCGCCGATGCGTGGTACGCCGAGCTGGCGGACTGGACGACCGATCCCGCGCAACGCCTCCCTCGCGATCGTGTCGGACTGGGGAGCGCCCGCTGACCACGATCACCAGCCGCATCGTCTCACGTGTGACGCAATCGCTGCTGGTGCTCACCGTGGCTTCGATGGCCGCGTTCGGTTTGCTGCATCTCGCACCCGGGGATCCCTTCAACAGCTTCGAATCGGGTATCAGAAGCACACCGGCCGCGCGCGCGATGCAGCGCGCCCGCCTCGGGCTCGATGAACCGCTGCCCCAGCAGTACGGGCGATGGCTGGTTCGCTACGTACGCGGAGACCTCGGCTGGTCCACGTCGGCACAGCGACCGGTGGCTGACGTCCTGCGCGACACTCTGCCTCGCACACTGTTGCTCATGGGACTGGCGTTCGCCTGCAGCCTCGTCGGAGGTGTGCTGCTCGGAGCCTGGCAGGGCATGCACGTCGGAACGCGGCGTGACCGCGTCGGGTCGCTGCTGTCGCTGCTCCTGTTCTCCTGTCCGGAGTACGTGCTCGCTGTCGTGCTACTCCTCTCGCTGGCACCGGCGGTCTTTCCGGCGTCAGGCCTCTCCACCGATGGCGTCGGCACCCTGCAGCTCGGAGCGTGGCTGGCCGATCGTGTGTGGCATCTGATCTTGCCCGTCTCCGCGTTGGCGTTGGTCGGTATCGCCGTGATTGCGCGCTTCGAGCGGGCCGCCGTACGCGAGGTGGTGAGCCTGCCGTTCATACAGGCAGCGCGAGCGCGCGGCCTGCGAGAGCGCACGGTTCGCTACCACGCCATTCGCGCGTCACTGCTTCCGGTCATCAGTCTCGTCGGCCTGCTCCTGCCCTCCCTCATGGCCGGCGCGGTGTTCGTGGAAACGGTGTTTTCGTGGCCGGGCATGGGGTTGACCCTGCTGCGTGCAATCGAAAGCCGAGACTACGATGTCGTGATGGCCGGTGTTGTACTCGTGAGCGCAATGACCACGCTGGGAAGCATGTTCGCGGACATTCTGCGCGATCTGGCCGATCTGCGATCACTGCCAACAGCACCAGGAGCAACGCCGGCGCAACGAGCGCGCGTCGCGGGTGGGCGCGCTTCACGCGGTGGCTCGTGCTCGCGGATCGGCCAGATCGCGCAGAATGTCCGCGAACATGCTTCCCAGCGTGGTCATTGCGCTCACGAGTACAACACCGGCCAT
>JANNEV010000492.1:0-1776 GCA_031379145.1 Gemmatimonadaceae bacterium
CAGCACGGCCAGGCCGCGCGGGGCGGACGGATCGGCGGGCATGGTCGGCTCCGGGTGTGTCCCGGAAACTATATGATTTGGAAAACGATCGGTCATTTTTCCGGATCGAAGTTATTGAGGATGAAAGTTAAGTATATCGATTAAGTAGGTGCAAGCAATTACAACATTTAACCAGGGGCGATCGATCCTTAAGATGCTGATTGGGCAAGCATTTTTACTTAATTTATTTGCACTTATTTATGACGAAATTTTTCTAGCAGTGACCGATCGCCCTGAAAGAAAGCCCAACCTTTGGTTTTCAGTTACTTCTAATCCTTAATTACTCATCATCACGAGAGAAACTATGGCTACTTCCTTCAATGGTTCTTTGGGTCAAACGACTAATTTCAGCAGCATTAATGACCTGATCGCAAAATGGGCTACTGCTTCCCAAAATAAAGGCATTAAACTGTCTGGGTTAGCTTTTGATGGCGCGGAAACTGACTATCTTAATCCTACTGCGATCGGCAATCTCACTTTGGCAACGAACGAAAACCCTAAAAGCTGGTTAAGTTACGTCAGTGCTGCTGGTATTGGTGTCGCATCTGCTTATGATGGTTTGTTCACCGACGTGAATAAGATTCGGGCGGAAATCAACTATAATCCGAACACCAATCAATCTCAGGCGCTGAAGGTGAAATGGGCAGATAACCAAGACGTGACTAGCGCTACGATCGACCTAAGTGCATTGAGTTCCAAAAAAGCTCCGGGAGTAGGCGATCAAGGTAATGAAGTTGGTCTCTTGCAAATCTTCAATAATGGAGTTTTAGTACCGACTAGCAATTTTACCTTCACTCGTCTCAATCCTGCGGTCATACCAAAACCTCTGTCTGTATCTGCGGATGGAGTGACTTTTACAGGCGATCGCAACGATGGTACTTTCCAATTCAAGGTAGAAGCAAAGCCTCTGACCGGCGCTGCTTTTGACGAACTACGGTTCTCTGCCAAAGCCTATGATAGCCCCAGTGCTGCCTATCTTGCCACCCCTTTCAAAGACGATAGTTCCGACTACCTAGTGCGGAACATTCAATATCAAGGTATGGATGTGACGCCAACTCCCACGCCGACACCAACTCCAACACCTGCAAGTGTCTTCCAATTCGAGCAAGGAAGTTACACAGTGAATGAAGGCGGCGTGGCGACGATTAACGTTACTCGCACAGGTGGTACGGCGGCTGCATCGATTAACTACGCTACTGTTAACGGTTCCGCCAGGGCTGGTGGGACAGCACCCGATTACACTGTGGCGGCGGGGGCGTTGAATTTTGCTGCGGGGCAAACTAGCGCTAGTTTCACAGTGACTTCTTTGAACGATTTGCTTTTTGAATCGCCGGAAACTGTGAATTTGGTGCTTAGCGGTGGCAATATCGGCAGTAATCCGTCTATTTTGACGATTAATGATGTGGTGCCAACTCCGACACCAACTCCGACTCCGACACCTGGTCAAAACACGTTTTCCTTCAGTGCGGCTGCTTACAGCGTCAACGAGGGTAGCACTGCGCCGATTACGATTAATCGTGGTGGGGATCTTTCGATATCGGCTACAATTTCGTTCACCACTGGTAATGGTACTGCTTTGGGTGGGGGCACTGCACCAGATTACACCCGTGTGAATCAAGCGGTCACTTTTGCACCTGGACAAGCTAGCGCACAAGTTCCGGTTCAAACTTTATTTGATGGCCGCATAGAGCCTACTGAAACTGTGAATTTGTTCTTAACTGGTGGTAGTTTGGCGAC
>JANNEV010000500.1:0-3742 GCA_031379145.1 Gemmatimonadaceae bacterium
CCGAACACGGTCGTTAAGCCAAGCAGCGCCGATGGTACTCCGGTCGAGAGATCGCGGGAGAGTAGGCCGTTGCCGGCACCTTGTGCACAGCCCCCGTCACTCCATGTGGCGGGGGCTGTGTCGTATCCGTATCCTTCCCCCCGGCTCCCCCCAGCCACGTGACTGCACGATCAGCTTCCCCTCTCGCGCCGCTCGCGGCGGATAACCTCACATGACCAGGGCTGGATTCGTCACCGTTGCCGGCTTCCCAAACGCCGGAAAGTCCACCTTGCTCAATCGCTTGGTCGGTGAAAAGCTCGCCATCACCTCCTCGAAAGCGCAGTCCACTCGCCATCGCGTAGTGGGCATTCGCACAGAGGGGGATTCGCAGATGATCATTCTCGATACACCTGGACTGCTGGAACCCAAGGATATCCTGCACAGCGCGATGCGCAACGCAGCGCTGGGGGCGGTGCGGGAGGCGGATGTCATCGTTCATGTCGTCGATGCAACGACGCAACGAATTGTGGGCTTTGCCGAAGCGGCGGCGATCGCGAAACCCCCGAGAGCGCAGGTTGTCCTCGCACTCAACAAGAGTGACCTGCTCGACGAAGCCCGGCTTGCCTCGCTGCATCGGCAGCATCCTGACGCCGTGCTCATCTCCGCGAGCACGGGCGCCGGCATCGATGCGCTGATCGCCGCGATCTCGCAGCGACTTCCGGAGAGCCCGTACTTGTATCCGGACGATGAGATCTCTACGCAACCCGTCCGCTTCTTCTGCGCTGAATTTGTCCGGGAAACGGCATTGGAGCAGCTGGGTGACGAGCTACCGCACGCGCTCGCCTGTGAAATTGAGGAGTTCCGCGAAGGCTCCTCACCGCTGTACATTCGTGCGGTCCTGCATGTGGAACGCGATAGCCAGAAACGAATCGTTATCGGAGCGAATGGCCAACAGATCAAGAAGCTCGGCAAGGTGGCCCGTGAGAAGATCGAGCGCTTTGTCGGCGAGCCGGTCTACCTCGATCTTTGGGTCAAGGTATTGCCGAACTGGCGGCGCAATCGCGGAGCAGTCTTGCGCTTGGGATACGGTGACCCCACTGAACGCGCGTGACTGACGGGCGGTCGCACAAGCGCATGCCGTCGATGCGGCGCTGCTGCCTTCGCGCCATCGCCTGGGTCGCAGTGGTGACGGCCGCGTTGTCTCCGACACGAACGCTCGTCGCGCAGAGCAACGGCGCCCTCTTCCTGCTGGCGCCATTCGGCGCACGCGCGGTTGGGCAGGGTGAAGCCGTTGTTGCCGATTCCAGCCTGGGCACGGAAGGCCTGTGGTGGAATGCCGCCTCCCTCGCGCGTCTCACCAAAAAGGATCTCGCGATCCATCATTCCCAGACGGTATTCGCCACCAACGACATGCTCGCGTACGCGATTCCGTCTCGCGTGCTCGGAACGATCGCGGCGTCTGCGTACATCGTGAACTACGGCGATCAACCGGTCACGCGCGGCGATGGCGAGGTGTCGTTCGGAACGTCCACCAATCGCAACTACCTGCTGGCGCTGGCCTACGCCACTCCGATGGGAAAGCGGCTCAGCGCAGGACTGACATACAAGTTCGTCATGCTGCGGTTCCAGTGCAGCGGAGAGTGCGGAACCGTGCCGGTGCTCTCAGGCAACACCCAAGCCCTCGATCTCGGCGTGCAGTATCGGGTAAACAGCTCCGTTCCGCTCACCCTAGGGGCGTCGCTGCGCAACCTGGGTCCGGCCCTGCAGATCAAGGATCGCGAGCAGGCGGACCCTCTGCCACGGGTGCTGCAGATCGGGGCCAAGGCGCGAATTCCCGTCCAAGCATTCATCGAGTCAGGAGCTACGCTGGACATCAGTTCGGACTTGCTGTGCTATACGGCCAGCTGCGGCGGAGACGCGGGGGTCTCGGCGATCGGCGCACGGACGATGGGACTTGGTGTGGTGGTGGGCTATCGTGAGCAGGTTTTTCTGCGGGGTGGTTACAAGTTTCAGTCCGGTGAGGGAGGCGGGCCATCCATCGGGTTCGGCCTGGAACGAGGCGGGCTTGGCCTCGACATCGCTCGGCGATTCGATGCGCTGTCTTCGCAACTCGGTGATGCGCCCACGTACGTCTCGCTACGGGTACGCTTTTAGTGCGTCACCGCCTGACCTGGTTCGATTCGGCGTCCGGAACACGGATGTTTGCATTCGGGCGTGCACTCGGTATGTCGTGCGGGGTAGTGCTTCTGCTCGCGCAATCCGCTCGGGCGCAGCGTGCACTTCCTGCTCTGCAATGGAGCGCGGTCCGTTCCGATGCCACCCTGATCGTCGATAGTCTGAACTCGGCGGTGCTCGTGTCTGGTATCCCGAGAGTCGGTCTCCAGCCTCGGGAACCGAGCGCTCGACCGGCGCCGTGGTGGGCGCCGGTGGCGTCGGCCGTCGTTCCCGGTTCCGGGCAGTTCGGGCTGCGGCAGCAGCGGAGCGTGGTGTACGCTGTCGCCGACGCATACCTGCTGCTCCAGGCGATGTCCTCGCAGCGCGATGGGAATCGCGACCGCTCGCGGTATCGCTCCATCGCGTCTGACGTCGCGCGGAAGGCGTTCGGCGGAGCCAGGCCTGTGGGCGACTGGGATTACTATGAGTCGATGGAGAAGTTCACCGAAAGTGGCGCGTACGACCGCGTTCCTGGCGGTGCGCTGGATCCCGAAAGTGACCCCAGAACCTACAACGGGTATCGATGGTTGGTCGCACGTGAGACGTACTGGCGAGCTCCGGACGCGCCGCCACCAACCTCGAGCCCAGAGTACGCGAGGGCGCTCAGTTACTACGCGAAGACCGCGGCGACTGACCAATTCCGCTGGAGTTGGCGAGACGCCGGCCTCGAACAGGATACGTATCGACAGACGATTGCTTCGGCGAATCGCAGTTACCAGCGGGTGGTGAATGTGATTGGTCTGATAGGAGCCAATCACTTGATGAGTATGGTGGACGCGTACGTCAGCGTGCGAGTTCGGCGATACGGGGGGGCGGGTCTCGCGGGCCTGCGTACTGACGGGGTGATTACCGAGGTCTCGTCGTTCGGCGATCCCGCGCTTGGGCAGCGGCAGCTTCGAACTGGGCTGCGGCTGGCGGGGATTCCGCGCTTCTAATGTGACGCCAGACACATCGTGCCGAGAGACGCCTCTAAGTCGTCAAAGTGGGGATGAAGTTTGCCTCCTCCTCGCGCTCGCCCAGATCTCGCTGGTTCGGCCGAGGACCCGCTCCCGCGAGACTCATGGCCGACAGGACTGTTTCGGATCAGACCGTGTTGCTCCTGACCAGTGGTCAGGATCTTCCGTCGTGGATCGAGTCCTGGTTTCGCGGGTCGCGGCTCACGCCGGCGGTTATGCCAGCGCACGACGCGATGCTGGCAGCGGCGCTGCGGGTGCGGCCCCGCGCGATCGTGATTGACGCCCGCGGGGTTTCCGGCCTGAACGAGCACGCGCTCGAGGTGTGTCGTCGACTCAAGTCTGACTCGTTCACCGCCATTGTCCCGGTGGTGTGTATTGTGCCAGCCACGGGGCTCGTTGACGCGTACGTCAGTGGTGCTGATGAGGTGTTGCGCGCCGACACGGACGGGGACGAGGCGGCCGTGCGACTTGCCGCCGCGCTGCGACGAAGCGATCGTGATGTTGACGTGCATCCATCCACGCGATTGGCTGGAACGCGGGAGATTGAAGCAGAGCTGGCTCGCCGCCTGGCGTCGGGCGATAGGTTTGCCGCT
>JANNEV010000533.1:0-8121 GCA_031379145.1 Gemmatimonadaceae bacterium
GCTCATTCGCTCGCCTCGCGCTTGTCAGCGAGCCTATCGCACTTTCGAGTACGCCCGTGCCTTGATTCTGTCGTACCGTTCTTGGAGTTAAGTACGTCGAATAGGCTATCTGCCAGCGCGGCACTACGACGACGGGTGCGAGATTTTGGTCGTGCGTCTATTCACCTACCATCCAGTCTAAGCGCGGCACTGCACAGCTTTGGAATGACGCAGTGGGGCGCACCACCTCATCCCTCCTTTCTGTCAAGCTTGACCGCACTCGAACAATCAGGATTCGCAACGGCGCTCGCCCTGGAATCTCCTGACCATGAGATTATTGCTGTCGACGTCTATTTCGTTGTCCGCGGCGTTGCGCACCTTTATCATCGTGCGCGATCGCTGAATTCTCCTGGAGCCGGTTCCCACTTGCTGAATTTCGCGGTTGCCGAGTGGCTACCGTCAAGTGCATTGAATGTGCTTTCGTTTGGACGAGGTAGTGAGCGGTATAAGTTTCGCAACGCAACATCATCCGTGTGCCAGTTCGAAGTTCGAGCGATGCGGTATCGCTGAGTCATTGCAAGTTCGCACTGTTTCAGGGGGGACGGCGAATTGGAGAGTCCCCCCATCGGTCGACATCGCATTCGCGGGCACCGTGGCGATTTCGGGAACGGGTCGAGACCAGTCCGCAACGAGAGGCTCCGCGCTGCCGTTGGCAACTAAGCGGAGGCAGCCCAGCGCGCGCTCGTTCGTAAGCTTCCCCTGATCGGACACAGCCAAAGTTAGACTTCGGGTCGCGTTTGACGTACTCGCCGTTTGTGCGCAAGAGATCCCGTTGAAAGAGCGCAATCTTTCCCGGTGTTGACAGATGTGACTACCACCGCCGGACCGCCGCGAGAACAAGCGTCCTGACGATGCCGGGAGAGCCAAAAAATCGACTTCCTTCAGCGACTTCGCTGAGGTTAGGTCGCCCCTCAATTCCTCGCTCCATCCCAGGGCAGGCACTATCGAACCACAAAACATCATCAAATCTGTACCACGGATACTCTCTGCAGCCGCGTGGGCGGCTCGCGTATGCAGTGCATTGGTTGTCTAGGAGCAATGCACATTGTCCATGGGCAACTTTCAGAGAGAGAATACCTGCCGCATCATCCAACACTCGAAGCTCTCGCAACGGTTTGGCCTCAGACAAATCCACGACGCCTCCCGAGAGTGCTCGACAGCACTTCCCGCACGCCTCACGCAAGCAGTTGAGCCGCATCGGTTCGCTAGCACGCCGTAGACGCAGTAGCCCCATGGATCGGGCCCTCAGAACCTGCCATATGAGGTGAAGGCTCACGATGCAATCACCTCCCTTTGCTACGAAGGAGAGGCGCCACCAATATGACTGCGGCGACCCCAAGACTGACCACAGGCGCCAGAAAGACTGCGTTTGAGGAACCGGCTACCTTGCCCACGATAGCGCAGCTCCACCCAGCGACGAATCCAAGGAGAATGCTCAAGGTCACAGCCGACGGGGCGACCTGCCGGGCGACAGCTCTCGACTGTAGCGCCAGAAACACAGCCGGTGTGAGTGCTAGCTGAGACCCGTACACTGCAAATACCAGATCGGCGACACTGAATCCCGCCAGGCTCAGCCCGAGCACGATGATGAGAGAGCCCGCTGCGGAGCTCGCAAGGACCGCCCGCGATCGGCTCAGAGGCACCGCGCCGAGATGGTGCGGGCTGCCAGTTAGCACGTCCTCCTGTAAAGCGTGCGACGCGGAAACTAGGAGCGTCGATGCAGTGGACATCATTGCCGAGAAAAGACCGATGATCGCGAGAAAGAGTACCGTTGCGCCGAAATGCACTTGGGACGAGACAAGTGATCGAAGTAGTCCCCCGAGTTGGTCCGTGCCCTCTGGAACCTTCGCAATCGCCGGTGCCAAGACCGCGAGTCCGACGAGAAGGCTCCAAGATGCGGCCACCCCAGTCGCGCTCTTCGCCAATCCGCGCTCCAGTTGCTTTGGGTCTCGAAGACTGGCGATGCGCTGCCACATTCCCATGTCCGCGACGTACGTTGGAACGTTGATCGCGAGAATGCCAATCAAGAACGGAATGAGTCCAGCACGCCAGCTGAGGTCAGCGCCGCCGGGAGGAATCAAACTAAGTCGAGCCGGATCAGCCTCGAGCGATACAACGTAGAACCCGCCGAGTGTAAAGAGGAATAGCCAGATGGCCCACATCTGGATTCGGTCAGTCACCACGACTGCACGAAACCCTCCAGCGGATGTGTAAGTCAGTGCCACCCCTGCGAATACTATGGGCAGAGCCCACGCGGGCGCGTCAGGAACCAACGCAGCGAATAGCTTAGACCCGACAATCAGCTCGACCGCGTACGCACCAAGCGCACCTGCCACTGTAGCAATGGCGGCCACGCGTCTAGCGCTCGGAGACCCGTACTCCGTTCCGATGAACTCATGCAAACTCGGGATTCGATCGTCATAGGACTCGAGCCGAGTGCGTATCGTCGGTGCCATTCCGCGAACTACCAGCAATCCTGCCGCTGTCGTCACCACCGTCCAGAGCAACCAGAGCCCGAGGTATGGGGCGAGCTCGAAGTACGCCATGACGACTGTGGCGAGCGATATGGTCGTCGATAAAGTTGCGGCAGCCAGCTCTGCCTCAGAGAGGATGGCCGCTTCACCCCCGCGCGTTGTCGGCAAGAGGTCGCCGGAGGACTTGACTCCTCTTCCCACGACAAGCCCAACGGTGATGACGCCGGCGAGTGAAAGAAGCGTCGCGGCGATCGCTATTGCCGACGTTGTCACAGGGCCCCAGCCTCATCTCGAAGAGTTAGTTCGATATGATTTCGCCGCTTGAAACAGGGCGGTGCGCCGTCAACTAGACCAAGTGAAAGTGCCCGGAGCGCTGGAAGGTCGGGTCCGGGATACACCTCGACTTCCCATCCTATTTCAAGCAGCATCGCGAAGACCGCGATTTCCTCCAAGAGATAGGCTTGAGCTAGATCGAGGGCCTCAGCGCTTGCCACGCTTGGGGGCGCACCTCGATCTCCTAGCCTTTCGAGATATTCGGCCGCGCTCTGGGCAACGAGAGCTCGAAACTCTTCTGACCGTCGGTGTAGACTCGCAATTTCTCTCTTGGAATCTGGGAAACGCGGCTCGTGAAGTAGCGCACCCCAACGATGAACCGTCACGTTCCGCCAGCGATGTTCTTTGATGAGGTGAACGACTTCCGCTGCGAGCCGGTCCCCTTCCTGATGAGCGCGCGCAAGAGCCGAGGCCGCATCTAGGCCAGTGCGAATTCGTACGGTGTGACGCGCTAGATCGTCGCCGACGAGGACGAGTGCCTCAACTGAGTTCGCACACAGCCAGCCGAGCGTCGCTGCGAGCTTTCTTCCTCTCGATGCGGGCGAGCCTAGACTCAGCCCCATCATCGCTCGAGGGAAGGGGCGCGAAATGTGCGCCTCTGTACCTGACTGTTCTGTAACCCGCGCGATGTTCAATTGCGGCATTATGCTCGCACCTCAAGCTGAGGCAGGCCAAGTTGCCTGAGCTCAGCGTGCCAAGATCTCTCAAGGATTGCAGCGACATCGTGTGAATGCCGATGGCTCAACGCGATAGCCCGTGCCGCCGTGACGGGCGACGTTGGGTGCGGAGACTCAAGATCGTCGGCGAAGCCAATCATCAGCCCGCTGGACCTTGTCGCATAGCACCAGCAATTGCTGAGGACTGCAGAGCGATCCTGCTGAGCTTCCAATCCAGTTGTTCCAAGTTTCGAATCAATCTTCAACGTGGATGCTAGCAACGCACGTTGTGCGAGAGACAGTGATCGCAGCGGCTTGAGCCATACGCGCGCATAGCCCTCTTTGGTCGATCGCGCATGCGCAATCCTTTTTACATGCGAGGCCAGCACAAGAAAACGACGGATGCTCGAACGCGCCTGTTCAATGTTTCTGGCCAATTCCTCTTCGGTACCGTCGACAAGAACGAAGACACCCTCGAATTGCCGAGCTTCCTCGTTCAGAAAGGGCCACGTGAACGATGTGTCGCTCAAGAGCTCAGGGTGTGCAACGACGCCGTAGAGCCGCCTAAAGTCGTTTGCATGGTGCGCTTCCCATGCCTCTAGCTGCGCAATCGCGACTGAGGGTGGAAAGAATCGAAGATCTCTGGCTTGTGCGAGAAGTGAATGCATCACCACAGCGGGAGTCTCGAGCGCCTCGCGCATTGCCACATGCGCCCGCTCCTGATCCAGCCGCGCCTCGAATGTACGCGTAGTAACGAACTCGAGGATTCGCTCCAGGTGCCCAGCATCGACAAGCTCCTGCTGAAAAGGCTTCGGGGTCTCATGTTGGAAGCCCCGAGTGATCGTCGAGAGTAGCGGCCTCAACAACACATCTAGCTCCGGATCAACGAGACGTAGATCATCGAGCCACTGGCGCGTGCGAGTCTCAGCGTCCACGGCAGACGTGGCTTTGGCGCTTGCCTCTTCAATGGCGGAGGCCGCGACAACGATGCGGACCATCTTGCGCCAATCGAGATTCGGAAACAGGCGTACAACTGACAGTGTGTGGTAGGGCTGCAGTAGGCCGTAGCCACCCTCTATTGCCCGGAGAGTGTGCACGGACGCCCCCAGTCGATCAGCAGCATCCTGCAGCGACCAGCTTCGCTCTCTGCGCAGCCTCGAAATAAGCGCGCCCAAAAGCAGCTTCAGCGGCGCTACTGATCGCCGCTCGCGTTCCACCAATGGGTCTTCCTTGACTGCTCGTGGGAGTTGGTTCGGCAAGGCGGCTCCACTGCGCGCTTGATAATGTATTCCAGATTCTAGCAAATCTATGGCCCGCTTTCAGTTCGGACAGGCCTCGGAAAATAGGGCCACAACGTGCTAGAAATACTATACCAGTGGCGTGTTTTTCTGTTGCAGCGCGGCAACCGCTCCCGCATTGTTGGCTCACTAGCAACTGGCCACGCCAATTTGACGAGGATGTATCCCGATGAGCCCGAGCAATCTTGACCGCAACAACGAACGTGAGAACGGGCTGGCCGTCTGGGCCCAGGCGCAGTCCTCGGCTGCCCATAGCGCAGCGGAAACGTCCCGACTGAGTTGCGGCGTCAGTGGGATCGCAACTCACACAGCCAAAAAGCACGGCGCAGCGTTCGTGAAAGGTGCGCACCGGCTGGTGCGCGGCAGCATCGAAGTGGACGAAATCTGGAGCCTTCTCTTCGAAGTCACGCATGCGATCGAAGACCTCGAATCACCGCCAGTGTTCCGGTCAGAGCGTGACGAGGCCTCCTATGTGTGGGTGTCCCTGAAGAACCGTGTGCGGGCAACGCTGCGTCAGTTGCGAGAGCTGGATAGCAGGCATGTGTCGTTCGATGCGATTGGCGATTCGAGTGCCGACATGCCTGACACGAAAACCATGATGGCAACGACGTTCGGTGCACTTCCCGGCGATGAACTGCTCGATCTGCAGATCGCTCTTGCTCGCGGCAAGATCACCAGCTCACTGAGTCGCTATTGCACACTGATTCGCTGCCTGATCGCCGTGCTCGGATACAAGGTCACTGAGGTTCAGGATCCGTTGTTCATCCTGCGCGAGGTGACAGATCACGACGTGCGCCTGGAGATCGAACGTTATCTCGGCAGCGAGTTCATTCGATGGATCGACGCAAATCTCGCATTGCTCGCCGTACGACGCTCGTCTGGTAGCATCGGGACTGCCTCTCGTCGTGGTCAAGAGGAACTGGCTCGGGTGTACGGTGGCGTCGCCTCACCCGCCGTCAAGCGCCCTCGCCGCCGCCCGGTTTCGTGACGCCTGACCGCTGTACGAACCAACGCTCGCGACTGCCCGACGCTCGCCCACGTGTGACGAATCCCCGGAATACCACCCAAGGAGGCCCGTATGACAACGACTGCCTGTACGACCACCGAAACGCTCGCGAACACCCTGACTGAGGGTGTCATGACGGCGCTGCCGAATCTGCGCCACAAGAATCACGTGCGGCAGATCTGGACGCGCGAGCGAGACGAGGTCTTTTCAACGGCAAGCGATTCCTGCGTCATCCAGTCGCCCGAAGCCACCGCATCGTTGGTGAAGGTTCACACGGCGTGGGTCGAACTGCTCGACAAGGAGCGGGAACTCTCGCTCGCAAGGGAGCGCCTGAAGCACTGCCAGCAGCAGTACCAGACGGATGCGCGGTACTTCGAGCCAGATGTGCCGGACGGAGAGTGCGAGGCCAGCCTATTCGGGCTCGGATTCGCCGTCCCCGCACCTGAACCTGATCTCACGGCTGCGCTGCCTGCAATCAAGATGCTTGCGTGCACCGCGACGCCGGCAGAGATCGTGGCGACGGCCCGCGGCGAGCTCCCCGCCTTTCTTCGCACCGATGCCGCAAGCGCCGCCTCCAAGGAGTTCTACCAGGATCTCGCGGCGTTCCTGATCGAGTCGGATGGCGCCGGCGCGGAGGCGGTTCTGCAGATCCTCTCGGATGCTGGACTCGCTCGCACCGTTGCGACGAAGGTCTTCGTCCCCAAGCCCTTGCTGTTCATCGCACGCATCGTCGCCGCTACCGAAGACACCTCTCGATAGAGGCACCTACCATGAGCACTGAAGGCATGATGTCAACACTGACCGCCGCATACCTGGCCGAGAAGCGCTGCGCGCAGTCCTCGTCGCTTGGCGAAGCGCTCGCGAAGCATCGTCGACTGATTGTGCTCGCCGCCACCGATCCGTTCGCGGCCGCGCAGATGAGCCGGGATCCGGATGTCGATCCGGTGCTCCGCGAAACCGCTCGCGCATTCGCGAAGGGGCCGCTGGTGACACAGGCGTTCCGTGCCATGGTCGACGCAGCGCTGGCCAGCAAGACGGACGCGAAACTGTGGGCGACACTGTGGCGCGAAGCGGAAGGTCCGTCGCACTTCGCCACACAGCTGTGCGAACTCCTCGCCGCCGAGTAGACGCGATGTCTTTCCCACGGTTCACTCCCGTTGCTGTTTCCGTCGCCGTTGTCGCACTTGCCATCGGAGGCCCTGCACTCCGAGCACGGACGCGCGTGCTGAACGACATGGCAGATGCCGGCGCGGTTGCGGACAGCGCGCGAGTGAACCCGAAAAGGATAGCAGCTCGAGGCGCCTTCGCCCGCATCGACGCGCCCTATGTGTCCGACAGGTCGTTGCGTATCGCAGGTGATCCATCGCTGGATGATGAACCGCTGCGTGTCTCCCTCCCCATCTCGGAGTCACAACCGTCCGCAGTCACGCCGCGGTCGATCCCTCCGGAACAGGCGCAGGCCGTTCGTCATGAAGCAGTTGATAGCGGAAACAGTGAGAAAGTACGCGCGCATCCTGCGCAACCCCGCGTTTCAGCGGACCGATTCGGGACAGCAATCCTGCGCATTCGCCTCGATATGGGCGAAATGGCGGTCGTATATCTGGGCAATGGAGACTCGGTTCGCGTTCGAATGCAGGACATCACAAACCTCATCATCCTTCCTCGCGTCGAAGGGGCACCCCGTGTTCCATGACATCTCGAGCCGGTATCTCTCACGCCCACATCTGCTTGCGCTCGTTGGCCTCTTGCTGTCGCTGGTTCGTCCGGTGTGTGGGCAAGCGACGGCACCGTCGGAAGTGCGTCTCGGCAGCGTCGTGGTACGTCGGACGGCTGCTGGCACCACCATTCGCGATTCCGTCACAACTACGGCTGACGGCGTGACGGAGGTGCTCCGTACACGACAGTCGAACACCGGTGCGATGCCGACGCGCGAGTACGTGATTCTGCAGCGTGGGCGGAACGGTCTCTTCGAGCGTACCTCATCGACCGGCTTCCTCGTTCAGCCTGCGCCGGCTCGACGCCAGGGAGCTGTATACGAGTGTGGATACGCGGGCGAGGCGATTCAGCGCTGCACCGAGTTGTCGGAGGAGCGTGTGGTCACACCTGTCGGCACGCTCCAAACCCGTCACGTACTCGTCGCGACGCCGGTTGACGGGACAACCGCGTTTCGGGAGACCTGGATCGCCGATGGAATCGGAGTCGTCAGGTCGCGCGGACGTTCGGATGTCGGCGATTCCGATATCGATATTGTCGAGATCATCGACCCTCAGGTCGCGCCCATCGCGCGAGCAGACGGACCGACCCAGCGAATCGCG
>JANNEV010000559.1:0-6898 GCA_031379145.1 Gemmatimonadaceae bacterium
CCTTGACTGGCAGGCCGGACCAGGGTGGCGCGGACAAGGTCCGGCAATCCACTGGCGCGCCGGAATGATCGTGGTGCCCGGTCGCGCTCGACGCTGCTGTTTGCGCAGCAGCCCTCTCGACGATCGGCGACCACAGAAAAAACGCCAGGACCAGGGGACGGGAGACGGTTTTGAGTGCTCGAAAGGGCATTCCGATGAACCTGATGAGTGTTGTGCATTGAGACGCGGGGTGCCCACCAGCGTTAATCGGACATCCGAGGCATCGTCGATCGAGCGGATCCCGACTCGGACCAAGTTGCGTTTCTCACTGGACATCCTCGGGTCATTAACGAATGCTTAGCGGCTGAGCGTCGGCGTCCCGAAGACCCGCACCGCTTCACGTCTCCATATCCCACCCCTCGGAGCACGCTTGTCCTCGTCCAACTCCGGCAATACTGGCTCGAACGAAGCCTGGGGTAGTCGAATCGGTCTCATTCTCGCCATGGCGGGCAATGCAGTCGGACTCGGCAACTTCCTGCGTTTCCCGCGTCAGGCCGCCGCCAACGGTGGCGGCTCGTACATGATCGCGTACTTCATCGCCTTGCTGCTGCTCGGCATTCCACTGATGTGGATCGAGTGGGGCATTGGCCGGAATGGCGGCCGGTACCGCAAGGGCCACCTCCCGGGCATGTTCGCGGCGATCTGGAAGCACCCCGCCGCCAAATACGTTGGCGTTGTCGGTATGGTGATCCCGCTGGGCGTCATGATCTACTACACGTACATCGAAAGCTGGACGTTGGCCTTCGCCATTTTCTCGGCAACCAAGGACTACTGGGGCCAGACGACTCAGGAAGGCATGATCGGGTACCTGCGCTCCTTCCAGGGCCTCGCCCCCGAAGGCGGCGCGGTGTACCACGCGTCGTACACGCCGTACATGTTCTTCGCCGTCACGATGTTCATCAATATCTACATCCTCTCCAAGGGCATTTCTGGCGGCATCGAGAAGCTGGCCAAGATCGGCATGCCGATCCTGTTCATCTTCGCCATGATTCTGGCCGTGGTGGTACTGACGCTCCCCGCGCAGCCGGGCGTTGGCGCCACGCCTGCGCAAGGCTTGGAGTTCATTTACAAACCCGACCTGTCACGACTGAACGAACCGGGAATCTGGCTGGCGGCAGCGGGACAGATCTTCTTCACGCTGTCGGTCGGCATGGGCTCACTGCAAGCGTATGCGTCGTACCTCTCCACCAAGGACGACATCACGCTCAACGGCCTCGCCACGGCGGCGACCAACGAAACGGCCGAAGTCGTTCTGGGCGGTTCCATCGCCATTCCGGCGGCGGTGACGTTCTTCGGCGTGGCCGGTGCCATGCAGATTGCGCAGGGCGGCTCGTTCGACCTGGGCTTCGCCACCATGCCCGTGGTCTTCCAACAGATCGACAAGACCCTGCCCATTGGCAACCTGCTCGGCGTCATGTGGTTTGGCCTGCTCTTCTTTGCCGGTATCACATCGTCGGTGGCCATGCTCACGCCCGTCACCGCATTTTTTCGCGAGGAGTTCGGGTTCAAGCGCGAAAGCGTCGCGTGGAGCTTCGGTGCCCTCTGCTTCGTGATCGGACTGATGCATGTGCACTGGCTCGGACACGGCTTCCTGGACGAATGGGACTACTGGGTCGGCACGTTCGGCCTGGTCCTCGTGGCGGTGCTCGAAGTCATCATCTTCGTGTGGATCTTCAAGCCCGAGAATGCCTGGAAATCCATTCACATGGGTGCCGACATCCAGATCCCGAAGATCTTCAAGTTCATCATGACGTACGTGACGCCGCTGTACCTGCTCATCATTCTGACATGGTGGGGCAAGGACGAGGCCATTCCGATTCTGCTCAACCAGCGTTCGGCGGGCAGTGCCAATCCGGTCACGGACGTGGACATGCCGTTCATCATGATCTCGCGGGGCATTCTGGTGGCGTTCATTGTCGGCTTCCTCTTCGTCATTCGCGTGGCGTGGAAGCGCAATGGCTATGACGACCGCAAGGGCTTCACGGAGATTCCCACCAACCGCGCGGAGGCCTGATGTCTGGTGGCGCAATCGTATTCATGGCGGTCAGCTGGACGTTCGTGCTGGGGTTGACCGCATGGTCGTTCAAGACGCTGCTCGCTGACAAGAAGCATCACGACCCGGATGGCATCGGGCCCGCGTCGCCGCCCGAAGCGGCACACGCGAAGAAGAAAGCAAAGAAGTAGATCGAATGAAAAAACACAGGGTCGGCGCCCGGAAACGTGGGCGCCGACCCTGTGTGCATTTTGAGCCTGCGGTAACCGAAACACCGCGAGGCAGCGCGCGAAAATGCCTACTCCTGCACCGCCGCTGCTGAATCGTTCGCTGAGTCGCCCGTGACCACTTTCGGGCCGTCGGCGAGGGAGATGTTCTCCCGTTCACCGGCCAAGAGCGGAAGCGGTTTGCGCCACACGCGCCCCCCAACCAAACCTCGAACCAACTGATCGGGCCGATATACGATGCTGGACCACAGAAAGACCTCGGTCGTACAGAAGCACTCCTTCCGGGCCACGGAATCGCGCACCGCCTTCGCCTCGTCCGAATGCCAGATCTCGGGAAACGACTTATCGCGCAGGTTGCCGAGCGGCTTGTGGGCCTCGCAGACCGACACATCGCCGTTGGCGTATACCACGCCGGAGATCTTGCCGGCCTGACACGGCACCACCTGCCGATTCTCCGTGATGGTGCGGACCTTGGCCCACTGGAGCATCGGCTCAACCGAGGCGCCGTAGCGCCCTTCTTCACGCGGGGCCCACAGCTTGCGCACGTATTCGTACAGTTCTGTGTACTGCACCAACGTTGGTCCGGTCAACGACGGGTTCTTTCGATCACCACGAATGATGGCAAGATTGTGGTGATCCATCTGCGGACAACGCTCATACAGATACGTGGTGAGCTTCTTGATCTCCGCCATGTTGACCTGCGTGGCGGTGGCAATCGAGTGAATGCGCACGCGCGGATCCTTCTTCTGCAACTCAACGAGCGCGTCGTACGTCTCCATGGCCTTCGCGAACGCGTTCTTCGCCACTCGGAAGTTGTCATGGAATTCCGGCATGCCATCGAGAGAGATCTCGGCGACGAACAGGTCCAGCGACGGTTCCTTGAGGACTTCGGTGATGGCCGCGATGCACCGGTCCTTGTAGTAGCCATTCGTCGGCACATAAATCTGCTTCACGCCGTTCTGCGTGATGAACTTGCGGCAGATCTCGCCAAATTCCTTGCGCAGGAACGGTTCACCGCCTGACAAATTCAGGTTTTCGATGTGCCCCAGCGACTCGGACAGCTTGAACAGTTCCTCCTTACTGAGATCGTCTTTTTTGTTCAGACTGGTCCAGTAGAAGCAATGCTCGCACTTCATGTTGCAAATCGAATTGATGAAGAGCACCAGCATCGGCGGAGACGGTGGCGGCAACACCGTCTGGCTGCTCAGCCGTACATGGCGAGCGATGCGCTGTCCAAGATTCATAGTTGACATGAGCGAATTGTAGCCAGCGATCGTGGGGCCGAGCTAGTGCTGATCGCGATTTGCGACCAGTTCGATAGGCGGTGAACGCGTAACCACGCACGGCGACAGGCGCACCCACGCGAGCTCGTGCACGTTTCCGTGGCGATGGCCTGCGTCCGACGCGGCGACTATCGAGGGTGCCAGGGCGCAATGGCCAGACGAGCCGTTGGCCCGGAGCGTCACGTACTGATGGCGGGCGCGGCTTGGTGGCTGGACGCAGGCGGGGCCGGCGATTCGCACCCGAACCCGCACCGCAGGACTCTTAGCGAGGCTTTAACCACCCCATGACTCCTGAGCGTCCGACGTACTGGCGCAGACTCGCCTGTGTGCTCAGACGTCGATTTGCGACAGATGATGATCCAGATGTTTGGAGAACAACACACTCCTTTCGGCCGTGGTCAGCGGCCCGAATGAGCGGGACTCGCGTCCGTCGAATGCCGTCGCACCCTCCTGTTGCACGCGCTGCATGAAGGCGATGAGACGATCCCGTTCGCGGGGAAAGTCTCTGGCGCCGCTCATCCGAAACTCCGGTGCCGTGGGCGAATTGCGCGGATAGGGCCTGGGACCCACCACCCCGCCCTTCACGAAGGTGCGCAGAAGGAAACGCTTGAACGGTCCGATCGGCGGATACGTGTTCTCGTAGACCATCGCGTAGGGCACGTTGCAATGCGCCAACATCTGGTCGACCGTCATCTTCCCCCACAGTGGTCGCGACTCGGGCGTGAGCCGACGAATGCGCTCCGTCAGCGTGTGTACGACAGCGGCATCAAAGATGTCGTGCATGACGATCTCCACTCCGTGCAAGAGAATCCCGTGCGAATCTTCGGCGAATCTGCATCACACCTTGCCCCTTCGCAGCCGACGCCAGCCCAGCCAGCCCATCACCACTATCAGCGCGATGGGCAGCACAACACCGAGCGAGGCAATCACACCGGCCACGACACCGACAAAGTTGCGCCATGCGTCCTTGAACGCCTCGAGAATCACGTTCTTCCCGGGCGTTGCGGCCAACAGCGGCTCACGCTCGTGCACCGTGACGGAGAGGGTGCTCGTCGCCACTCGGCTGCGCAGAAAACGAAGGCGACCGTCATATCGTTCGATCTCCTCGCGAACACGCGCGAGTTCACGTTCGACTGACAAAACGTCCTCCAACTTGCCGGCACGTGTTGCCAGCAGTGTGATCAGCCGCTCTTCAAGGCGCCGGGCGTTGGCCACTCGCGCAGCCAGATCCACGAACTCCTCGCCCACGTCGTCCGCTGTTGACGTGACGGACTCAACCGTGCCGATCGGCTTGAGACCGGCCAGCGCGTCCTCGTAGCGTGCCGCAGGAATCTTGAGTTCGATCGTCGCGCTCCGCACCTGCTGTTCACCGGTCGACAGCGACGAATTGCCCACGTACCCACCGAACGCGGCCGCCAGGCGCTGGACTGCTGCAATGCCCAGTTCCAGCGAATCCACCTGAATGGACGCAGTGCCGTTGCGGACAATCATGGCTGGAGTCCCGCTGGCCTGCGCCGACTCGCTCGCGGGTGCGATGGCCAGGCCACGTGCCGTGCCGCCCACCAAGCCGACGCCCCCCGGTGTAGCGGCAGCGTTCACTTGAAGCGCCGACGCCTGGCTGGAAAAATCAGCCGCGGCACGGGGAGTCGGCGGGGCTGGACTCCCGCCTGCAGGTGGCACGGATGACGGCCCACTCTCAGTCGCTGAGCATCCAGCGAAGACCGCGAACCCGACTGCCACTCTGGCGAAACTACTGAATCGGCGACGCATCGTTTGCTCCCGCGTGGGTGAAGGAGCCAGCGACTGGACGTCGCAGCCCGATATCCGGAGACGTTGCTCTGGCAGAAACTTGCACACGGACTCGTTCGGCATGGCCACGGGCACCACACATAAGCGCTTCAGGCGCGCGTCAGGAGCGCTTCCGGATCAGTCCAGCGTCTTGGAGAAGCGCCGCACGCTGACTGCCACCAACACCACGGCGAAGGCGGTGAGTACCACCAGTTCGCGCCAGAGGTCGCTCAACCCGACGCCCTTGAGCAGCACGCCGCGCAGAATCTCCAGAAACCAGGTAAGCGGCAACAATGCACCGGCCCACTGTGCCGGCTCCGGCATGGCGGAACGTGGGAAGATGTATCCGGACAACAAGATGTTCGGCAGCATGAAAAAGAAGCTGAGCTGCATGGCCTGCAACTGACTGCGTGCCACCGTGGAGATGAGCAGTCCAACACCGAGGCTGGCCACGATGAACACGAGAGCGAGCCCGTACAGCAGGAGCAGACTCCCCTCCATGGGAATGCGAAAGAAGACGCGTCCGAGCATCAGCACCACCGACATCTGCACGTATCCCACCAGCACGAACGGCACCAGTTTACCCAGCATGATGCTGGTTTTCCCGATCGGAGTCACGATCAATTGCTCCAGCGTCCCGCGCTCGCGTTCGCGCACGATTGCCGTGCTCATGATGAGCGTCATCGTGATCGTGAGCAGCACTCCAACAATGCCCGGCACGATGAACGTGGCGCTCCGCTGAGCCGCGTTGTACCACGGGCGCACCCGAATGGAAACCGGGGCGGCCAACGTAGTCCGCGTGGCCAGCAGCTGCGCACCACGCGCCTGCGCGGCAAGCTGCGCTCCGGCAATGGCCGCTCCCGACGACTGCGGGTCGGCCGCGTCAATCAGCAACTGCGCCACTCCCGTGCGCCCGCGCTTGATATTGCGCTCGTACTCGGGCGGAATCACCAGCGCCACGCGCGCCGCGCCGCGCTCGATCCACCGCTTCGCCGTAGCCCGATCCGGCACCGATGCCACGATGCGGAAATTGTCCGTGTTGGCCAGCACCTGAATCAGCGCGCGACTCTCCGACCCGCGTGATTCATCGAGCACCACGGTCGGTAGCCGCCGCACATCGGTCTGAATGGCGTACCCGAACAACAGCAACTGAATGGCCGGCAATGCCGTCATCAGCGCGAAGGTAAGCCGATCACGCCGCAGCGTGATGAACTCCTTCCAGAGCATTGGCCACACGGTCCAGCGCTGCAGGCGTGCGCGAACGCTCATGCGCGAACGCTCATACGCGAACGCTCATACGCGAGCCTCGGCTTCATCACGTTGCTGCAGCTGAATGAACACATCCTCCACACTGGTGGCACCAAACTGACGCACGATCTCTGCCGGGGTACCCAGACCGATCAGCTGTCCTCGCGAGAGAAACGCCAATCGCATGCACCGTTCCGCTTCGTCCATGTAGTGTGTGGTGACGAGGATGGTCGTGCCGCTGCCAGCCAGCGTGTAGATCGTCTCCCAGAAGGTGCGGCGCGCGGCGGGATCCACACCCGCCGTCGGTTCATCGAGGAACA
>JANNEV010000612.1:0-1540 GCA_031379145.1 Gemmatimonadaceae bacterium
AACAGCCAGATGTACTCCTCGCGTGTCAGCATGAACGCCGCAGTCGCCAGGCCCGCGGCGAGACCCCACCGCCAGCTGCCAGCGTCACTGACGCGGAGCAACCAGCCGCCCACACAAGCCAGCACGAGCAGCGTGAGGGCTGGATAGATCAGCTCGCGCATCAGGCTGAACTCCGACAGAGCGGTCGGGCACAGCAGCAGGACTCCGAACACCGCCAGCCGCAGCGCACGCGATGGACACAACGGCTTCAGCGCGTGGTACAGAACGGTGCACGCCAATGCCTGCGTCAGGGCTGCCGCAGCCATCACAGGCAAGCCCAGCTGGTGCACGGCAGCGAGCCACAGCGGAAAGCCGACGCCTTTGGTCAGCGTGAGTTGATCGTAGCTGCCCAGCCATTCACCGCGGACCAGGGACTGCGCAAGGCGCAGGAACAAGGTCTCGTCGTAGGTGGCGCCTGGCGACAGGCGCGGCACGATCTGCAGGCACAGCCACAACTGGGCTGCGGCGAGCATGGCCATGGCGAACACGACGACCGCGGACGACCACCCGGGCCGAGCAGACGCCATCTCGCTCGCGGGGCCACGCCCGGCCGGCTTCAGCGCCGCCGGCCCCACACCAGCACTTCCAACAGGAACGACGCAAACGCCACCTGGACACCAGCGACCAGCATGACGGCAGACGGAATGACGTTGCGCATGGTCTGCTCAGGCACCAGCGGGCCCATGCCGACCTGCAGCCACTGCCACAGGGCCCAGACCGCTCCGCCGATGCCCAGGGCCGTCAGCAGCAGCCCGCACAGGACACCGCGCTCGAGCGTCGCGCGCCGCACGAAACGCTCGAGCCAGGGATCTGCCGGCAACCAACCACTCTGCGCAGCGTGCAGGCGTGCGATCAGCGCGAAAGCACACATCTGCACGCCCAGGATCACGCCGACGCCAGCGAACAGCAGCGTGTGGATGCTGAAGCCGACACCACCCACGAAGCGCGGGCCGCCGAGCAACCACACCATCGCCAGCATGCCGCCACCCAACAGTGCCAGGCCGGGATACAGGAACAGCCAGCGCGGCGAAAAGACCAGCAGCAATCGCAGGTGGCGCCAGCCGTCGCGCCAGCTGCGCAAGTGCGGTGGGCGCCCTCGCCCGTCGGGCCGCAGCGTTGTCGGCACTTCGGCCACGCGCAGGCCATGTGTCGTGGCCTTCACCACCATTTCGCTGGCGAACTCCATGCCCGGCGCGCTCAGGCGCAGCGCCAGCATGGCTGCGCGATCGAAGCCCCGAAGGCCACAGTGGAAATCACCTACAGGGCTGGGAAAGAAGAGCTGGCCCAGGCCCGACAGGACGGGGTTTCCCAGGTAGCGGTGGAGCGGTGGCATGGCGCCCTTGGCAATGCCACCCTTGAAACGGTTGCCCATCACCAGTTGCGCGCCTTCGCGCAGCTTCGCCAGGAACGCGTCGTGCCGCTCGAAGTCATAACTGTCGTCGGCGTCGGCCATGATCACGAAGCGGCCGCGCGCCGCAGCAATGCCCCCGATCAACGCCGC
>JANNEV010000619.1:0-3054 GCA_031379145.1 Gemmatimonadaceae bacterium
GACGTGGCTCGCGCAGCATCCCGACGACCGGCGCGGGCCGAAAGGGACGCTGCGCAAGAGCAATCGCACCGATAACGAGAGTGCGAAGATGGCGACCAGCAAAGGCGTGCTGCAGGGCTACACCGGCGTTGCGGCCGTCGACAGCGCGCACCAGATCATCGTCGAGGCGCAAGCGCATGGCACCGGTGCCGAGCAAGAGCTCTTGGTGCCGATCGTGACGGCGACGCAACCGCACCGCCGCCCGGACACGCTGATTACCGCCGATGCGGGCTACCATAGTCATGCGAATCTGCAGGCACTGGAATCGATGCACGTGCCGGCACTGATCGCCGACAACGACCTCCGCCATCGGGACGCACGGTTTGCCACGCAAGCGCGCCACCTCGCGCTCCCCCATCCGCTGCACAACAAGACACCGAAGCCCCCGACCACCGCGTGCTTCACGCAGGCGGATTTCCACTACGATCCGATCGCGCGCACCTGCATCTGTCCGGCCGGCATCGCCCTGCGCCCCAACGGCGAGCCGCGCGTGACGAAGGGCTATGTCGGCCAACACTTTCGCGGCACGAAGCATGACTGCGGACCGTGTGCGCTCCGCACGCAGTGTCTGCGCACGCCCGCGACGACGCCCGTGCGCAATGTCGCGTTTCTGCAAGCGCGCGCGATGTCGAAGAGCGACACGCCTGCCGCGCGCATGCAGGCGCAGCTCGATACGCCCGATGGGCGCGCGCAATACGGGCGGCGCTTTGCCACGGTGGAGCCGGTCTTCGCGAACGTGCGGCACAACAAGGGCCTCGATCGTTTCACGCTGCGCGGGCGCGCCAAAGTCGACGGACAATGGAAGCTGTATTGCCTCGTGCACAACATTGAGAAGCTCGCCCACGCGGGATACGCGGCGTAAACCTGGCGTCGGGCATGCGTAACGCGTGCGTAATGGCGACGCACACGTCGCGAGCACCAGAATTCCTGATGCGCTCGTCGATGAAGCCATCGAGTGAGCAGCGCGCGACGCGAAATCGGCTTATCCTACAGCCTCAACGCTCGCGTTCTGCAGCAAACGCCCACACGGACACAAGCGGGGCGTTCGCTCCGTCCTTTGAGGCTACAGCGGACGCCCCGCGATCGCCACGCTGATCTTCGCAGCGTTTGACTGCAGCAACGCAAGGTTAGAACGCCCTAGCGAGTAGTTTGCCCTGAACGAACTAAGACGTCCTTCACAACCTGCTCTGAAATATTCATCACGAGCGCGATATGCGCGTGGGAGGAGCCCGTCCCATGCAGGTGGACGATCACCTCGGCGCGCTTGGACTCAATACCCTTGGCATGTTCGTAAACTCGCCCACCCGATTTCATGTCATCAACGGCCACCTGCTCAATGGATTGAGAGTATTGAAGTTCTCGATTCGGCTCGCCCACCTGCCAGTCATAACCGAGCAGCACCGCGCAGAGCTCGATCAAGTGCGCGACGACTTCGAGAAGGCCCACCCCGTTCTGCTTGACCCCCTTCGCGGCGGCGGTCAGTTGTTCGAGCTCCAAATCAAGCCGCAGGGCGAGGCGCGCGTCGACGCCCCGAACGGTCTTCTGACGACGACGAATTGCCTTGGCGACGGCGTTGATCGCCCGACGAACCTCCTTGGCATCAGAGAACGAACCGGCCGAGTGATACCAGGAGCTGTTGACGCCAAAGAACTCGCGCATCGCGTTCTCAAGGCGCAGCGAAGAGTGAATCGGATGTGCAGGCTGCGTCGAACGAGGCACTCGAGGACCTCCAGCTGAGCGGTTGCGATGTTCGGTATCGGGCTCAGCCTAATGTGCCTCCCCTTCGCCGCAACCGCACCTCGTCGACGACAACTCATCCCGGACTAGGATCCTTACCGCGGTCGAGTCTCATCTCGTCAGGATGCTGACGTCGGCGCGTCTGCCATTCGTGCTTCGGCGTCTTCGGCGATGGATTGTCACGATGCTCCATTCATCCATTCGCCCCAATAAACATGGTCGGTGGCGTTCTAACGCTCGCGTTCTCTTGCAGGGCCTTTCAACAAAATGCGACCAGTGAGCGAAGCGAACAGGGAGCAATCCTTGGAGGCCCTGTCAAGAGCAACGCAAGGTTAGGTGGCACGGTGGTACAGACCGGGTAGATAGGTAACAGATCAAACCGGCAGCATGGGTAACACTCTGTTTTCGACCGTATCGTTGGCTCTCCCCCCGCGAGGAGCCGCGATGCCCTGGATGGAGACCGACCCCATGGACCAGCGTTATGCCTTCATCACGGCCTATCGGGAGGACTACTACTCGATGACCGAGTTGTGCGCGCGCTTCGGCATCAGCCGCAAGACCGGCTACAAGTGGCTCGCCCGCTATGATGCGGACGGGCGCCGCGGTCTCGTTGATCAGAGTCGCGCACCGCACACCTGTCCGCACCGGATCGCCGACGACATCGCCGACCGGATTGTCGCGGCGCGGCGCGCGCATCCCACGTGGGGCCCCGCCAAGCTGCTCGACTGGTTGCAGGGGAAGTCGCCGGAGCTCGCCTGGCCGGCCGCGAGTACCGCTGGCGATCTGCTGGCGCGCTGTGGGCTCGTCGAGCGGCGCCGCCGCCGCCGCCCGCATCAGCATCCGGGCGTCGTGCCGCCGACGACGGCCGCGCCGAATGATCTGTGGACGGCCGATTTCAAAGGCCAGTTCCGCACGCGCGACGGGATCTACTGCTACCCGCTCACCATCGCCGATCAGCACACGCGCTATCTGCTCACGTGTCACGGGTTGCTCTCGACGAAAGGCCTCGGCGTGCACACCCAGTTCGAACGCGCGTTTCGCGAGTACGGCCTGCCGCGCGCCATTCGCACCGATAACGGCGTCCCCTTCGCGACCACCGGCATTCACGGCCTCTCGCAGCTCAACGTGTGGTGGATGCGCCTCGGCATCCAGCATCAGCGCATTCACCCCGGCTGCCCGCAACAGAACGGCGCGCATGAGCGCATGCATCGCACGCTCAAGCGGGAGGCTATTCGCCCGCCGCAATCCACCTGCACCACGCAGCAGCGCACCTTCGAT
>JANNEV010000689.1:0-1845 GCA_031379145.1 Gemmatimonadaceae bacterium
TAACTTTCAAAACCTTCCCTTGCCTGAAAGTTCGACGATTCCGTAAACAAGTTCGACAGTAAAGCCATCGCGATGAGGCGCAAGTTTTTTCTCAGTTGAAATTGTCCGCATGACCGTCACGCCGCGACTGTCTGCTCGCCGGCCTTCAGAGCGCCCATCGCTCGTCTGAGCTCGCCAAGAAATTTGTAACCCTGGACCTTGTTAAGCCCAGGCTCGATCTCCACCATTGCCGTCGCCACCCACCGTTGGCGCTGGTTGCTGTTGTGCCAGCGATCGACTCGATCGGTATAACGGGCGAGCCCCTTGTTCACGTTCTCAAGGCAGTTTGTCGTCTTGAAACTCCTGCCGAGTTTTTCAAAGAGTCCCAGCCGGTGAAGAGTCAGCGTCTCCTCCAGGCCCTCATCGAGACTTCCCACCGCGGACTGGTTAATAAGGGACAGCTCTTTTCGGATCGCCATGAGCCTGGCCTTGGCTTTCTCGTATGTCGGCTGCTCATAGGCGGCCTGAAGCCGTCGGCGGAAGTAGGGCTTTCTGGACTCCGAAAGGTACTTCATCACGTTCTCTCTCTTGTGCCACTGACACCGCTGGACGATAGCTTTGTCACCCATTACTTCCTTGATGCCCTTGTAAAGGCCCTTGCCACCGTCGATAACGAAAAGGATCTCGCTCTCCATGCGAAGGCCTCGGTCCCGAAGCAAGTTGATGAATTCTCGGCATACGCGGTGGTTCTCGGTGTTGGTCTCGACGAAACCCAACAAGATCTTGTCGCCGCCTATCGTGATCCCCAGGGCGATGACGATTGAGTTCTCGGCAAAGGTCTTCCCATCCATGAAGACAGCCACGATGTCATGGCAGGATAGGTCCCTCTCCAGAAACTCCCGAAGACGCTTCCCTGAAGCCCGGATAAATCGCCGACAAACGGCCGTCTTCTTGATTCCGAACGTCTCTGGAACCTCGATAGCCGCTTTCTCGTACTTGCCCTGGGCAATGCCGTTAATCACTCGTCGCAGTACGATATCATCGATAAGTTGTGGACTCTGCAACCGCTCATAACCGCTTAATGGGACTTCCTGGTTCAGGATCTTGTGGCGAACCCGAGGGACTCCAACCGACACCTTCTGGTCTCCGAGATACACCGACCCGTCATTGTGCCCCCACCGAGTGCACTCGCCACCGCGAGCGTACCGCTCCCCAACAAGCCCCGTTACCTCAATCTGCAACTCTCTCTCTACCTCTCGGAGCCCCAACGGTATGAGCATCTGGATCATCGCGAGCCTACTCTCTCGGCCATTGCTCTCTTCCAGTTCTCGAATTGCTCGCCGTGCCTTCTCATTGATTACTTGTTCCTGTCCTACTACCATTGCCTTCATCATGACCTCTCTCGTTTGTGTCTGATTCGTTGCTGAACCAAACTCTAAACGCGGGGAGGTCATGCTTCAAATTTCAACTGACTCTAAACTCGTTCCTTGAGCGTGGGGCTGTTACTGCTTCACACGTTCGCTGGTCAGTTATTCCTATCTGAATCAACTGGGCTGTCGCTGCGACATAAGCCAGACTCCTCCAACACGCGCCAGTCGAGGCGTTGAGGCGCAACCCGCCATTCACCTTCCGCACCATGGATTGGCGACGCGCCGGCAAAGTGATTCTCCGTGTATTTGAATACCGGCAACACGTTATCCCACGACCAGCTGTTATCGCCGGTCAAGGCCGCCCATTCGTCGTAGTCACGGCGCTGGCCGCGCATGTAAATCATGGCATTGATGGCAGACGAGCCGCCAAGGCTCTTGCCACGCGCATAAAGAATGGAACGACCATTCAGTCCTGGCTCTGGCTCGGTTTTGTAAC
>JANNEV010000055.1:0-6376 GCA_031379145.1 Gemmatimonadaceae bacterium
GAGAGAACCTCGAGAACGGGCAGGATCTTCGCGTGACGTTGGACCATCGCGACATCCTCGCGGAGATCGTGCAGAACCGGCTGGGCAACCCCAATCTCAACGTGGTCTTCCCCGGATTCGTACCCAAGATTCGCGGTGTGACCAAGCCCTGAGCATCGTGTGACGGCAGTGCAAACGGGGACTCGACCGATGGTCGAGTCCCCGTTGAGTTTGTGCAACCGTCATGGACGGGACCTCGGTCACGCGCGCGACGTGCTGCGCGGCGGCAACCCAACTGACTACGGCGTAACGATGATCGTACCGTCCATGCCCGGATGGAGGGTGCACTTGTAGAGAAAGACGCCAGCATTCGGAAACGTGCGGGTGATCACCACGTTGTTGGTGGTGTTGATATCCGTTGGTGCCGCGGCCTGGCCGGCGAGACGAGCATCCCAGATGACGTTGTGCGGCAACGTCGGGAAGATGAACCGTACGGTGCCGCCCTGCTTCAGGAGTGTCTCGAACGGACTAAACGTCAGCCCCGGCATCGAAACATCGGCTGCGAGCGGCGCGCCAGGAATTGGCGTGATCGTCAGCGGCGCGGAGGCCGAACGCGTAACGGCGCCGTCGGCGACCGAGACCAGGACATTGACCGTTCCGATGCCAACGGCTGAGACCAGCCCCGTGCGCGAGACCGTCGCGATCGCCGTGTTGCTCGTGGACCAGGTCACCACGCGCGCACCCAAGGCCAGTGGGGCCCCCGCGCCGTCACGCCCCACCACCGTTGCCTGCGTCGTCTGCGCCAGCAGCAGCGTAGCGTCGGCCAAGGTGGCGACGACGGAGGCCAGCGCGCTCGTTGCGGGCGGCGTCACGGTGATCGTCAGGGTGCCGCTGACTGCGCCAACAGTTGCCGTGATGGTCGCCGTCCCGGCCGCGACTGCGGTAACCAGACCGGAGGCGCTCACCGTGGCGACCGAGGCGGCGCTCGTGCTCCACGACACGGCGGGGGTGGAGTTGCTCGTGCCATTGCTGAGGCGAGCCACAGCGGAGAGCTGCACCGTTTGCTGCGGCAGCAGACTGCCAGCAGCACCGGTGACGTCCACGGACGTGACGGTCGGAGGTACAGGCTGGACAATCGGCGCTGTGCCTCCATCGCCCCCACTGCCACACGCTCCCAGCGCGAATCCGGCGAGCATGGGTAGCAGCAGCCGGAGGAACACCGATCCTCGGCTGTGCCGTCGAGCGAGATGCGACATACGACGTCTCCGTCAAGGAACGTTTTGTTTCACGCGCAGGGATTGCAGCGCACCCTCCCCCGGCACGTCCAAGGACGAGCCGAGCCACACTTTGTTAACGCGCCGGCCGCGGTGCTGGTGCCTCGGGGCGGCCGCCAGGGTGCCACGTCGGTCGCGGGCCATCAGCGAGCAGGCGCAGGGCCTTGGTGGTAGCGGCGATCACCTGCGTCATGTGCGCCACATCCACGGTGGACGCCTCATCCTTGGGGTTGTGATACGGCGTCGCGAGGTTGAACGACGAGATGCTGTGCGCGGGAATGCCGATTCGGGCAAATGCCACGTTGTCACTTCGCTCAAAGAACCGCTGTCCGAGTCGCATGTCCGGCGTGAGCGGAATGCCGTTGTCGGCGAGTAGATCACCCATCGTGGACCGCTCATACCCCGTGAGCCAAGCCTTACCGAAGCCGCCGGCAATGGAATCCGCGTGCGCAATCATCTCGACGTTCAGGTCCACCACCGTCTGCGCCAGCGGCAGCAGCGGGTTGGCGATGTACCAGCGCGTACCGAAGCCTCCGACTTCCTCGCCCGTGATCGCCATGAACAGGATTGTGCGCTTGGGCCGAGGACCACTGCGCAGCGCCTTGGCCATCTCGATCAGCGCGATGTTGCCTGACGCGTCATCGTCCGCGCCGTTGTGGATGGAGTCGCCATCCTGTGCGCGGCCAATCCCGATGTGATCGTAGTGCGCGGTGACCAGCACCACCTGGTCACGGAGCGCCGGATCACTGCCTCGAATCATGCCGGCGATGTTGGCCGTGCGCAGCCGCTGCTCCGGTGGCAGGGAATCCCACGCCGCCCACGATGCGAGCGCACGGGGACGAGGCCGTACCGGTTGACCGGGCTGAGCGCCTGGTATGGCGGTCGCTGGCTGGAGCTGCAACGGAATGTGCTGATAGTATGTGCCCGAGTCGCCGGTAGGCGTGAGGCCTGCCGCCTTGTACTGCGCCGAGAGCCAGGCAGCGGCGCGCGCTTGTCCGACCGATCCCGTCATGCGTCCTTCCATGGAGTCGGCGGCGAGAATCTCGATGCCACGCTTCACGCTACGAGCATCGATGATGTCCTCTCGCACCGCACGCGGTGCGGCAGCCGCGCGCGCCTTCACGTCGCCCACCAGTGCGAGCCATGCACCGCTCGGGCTGACGGCCAGCCGAGTGACTGCGCTGATGTTGGCGAACGTAAAGTCCGCCACCTGTTTCCACTCCGCGTCACCACGACGCCATGAAAAAAGCCTCGCGCCTTGACCCGAGAGGAGCGTGGTGCTGTCCACCCACGCCACATCTTCACTGCGCTCCAGCGTCTTCACGAGCGTATCGATGCGCTTGGTGTTGGGATCGAGCATCATGACGTACCAACCTGCCGGACTCTTTTGCACGTAGCTGATTCGCGATGTACCGGGAATGCGGTGCAATGAACGGCCGACGTTTCGAGCCATGGTCTCACTGCCGCTGCGCCCCGTATGTACCACCTGCAGCGTGGCGGGCGACCCGAGTACGAAAAGTGCCCAGGTCGAGTCGTCGGCTTGCGCGAAGTACCCCACGGGCTTGATGTCCGGAAACATGACCGATGGCGCTTCACCCGAAGGCGGCAGACGCCACAAGCGCTGGGTGGAGTCTGCCTCAACACGGATGACGGTCAACGCCTTGCCATCGCGTGTGGGCATGGCCGAATACTCGCTTTCGGGCGCCGTGTGCGGTGAGGCCAACGCAAGCCCCGTGCTCAGATCGTAGCGATAGATGTCACTCTGTCCGTCGCCGCGATTGGAGGTGAAGTACACCGCGCGAGAGTCGGCCGAGAATGCGGGTTGATTGTCGTAGCCTTCGCGACGCGTGATGTTGGCCGGCACTCCAACCTTGAGGACGCCACCTGCGCTGCTCAGGGGCACGAGGAACACGTCGGCGTTTGGCAACGGCGCGCTGGCGCGCTGGTTCGCACTCTGTGCGCGCATGGAGGGCGCGAGGGTCAGTGAGGCGACCACGGCCGCTTGAACGATGCGCAACCGAGGTCCGGTCGAACACGAGGGGCACGAGCGTGAATGCGGCATGCGGCGAGGAGTGACGAGGGTCGGCGGATCGCGTGTCGGCTGCGCGCGATGCCGAAAGGTACGCCGCAGACGGTCCGATGCGCAGCACGGCGACCTCCCGCTCCGCCCCCGTTGCGCAGGCGCAACCCGCGCGGCTAGGCTGATGGTCATGCGTTTCCTCCGTGCCTTCGCGCTGCTGACGTGCTGGCTGACGTGCTGGCTGACAGCGACGGCTCTTGTCGCGTGCAACGAGCGCGCTCCGGTGGAAGTGCCTTCACCACCCGTCGCTCCAAAACGAGTCGTTCGGATCGAGGCCATTCCGGCTTCGGTCAGTCTGCAGGTCGGACAGGACCGCGCGATCGGTGTCGAGGCGCGCGACAGCGCTGGGACGCTCATCGCCGACGTGCCCATAGTTTGGCGCAGTAGCGCGCCCGCCGTCGCCACCATCGACTCCTCCGGTCGGCTTCGCGCGATCGCGCCAGGCAGTGCCAGCATCACGGCCAGTACAACGGGTGTCGCCGGCCCACTCAGTGCGCTGGTACAGGTCACGGTGAGCGCGAGCGTCCCAGGAATCCAGCAATGGACAGTGACCCGCGCTGGATTCACCGACGCCACCTTGCTCGGCATCTGGGACGACGGGCAAGGTACGACATACGGCGCGGCGCAAAATGGTGTGCTGCTCCGTTCTCGACCCGATGGCAGTTGGGAACGCGTCGCCACCGGCACAGAGGAAACGCTCGTTGGCGTGTGGGGCGCCTCGCCTGCGGACGTGTGGGTTGTGGGCACCAACGGCCTCATCCTGCGCGGCAGCGGCACCACCTTTCAGCGAGTGCCGAGTCCGACCACTACCACGTTGCTGGAAGTGTGGGGGCTCGGCCCAAACGAGGTCTATGCTCTCGGTGACAGGGGCACCATTCTGCGCTGGGATGGCATCCGCTGGTCACTGCAGGCAACACCCGTCACGGACGATTTGTGGGGCATCTGGGGTCCGAATAGCTCCAACCTGTTTGCCGTGGGAAACAACGGAGTCGTTTTGCGCTTCGACGGCAGCACGTGGCGCCTCATGTCCACGCCCGCGCCGACGCCGCTCTTCGACGTCTGGGGAACCAGCGTTGGCAATGTGTTCGCGGTTGGCGCTGCCGGCGTGGTGCTTCGCTTTGACGGCTTCAACTGGACGCCGATGGCGGTGCCGGGGCGGGCGAACCTGTTCGCCATCACCGGACGGGCGTTTAACGACATCTACGCCGTCGGAAACACCGGCACGGTCTGGCACTTCAACGGCAGTGCGTGGAGCGCACTTGCGTTGGGGACGGGACAAAACCTTCGCGCCATCACAGCCCGCGGGGACGGGTCATTGCGAGTGGGCGGATGGTGGGGCACCGTGCTTTCCCTGCGGGGTGTCGGCGCCGCCGTGAACGCGACGACCGAGATCTCCGACCCGACGCTGCTGTCAAGCTTTGGCGGGGTTGGCGGACCACTCTTCGCGGTAGGGCTAGGCGGCGGCGTCTTTCGCCGAGACAACGCCGTGTGGACGCCAGCCATCGTGCCCGGCGTCAATGACCTGTACGGCATCCACGGCAGCGGTCCAAACGAAATCGTCGCCGTCGGCGATACCGGCTCCGTCCTGCGCTTCAACGGCACCGCGTGGACGAGGGAATCCGCACCGACCACCAACCTGTTGCGCGCAATCTGGAGCAGCGGCCCAGGACAATTCGTGGCGGTGGGCGAACGGGGGACGATCCTGCGTTCCAACGGCACGGGTTGGTCGCCGCAGTCCAGCGGCACGCAGCAGTTCCTTCGGGCTGTCTGGGGCAGCGACGCTTCCAACGTGTACGTGGTTGGCGACTCCGGTGTCGTCCTTCGGTTCGACGGCGGTCGGTGGTCGAGTGTTGCGGTGCCCGTGAGCATGAGCACGCGCCTGCGAACGGTCTGGGGAACCAGCCCGAGCGACGTGTACATCGGGGGCGACGCCGGAACGATCGTGCGATTCGACGGCGTGCGTTGGCAACCGTTTACCGTGCCGACAACGCGCGACCTGCGAACCATCTGGGGACGCGGCCCGACGGAGGTCTACGCCGCGGGCGACAGTGGCACTGTCCTTCGGTTCGATGGCGCCACCTGGCGAACAATCGCCGCGCCGTCCACGGGCACGCTGTACTCGATCTTTGGCGTGCCGGGCACGCCACAGGTTGCCATCGTTGGCGAAGCAGGCCGAATCATCGAGGGGCGCCCCTAGTGTAGTGTCGCCGAGGCGAGCAGCAGGGGACGCAGCGGCACTATTTCGCGCGCATGCGCAGGGCGCGCACCTGCGCCACATGATGGTCCCCGTGCCAGGCGTACAGGGCGAGCAGCTGATCGACGGACATGGGGCCGCTGTCCGGGTGTACGAGTCCGCGAGCGAAATCCTCCTCGCGCATGTGCTGAATGACCGCGCTCATGCGCTCATGGATGCCGGCCAGAATCGCGATGGACACGAGCGGTGAGACGTCCTGCACGTCGCCGAGCTCCGCCCACGCGTCCTGATCGTAGGGTTTGATGGTCGGGTTCGTTTCGGTCAACGCGAGCTTGAGTCTGATCATCGCATTGGCGTGACTATCCGCCACGTGATGCACCAGCTGGCGCACGGTCCATCCGCCGGGACGATAGGGCGATTCGAAGTCCGCGTGGCTCAGCCCGCTGATCGCGGCGCTGAGGCTGGCTGGAAGCGCCGCCAGACGCGCGACGATGACTTGGCGTTCGGCTGAGGTGTAGGCGTCCTGGCGAACAAAATCGCCGATCGGATATCGCAGGGGATCGATCATGGTGTCTCCAAATGGGGGGCAAGGAAGCCGCGTCTCTGGCATTGCGCGTCGCGCGTCGCGCGTCACGCGTCACGCGAAACCAAACGGGACGCCCTACCGTCGGCCAAGGCCGATTCCGGACCGAAATGGGGCGCTCGGCGCGCTGGACCGGGACGAGGTCCGCAGACGCCTTCCCTGATTGCGGGTTGCGTCGTAGCATACGCCCCCGTTTCCTACCAACCCCCCCTCCCACCCCGGGCCCCCTATAATATAGGGAAAAACTAAGGGTAGTACGTTAAAAT
>JANNEV010000063.1:0-1607 GCA_031379145.1 Gemmatimonadaceae bacterium
CAAGCTGATGACCAGCGGCGTCGGCTTGGCGGGATCGTGACTCTTGGGGACGTACAACAGGTATTCGCGTTCGATTCCTGACGACACGATCGTGCCGTTGCTTCGATTGCGCGCGTAGAACGACCACGCCAAGGTCGCCGCCAGCAGCGCGGGCACGCTGATGAGCGCCAGCACGGCAGGGAGGACTCCCTTCGCGCGATGCCGCCCGCGGTCCAAGGACGCGGCGGTCATCGATGGCGGTTCCACGCCAGGGCCAACGGTGCGGCCGATAGGCGCGCCAGCGGGACGGCCACGATCGCAAGCAATACGAGGAGGTATTTCGGAACGAGCGGTCCGGACACCAGCCACGCAAGCACGCCGTAGAGAGCGAATACGACCGCGACCCAGCACACCGCGCCGCGTACCAGTGTGCGATCATCCAGCAGCCCGCTGCGGGCGAGGCGTACGGCGACCACGGCAGCGGCCAGCATCTTGAGCGCGACCAGCGTCGCGAAGATCGCCGGTAGTGCGTGCCACGACATCGCCTGCGCACTTTTGCTCTCGACGATCCACTGGACGACGGGTCCGATGAACACGATGAACGCCAGCGCCGCAAGCATGGTGGACCTGCTGATCCATTCGCGGCCGGTCAGGCCGATGTACATGCTCTGCACGAGCTGCTTCCACGTCGACCCCATCAGCCCGGCGAGCACGAGCAGCGCGAACACGATCGTGCGGGGCATCCCCACGATCCCGACGAGCCGGCTGGCTCGTTCCTCGACCATCGGCCAGGCGCCCGACCATATGAGCGCGAGTGGGACCGCGACGATGACCAGCAGCCACGTGGCAAGCGTGCTCCAGATCGCCATCTTCAGCCTGGCGGCGATGAGATCGGCGCTCGAGAGCGGTCGCGTCGCGATGAATGGGGACATGGCGTGGGAATCGCGCGCATCGGGATTCGCCTTGCTGACCGTTGCGGCCGCGAAGCTCGCCATGAGCGGTGGAGTGATCAGCGCGAGCAGCAGCAACTCGAGCAGGAGCCCCGGCGCGTCGCGGGCTATCCAGAGAAGCGACAGTTCGAAGGGCAGCACAATGCCCACGAGCGCAGGCAACGTCCGGCCCTGGCGTCGCCATTCGAACCAGAGCTGCGCGCGCGCGGGCGAAGCAAACCCGGCGCGACTGGGCGGCGCCGTACCGGCGACGACGGCGGTGCGCATGAAACGCGGTCGCCAATCAGGCACGTCGCCACGTCGGGCTCGTGCGACGGCGTAGCAGGCGGTGAGGTATGCAAGCGGAAGCTGCGGTGCCAGGATCGCGATCATCACTGGTTCGGAAACCTTGTATTGCATCGCCAACAAGACGGCGGCATCCAGCGAAGCCAGCCAGAGCACGGTGACGATCACACGCACACCAGGCAAGCCGTAGGGCATCCAGGTCAGCGCCTGCGTCCACGCGAGAAAAACCGCCGCCAGCAGGGCCGGCCAGACGAGCGGGGTCTCGATTCCCCACGGCCATCGCGCGAGCATCGTAGCTGCCTGCACGAGGATTGCGACGGCCACCGTTCCATGCAGCATCGCCCCCAGCACGAGGGCCTCGGTTCGCACCGGCAGCGTGAACATGCGTGCGGG
>JANNEV010000119.1:0-4539 GCA_031379145.1 Gemmatimonadaceae bacterium
CAGCACATGCGCGGCTTGCAGCGCGCGTTCCGCCGCGTCCCGCAGAAACGGAATAGGTGCGCGCGAAAAATAGAGCGCGCGACCGTCTGTGGTGCAGACGACCTTCACCACGTCCGGGTCCGCGATCAACGCCGCATCCAACGGAACCGCAGCTGTGCCGATAGGTGCGAGTCCGTGCTCTACGATGTGTATCGCACCCAGCAACGCCTCGCGCGTGACGAAGGGCTCATCCCCTTGCACGTTCAGGATGACGTTCATTCCACCGAATTCCACTCGACCGGCAACTTCGGCGACCCGGTCGGTTCCCGACGGGTGCGTGGCCCGGGTGAGTACGACCGGGACGTCGTAGGCGCTGCAGGTGGCCACAACTTCCTGCTCATCGGTGGCGACGACGACCTGCGCGGCCACCTGGAGCGCCACGACGCGCTGGTAGACCCGGACCACAAGCGGCACGCCGCCAAGCAGGCGCAGCGGCTTCCGGGGCAATCGCGTGGCACCGAGGCGCGCCGGAATCACGGCCAGAACGGGCATCAGCAAGTCACGGGGGGCGTGTTTGCAGCAAAATTCACGCCAGTTAAGATACGACGTTGCCCGCGCGAAGGAAAGCCACGTTGCGGCCGTTCACTCATTCTACAGGCGCGATGCCGACTTTCTGGTGGTGGGCTGGCTTCAACGTGATGATCCTGGCGCTCTTGGCTATGGATCTGGGCGTGTTCAACCGCAAAGCGCACGCCGTCTCCGTCAAGGAGGCACTCGGCTGGAGTGCGGTCTGGATCTCCCTGGCGATCGGGTTTGGTCTCTGGATTGGCGTGTCGATGGGTCGACAGTCAGCGCTGGAGTTCTTCACCGGCTATCTCGTGGAAGAGGCGCTGTCGGTCGACAACCTCTTCGTCTTCATTCTCATTTTTGGCTACTTCAAGATTGCACCACCCCTGCAGCATCGCGTGCTGTTCTGGGGAATTCTCGGGGCACTGTTGATGCGTGGGACCATGATCGGTGCGGGCGCGATGCTGCTCGAGCGATTCCACTGGATCATCTATCTCTTCGGCGCATTCTTGGTGGTGACGGGTGTTCGCATGGCCATCGGCGGGGAGAGCAGCATTGAACCAGAGTCGAATCCGGTCATTCGCATGGTTCGCCGGTTTGTCCCGCTGACGGCGACGTTCCGCGGAGATCGGTTCTTTGTTCGCGAGTCGCTCTCCCCGGGAGGCGCTGTCCGCCTGCTCGGCACTCCGCTGTTTGTCGTACTCGTCCTGGTGGAAACCACCGACGTAGTTTTTGCGCTCGACTCCATTCCAGCGGTCTTCGGCGTCACGCAAGACCCTTTCCTGGTGTACACGTCCAACGTGTTCGCTGTACTTGGACTGCGCTCCATGTACTTCGTGCTGGCCGGCCTCATCGGCAAGTTTCACCTGCTCAAGTACGGGCTCGCCACGGTACTGGCCTTCGTGGGGGCCAAGATGCTCCTGTCTGAAGTAGTCGCCATCCCGATCGGTCTTGCGCTTGGCGTTGTCGCCGGGGTCCTCGCTATCAGCGTCCTGCTGTCGCTGGTCGTTCCGCCGCGTGGGCCGCACGATGACGCGCCATCGCCAGAAAATTGACCAGCAGTTCACGACCGTGTTCGGTGAGGATTGACTCCGGGTGGAACTGCACCCCCCACACGGGATGCGTGCGATGTTGGAGCGCGTGAATCTCCGTTGGCTCGTTTTCTGCCGTCGCGATCACTTCGATCGTATCCGGCAGTGATTCGCGTTCGACGGTCAGCGAGTGATACCGCATGACACCAAGGGGCGACGGCAGCCCGGCGAACAGGCCGCTGCCGTCGTGCACAATGCGCGACAGCTTCCCGTGCATCACACGGGCCGCACGAACGACCCGACCGCCGTACGCCTCGCCGATGGCCTGATGTCCAAGGCAGACACCGAGGATCGGAATCTCCGCGCCCCAGCGCCGAATGACGCCGATGGAAATCCCGGCGTCCACCGGAGCGCACGGCCCAGGCGAGATGACGATGGCATCGGGGGCCAGCGCGCCGACATCGGCAACCGAGAGCGCATCGTTCCGGCGAACGAGCATGGTCTCACCCAGCTCCCCGAAATACTGCACCAGATTGTACGTGAACGAGTCGTAGTTATCGATGACCAGGATCATGGTGTGCTCGGCAGGCGGCGTGGTCCAAGTTCAGGATCGCGGATGGAACTGTCGATGGACTGTCCGAAGATACTCGCGATCCACGTGCGTGTAGATCTGCGTGGTGGCGATATCCGCATGGCCCAGCATTTCCTGCACCGCGCGCAAGTCCGCACCGCCCTCGAGCAAGTGAGTGGCGAACGAGTGACGCAGCGTATGCGGTGACACGGGGCGTTCAATCCCTGCGATGGTGACATACTTGCGCAGAATCTTCCATGCGCCCATCCGTGTGAGCGGGTTACCCTGCGCATTCAGAAAGAGTATGCCTTTGCCGTTTCCGCGTTCGAGCACGGGTCGCAGCTCACGCAGATACACCGCGACCGCGCCAATCGCGGATCTACCGATGGGAACGAGTCGCTCCTTGCTGCCCTTTCCGAACACGCGAAGCAGGCTCTCCTCGAGCAGTGCGTCCTTGATGCCGAGTCCGATCCACTCGGAGACACGGAGGCCGGCCCCATACGCAAGCTCGAGCATGGCTCGGTCGCGAAACGCCAGCCGCTCATCCAGCCCGGGTGCTGCCAGTAACCGCGTGACCTCGTCGACCGTGAGCACTTCCGGCAGCGATCGCCAGCGCTGCGGGGAATCGAGCCGCTCAGTAGGGTCATGGGCCACCAGCCCGTCCGCGAGCATGACCCGAAACCAGGTGCGCACTGCCGAGATATTGCGGCGAATCGAGGCGCCGGCGAGTCCCAGATCCTTGAGGTGGTAGACAAATTCGCGAAGCGCGCCCGGCGTGATGGTGGCCGCACTGGTGATGCCGCGCGAACGCATGAACGAGGCGCAACGGATCACATCTCGACGGTATGCCTCCAGCGTGCGAGGCGAGGCACCGTCTTCCAGCGTGAGCACGTCTTCGAACTCGCGGAGGTGAAACGCAGGCTCGATTGCCGGAGGCACGGTGGGCGCAGGAGGTTCTGCGGTCACGAGCGCGATCGTCTCCGCCACGCGAAGATCACTACTCCGCCCACGGCCACCACGGCTGCCACGACTCCAATCAGTCGCTGCTGCTCGGCGATTCGATTGAGCAGAAGTTCGGCGTTCACTCCGGCGTGAAATGCCAGCCAGCAAACCACGCCATACCAGATGCCTGACGCCAAGCTCATGGCCACGGCGGCGCGAAGCGTACGGATGCCGAGTGCCCCGGCCACTGGCGGTACGATCGCGCGTACAGCCGGCAGAAAGCGACTCACGACGACGGCCAGGATGCCCTGACGATTGAAGCGCTCCGTCAATGCCTGCGTTGAGGCACCCGTAAAGACCGCGGGGAATCGATGCTCGAGCCAGGGCATGCCAAACCGTTGGCCGAGCCGGAACATGAGTAGCGCGCCGCCGACATTGCCGATCATGGTTGCGCCCCATGCGGCGAAGGCCGTCCCATTTCCGCGCGCTGCGATAAATGCTCCGAGCGCGATCACGGTATCCGCCGGGAGTGGGGGGAATACGTTTTCTACGAACGCGGCAACGAGAATCGCGCCGTACAGCAGAGGCGTGGGCAGTGTCCCGAGCCAGCTCAGCAGGTCATGCACGAACCAGCGTTGCGACGGACATGACGGCCAGTCCCTCCTCGCGTCCAATCCAACCCATGCCCTCGTTGGTCTTGCCCTTCACGCTCACGTCCGTCGGAGCCACTTGCAATGCCGACCCCAATCGCTCGCGGATGGCACCACGATGCGGCCCGATCTTCGGATGTTGCGCGACGACCGTGACATCCACGTTGTTCACTCGCCAGCCGGCTTGCTGCACACGCGCCACGGCGGCCTTGAGCATCTCCACGGAGTCCTTTCCCTTGTTCGCTGCTGCCGTGTCAGGAAACATCTCCCCGATGTCGCCCAAGCCGGAGGCGCCCAGTATCGCGTCAGTGACCGCATGGCAGATCGCGTCGCCGTCGGAGTGTCCACTGCAATGCACATCGGACGGAATGTCGATCCCACCGAGGCGCATGGGTCCTCCCGGACCGAACCGGTGCGAGTCATAGCCAATACCGGTTCGCATGTGCGTCGCGTCTCGCGAGGTCTCTCCGGGCATGGTGTCAGGCAGCCACGTTGGCCGTCCGCGCGGCCGCAGCATCGGCGAGCGAACCAGTCGGCGAGGCCGTCAGCAGTGAATAGTCCTGCCGTCGACGCGCGGGAGTGAATCCCGCGTCGACAATGAGCTGTTCGAGTTCGCCAGTGGTTGTGCGGTGCGTCGTGTTCGCGGCCGAGACAACGTTCTCTTCGATCATGAGCGAACCGAAGTCGTTGCACCCGAATCGCAGCGCCATCTGTCCCACCTTCATGCCCATGGTGACCCAACTGGACTGCAGGTTTGGGACGTTATCGAGCACGATACGGGCCAGGGCCACGGTGCGGA
>JANNEV010000152.1:0-2689 GCA_031379145.1 Gemmatimonadaceae bacterium
AAGCTCCGCACAGCGATCGCCTGCACCCGGAACTGCGAAGCGGGCGTCAGCGGTTCAGCCAGCGTCACGAACAACTCCGTGTACAATTGCGGACGGCGCATCTTTGGTGGCGGCGTGGTGTCACGCGCGGGGAGCGGTCGGCCTCCGCGAAGCAGTGCGAGACGGCGGGCCTCTCGATCTGCGCGGTCCACCTGCGTCAGACTGTCCAGTCGTCGCCTGCGTGCCGCGGAATCGGCGCGGGCTCGGGCGGCGGGACTGGTGTCGACCTTGACCTTGGCGGCGGCGGAATCGGCCTTCGCCTTGCGCGCCAACGAATCAAAGAGCGCGCGAATGGGTGTCGTCTCGATTTTCGCCACCTTTACCAGCGACGAGTCCGATTTCTTGAGTGTGACACGCTGCAGGCTGAACGTCTGGTCCGGCGCGTACGGCTTGTCGAACGTGAGTTTGAGCACGCGTCCACTGTCGCTCAACGTCATGTCGGCGATGCGGAGGCCCACCGTGTCATGCGGAAACGTGTACAGTTCGGCGGTGGCGTTCGTGGTGACCGTGACCCCGGTGGTATCCCACGACTCACTCGGGTCCAGTTCGCGATTGCTGTTGCGATCGGCGTAGGCGCGCACCGTGTAGTTGCCCGGCGGCATGTAGCGCAGGTCGTAGCGGCCGGCGCTGTCGGTCAACACCTGGTACGTGGTGCTGTCGCTCGCAATCGCCTCCACGAGCGCCTTAGCGGCGGCGCGCCCGGCGATCCAGTCGAAAACGACGCCGGTGATGTGCGTGTCGGGGATCTTCCCGCCGGTGCTGAAGACCAGCCGAATAGTGCTGTCCACGGCGTTGTTTCGCAGATCGGCGATGCCCGGGCTCACGGTGACGGAGTACACCGTGTTGGGCTTCCATCCTTTCTTGGGCTGAATGGCAATGCGCGAGCGCTGCCAACTGACGTTGGGCTTTCCGGCTTTGGGGCTGATGAACACCAACAGATCAAGGTTCTGCGCGCCGCGCGGTGTTTCGCTGATGACCTCGCTGAACTGGATGATGACCGACTTAGGCTTGACCCCCACCATTCCGTTAGATGGGGTCATCTTGGTCACGACGGGCGGGTCGCGGTCCTCTGGTCCGCCCTCTGGCGCGGTGACGTTGGCGCACGCCGCCGCCACCGACGCGATGACGGACGCGGCGAGAATCCACCATCCCGCGCGGCGGTTCGGCGAGTGCTTCGCGCGCACGGTCATGGGTTGAACGAACGCAGTTTCGCGGCCAGCTGCTCGCGTTTGGCGCGCCACTCCACCAGCTTTGCACGCTCCGCCGTGACAATTGCCGCGGGCGCTTTCGCGGTGAAGCTCTCGTTCGACAGCCGGCCATCCAGCGCCATGATCTGCTTGTCGAGCTGCTCGAGCTCCAGGCCGATCCGTGCGGCTTCCTTGTCGATGTCTATCATGCCGGCCAGCGGCACGATCAGTTCGAGTCCAACGGTCACGACCACGTGCGCCGCCGCGCCGCTCGGCGCGGCTTCCGCCAGCGAGACGCGCGCACGCGCCAATGAGCCGATGGTGCTGAGTTGCGGAGCCAACGCGGCGGCCACGTCGCCCTGTGCCACCAGAATCGCATCGACCCAGGCGCCCGGCTGAACGCCGTTTTCGTTGCGCACGGTTCGCGTCGCCTGCACGACTGCACGTGCCGTATCGAACGCATCGCCAGTGGACGGGCGTGCGTCGCGAGGCCGGGGCCAGGCCGCCTGCGCGATAAACGCATTCGCCGGTGTGGACGGCAGTTGCTGCCAGAGCTCTTCGGTGATGAACGGGGTGATCGGTTGGAGCAGACGCAGTGCGCCATCAAACGCGTGCGCCAGCACCGCGCGGGCCACCTCTCGGTCGGCGCCGTCGGTCATGAGGCGAGGCTTGATGGATTCGAGATACCAATCGGCGAGTTCGTTCCACACGAACCGGCGCGCCGCTTCGGCATACTCGGAAAGCCGCAGTCCCTTGCCGCGCTCGGCGTCGGTCCACGCCTCACCATCTGCCGGACGCGCCGGACCAAGGGCGGCATCGCAGTCGCGAATGGCCTGATCGAGCCGATCGAGAATCCATGCATCCGCCGCCGTGAGTGATTCGGCGCGCAGGGTGCTGATGGACTGCACCGGTTCGGTACCCACGCGCGAGAGCAGAAAGCGCCCAATGTTCCACAGCTTCGTGCAGAAGTTCCGACCCGGCGCGAACGACTTGTCGAGATCGTTCGGATCGAGCATGACGTCGACTCCGAGACCGAGGCCGGCCACCATCGTCCAGCGGAGCGCGTCCGCGCCGTACAATCGCACCACGTCGAGTGGGTCGATGCCGTTGCCCAGCGACTTGGACATTTTGCGATGCTGCATGTCGCGCACCGTGCCGTGGAGGTACACGGTGTGAAACGGCGACTCCCCCATGAACCAGCATCCGGACATCACCATGCGCGACACCCAGAAGAACAGAATCTCGGGCGCGGTGACCAACACATCGCCGGGATAGAACGCCTTGAGGTCGGGGCTGGCCATGTTTGGCCAACCCAGCGTGGACATTGGCCACAGCCAGGAGGAGAACCAGGTGTCGAGTACATCGGCATCCTGCCGCACCGCGCCGCCGCACGATGGGCACGCACCGATGTCGGTCCGTGAGACGATGGGCGTGCCGCCGCAGGCCTCGCAGTACCAGACGGG
>JANNEV010000172.1:0-4620 GCA_031379145.1 Gemmatimonadaceae bacterium
CGATTTTGCTGCCTCCATGGAGGGCACGATGGCGGCCGGTTTCGAGGCGCAGGGGAAGTTCGTGGAAGCGGCTGACCACTATGGCAAGGCCGCCGAGCTCGCGAAGTTCGTCATGGAGAAGGGTCAGTTCCAGTCATCCCAGGCACGCGATCTGATGCTCGCTGGCAAGTCGGCCGACGCCAAGAAGATCTGGGAAGCGTTGAGCAAGGACGAGAGTCTGCCATTTGCGCAGGAAGCGCAGGTGCGGATTGGAGAGATTATCGGCGCCGCAAAGTAGCCTCCGATTCAACGACCGATCGTAGTGGGCGGCCCGGGCAACCATGTCCGGGCCGCTCTTTTTATGCGTGACCGTTGCCGTCCGCTGGCGACTTTCCAGTCTCGCGTTCGGTCGCAGGTCATCTGCCTCACGGACAGGGCGCTCGAATCGCAGTCAGGTGCGTGCTGCTGGCTGTCGCGGTTGTGTCTTGAGCTGCGAATCGTGTTGGCCGACCTCTGAGCGTGGCGTGCGTGCTGGTGTTTTGCGTCCGGCTGCTGGGCGTTTGGTCGCCGGGAATGTCCGTTCGACGACGAACACGACAGTTATTGAACATAAATGCATCAGCAGAAGGCCAGTGGAAGGAAACTGCCGCGGCACTGTATGCGTATAATATATGTTATGTAAACCAAACTACGTGGATAACTGTGGGTAATCCACGTGCTCCGGAGTGGATCAACTCCATTGACATGTAGCTAAAGCGTTCAAAAATAACGCTTTACAGCATGTTGATTAATGTTGTTCGTTGCTTCGGGTGCCACGGCATACGAATCTGTGCACCTGTCCACATGAATTCCGATGGCAGACGCAACAAAACGACGAGACCGATGCCTGCCGCGCTGGTCGCCCGCGGAAATCAGCGAATCAGTGTCGCTATTCGGCCGCGAAAGACAACCCGTCCTTCGCCGCGCAATGTGGGGATCGGCCCATCCGCGGTGCTGGACGGGGCGAATGACACCTGGACGTCGCGGCCAGAAGCTGTCCGAAGCTGGATAGGTGTCATCGCTCGGTTCCAGGCGACCAAGAGCGCCGCTGCTGCGACGGCTCCGGTGCCGCATGCCAGTGTCTCCCCCTCCACCCCGCGTTCGAAGGTCCGGTATCGCCACGAACCGTCGGGAAGGACTGAGACCCAGTTGACGTTCGCGCCTGGAAGTCCAACCGCCTCGTGAGAGCGCAGTACAGGTCCGCGAACCATCACGGACGCACTTCCCACGTCATCGCAGAGCACCACCAAGTGCGGAACGCCGGCCTGCGCGAATCCGATCTGCTGCTCACCGAGCGCGAGAGGGATCGGCACGGCGTGCCGCAGATGACGTATCGGTGGCATCTCGATCTCCGGCGCGCCTTCGATGATGCGGCCGCGAATCAGGCCGGCCGGCGTTGATAGTTGCATGCCGGCAGCATCGCCAAGTCCGAGTTCTGCGCTCATGGTGGTGGAGCACAGCGTCGCGTTTCCGCAGAGATCGGCCGGGGATCCGTCGCTGTTGAAGTAGCGAATTCTGGCGTCCGCTACTCCGTTTTCATGCTCAAGTATCACTATACCATCGGCGCCTATCCCGTTGTTTCTATTGCAGATAGCACGTATAACCTCAGGTATTGCAATGGCCTTGCTGTCGATCTGTCTTCCGTCAAAGAACACGAAGTCATTTCCCGACCCGGTCATCTTCACGAAGGGAGTCCCGGTCAAATTCTCAAGTACGGCGCTCACGTGATGCCACTCCACGCTCGGGTTGGCCGGCTCACGCGAATTACAGAGGATCCGGGCATGTGGCGCCTAGACTCGCCCAGTCATGGCCCACCACCGAAGCCGCCATACCATCCAGATCGCCTCGCGGACAATTCCCTTCGACATCTTGGACTCCCCTTCGGTCCGATCGTGGAACACGATTGGAATCTCGGCGATCCTGAAGCCGCGTTTCCACGCACGAAAACTCATCTCGATCTGAAAGGCATAGCCGTTCGAGCGTACCTCCGCGAGCGGTATCGCCTGCAGCACTTCGCGCCTGAAGCAACGGAAACCGCCTGTGGCGTCTCCGAGCTTCATACCGGTGATGGCTCTGGCGTAGATGTTCGCACCATACGAGAGCACGAGTCTCGACATAGGCCAGTTCACCACCGTGACCTTGCCGTCCCGATACCGAGAACCGAGCACGACGTCGGCATTGCCGATGACCGCAAGAAACTCCGGCAAGTGATTGGGGTCGTGTGAAAAGTCGGCATCCATCTCAAAGATGTATGCGTAGTCCCGGTCCAGCGCCCAGGAGAACCCTGCCAAATAGGCGCGGCCCAAGCCCTGCTTCCCCGGCCGGTGCAGGACGTGGACACGCGGGTCTGTCGCGGCCATTTCGTCCGCAAGGCGCCCCGTGCCATCGGGAGAATTGTCGTCGACGACCAGCACCTCCAGCTGCGGATCCTGCGCCAGAATCAGCGGCACGATACGCGTGATGTTCTCGCTCTCGTTAAACGTCGGAACGATAACGAGACCGCGATCGCCGACGGCCAATGATCCCCGAGCAGGCGTGGGGGTATGTGTCACAAATGGCTCCTGAACAATGAACGCATCACGCGGAAATCGGCTGGTGCCTCCGGTCGACCAGAGTCCCCAGGCCGATCAGTAGCAGAGTAGTGGCAAGCGCCGCAACAGTGATGCGCTTGCCGAGTTGGTACGGTGCACTTCGGAATCGAAGGGAGATCGCTTTCGCGCCTGCTGGCAGTAGTACACCCATCAGCGTGAAGTTGGCACGCTCGACGGCGAAGGGGCGGCCATCCACCGTTGCCGTCCAGCCCGGAAAGTAATTCTCCGAAATGATCAGCGCAGTTCCGGCGTCTGGCCGACCATCGAGCGTGAGATCGATGGCTCCGGGGCCATACCGCGAGATAGTCACCCCCCACGGAAGCGCGGCCGGGATCGCGGAGCCGAGTGGGCGCGCCGGGCTCTCGCTCTCGTCGGAGAGAATGGCCACGCGGCGCACGTCGAACAAGGGATTCAGCACCGTGGCCTTTGCCCGCACATCGTCGAGCTTCACCACCATCGGCGCGACCCATGCCGCGCGGTTGTCGCCAGGGAGTCGATACAGATACGTCATGGTGCCGGCTGCGTTTCGCGTCGGACCGGCGACGAGTGTCGCGCCCTGAAATGGTGCTCGATTGGTGTTCGTGTAAAAGTACCTCGCGTTCACCAGCGCCCAGAAGTTTGGGTTTGCCACCGCTTGGAAGCCGTCGTTCTTTCCATAGAGCTCCTGAAAGCGTCCGAGTTCGTTGCCGTGATACCCGAGCACCCCACGAATCCGGTGATGCATGAAGGCGTCGCCGGTCAGGAAGGGATCGTGCGGCGCCATATTGTCGCTGAGTGGCAGAGCGATCACTCGGCCCGGCTCTGACTGGCTTTTGAGGTAGCGAACGATGGCATCGTTGGCGAAGAGCGAGTTGGCACGGTCCGAGAATAACCAGTAACGCCGATCGATACTCCACAGGTCCAGCGTCACAATGGCGAGCAGCAGCCAACCGGCCCGCGCGGCAGAGACGGCGCCTCGCCCACAGGCGTGCATGACGGAGAGCGTCAGCACGACAAAGAGCGCCGACCGCCAGGCACCTTCGGCAAGGTTGCCCGAATTCGCACGCACGAGGTACGAGCGGCCATCGCCCGCGATGGAGCTGGCGAAGCTCGTGAGTACCCCTGTGCTGGCCAACGCGACGACTACGATCGCCAAGACCAGCCAGCCAGCGACGAAGCGGCGAGTCGTCCTTTTCGATAACGCTCGTTCGGCGCCGAACGCAGCAAGTACCGCTGTCGAGAACGCCGTGATGTACAGCACGGCGCTTGGCGCTCGAAAGAACTTGGATCCTGGCACTGCGGCATAGACGAGCTGATAGAATGGAGTGTTCCCACCCCAGGCCCAGAACAACGTGACGATGGCCGTACCCAACCAGAACCAGGCGTGCGTCCGATGTCGGTTGAGGAGGCCGCCCCCGAATGCGCGGAGTGCGAGCACCAGTACAGCGGCACCGGCATACTCGCTGTGCAGGTGAATGCCGTTCCGCCCCCAGTAGCTCTCAAGAATTCCGGAGAATTGGGGGAGATAGAAGTTGATCGTTTCTTCGATGGGCAAGGAGAAGCTCGTTGCGTACTCGTAGCCCTTCCCTCCCGCCCGTGGAGACCATGCCACGTACTCGCTGACCGGCAGGTACTGCACGGCTCCGATCGCGGCACCTAGTAGCACGGCGCCAAGTGCCACGAGCAGGCGCTTCGGGCCTGGGCGTCGTCGCGTCCGGGCAACGAGCGCGTTTCCATTCGCAACGACAGCGAGCGGTCGAAGAACTAGGAACAGTGCAAAGGACCCGGCCACCAGCAGCAGGTATTCGAGGAGTTGCGGGTGCGGTGAAAGCACCGCCAACCCCACGGCGAGCGCGAGGGCGCCCTGCGCCGCGAATCCACCATCGCGTACGCCGTGCACTAACGCCCAGAGGGCAGCCGGAAGAAGTGCGCTGACGAACAGTTTGCCGTCGTGCCCCGGCGACGCGTACGATGCCAGCGTTCCACTCAGGAGATACGACACACCACCCAGGAGTGCCGCCGGAGGCTGGAC
>JANNEV010000185.1:0-4375 GCA_031379145.1 Gemmatimonadaceae bacterium
CGGAAGGCGATGCCCTGCACGTTGCGATGCCCGTACGTGAACACCCGCGCATCAAAGCCCGCTGGCGCGCCATTGCCCGGTGCGGCCACACCGTCTCGCGTGATGCGCAGCACCTTCCCGCCAAGTCGTGTGGGATGCTGCGGCAGCGTGGCGTTGTGATTGTCGCCGGTGGCAACGTACAACAATCCATCGGGTCCAAAGCGCAGCCGGCCACCGCTGTGCGCACCAGCGCCGCCATGCGCGTTCGCCGTTTGCTTGAACGCGATATCCGAAACAATGTCCGTTCGCGCGCTGGCCACGCGATACTCGGCGTCGAGCTGCAACCGGACCACACGATTGGTGCGCGGTGACGTCGTCAGGTTCGACGCCATGAACACAAACAGTTGTCGATTGGCCGCAAACTGCGGATCGAGCGCCACGCCGTGCACACCGCTCTGCCCTTCGCAGAACAGGTCCGGCGCCACCAGCGCGGCGCCAGCCGTGCCGAACAGTCGTGTGACCGTGCCATCAGCGCGACGCACAGACAGTCCGCGACAGCGCTCCGTGAAGAACACCGCACCGTCCGACGCCACGGCGATATCCCACGGATTACTGAGTCCGGACAACACCACGGTGCGTGTCACCGTGGGCGGACCGGGCGGCGCCGGCGGTACGGGCACCACAGGCGGTGGTGGCGTTGGTGTCACGGTCACTGGATCGCTGCCGCTGCTGCAGGCGGCCGCGACCGCCACCATCGCGGCGAAACCGAGCGTTGCCATTGCGCGGGCGACAGCGCGTGACCCATTCGTCGCCGACCTTCGCCATTCATCAGTGTGCATGCTGAATTCTACCGGCGTACCGGCCTATCGTGTCAAGCGTACGCGTGACAAGCGTAACAGGTAGTTTTCTTCATGCACACTTCACCCCTCGATCCCGAGTCGGCACGCACTCCCGCAGACCCACCGCCGTTCGTCGCGCTCGAGTTCGCCCGCGTGTCGCTTGACGAGTCTCGCGCCCGCGCCGCCGCCTTTTACGCGCATCTCGACCGGCGGCGCACCACTCGGCATTTCTCCACCGACGAAGTGCCGCGCGACCTGATCGAGCTCGCCATTCGCACGGCGGGCACGGCCCCCAGCGGAGCACACCAGCAGCCGTGGACGTTCGTTGCGGTGTCCGATCCTGTGCTCAAGGCCGAAATTCGACGCGCGGCCGAGGAGGAAGAGCAGGCGTTCTACCGCGAACGCGCCACCCCCGAGTGGCTGGAGGCGCTGGTGCCACTCGGCACCGACCAGCACAAGCCGCATCTCACCGATGCGCCGTGGATCGTGGTGCTCTTCCGGCAGTCCTACGGACTCGCACCCGATGGCGACAAGCGCACGTACTACTACACACAGGAATCCTGTGGCATCGCGGCTGGACTGTTCATCGCCGCCGTGCATAGCATGGGGCTCGTGACGCTTACGCATACGCCAAGCCCCATGGCCTTTCTTGGCGAATTGCTGGAAAGGCCGTCCAACGAAAAAGCCATGCTGGTCCTGCCGGTTGGCTATCCGGCAAGCGATGCGAAAGTACCCGACCTCGCCCGAAAGCCGCTCGAAGAGATCGCCGTCTGGAAGTAGTGCAGTGAACGCCTCACCTCACACCGTCCCCATGCCTCATTCGTTCATCGCCCGCCGTTCCCCAAGCGGTACTCTGTCGCGTCGTGTGCCGCGCGTCGTCGCCCTTGGCGCGGCCTTCGTCGCCGCAACGACGGTGCCCGCCGCAGCGCGAAGTCAGCGCCCCACCACCGCGCGCGTTGCGTCGACGGTAGTCAGCGCGACATCGCTCGACTCCACGCTGATATCCTCCATGCGCTTCCGGTCGGTCGGGCCAACACGGGCCGGCCGGTCCACCGCCATTGCCGGTATCGCCTCGCAGCCGTTCACGTTCCTGTCCGGCTCCACGGGCGGCGGAGTCTGGCGCACCGACGACGCCGGACAGAGCTGGCGCAACATCAGTGACGGCTACTTCGGTGGCGTGATCGGTGCCATTCGCGTGGCCGACTCCGACGCGAACGTGATCTACGTGGGGACCGGCTCGCAGGACGTGCGCGGCAACTCGAGCACCGGTCGCGGTGCGTGGAAGTCCACCGATGCGGGCAAGACGTGGACCTTTATCGGGCTGCGCGAAACGGGGGCCATCGGGCGCATTGCCGTGCACCCCACCAACGCCGACGTGGTGTACATGTCCGCGCTGGGTCATCCCTTCGGTCGCAACCGCGAGCGAGGCATCTACCGTTCCCGCGATGGCGGGAGTTCATGGCAGCAGGTGCTGTTCCTGAACGATTCCACCGGCGCATCCGACCTGGTGATGGACCCGCGCAATCCGCGTATTCTGTACGCCGCATTTTGGCGCGGTGAGCGCAAGCCGTGGTCCATGATTTCAGGCAGCAGCGGCGGTGGCATCTGGAAGAGCACCGACGGTGGCGACAGTTGGACCAAGCTGTCGGGCGGACTGCCCGTTGGTCTCACCGGCAAGATCGGGCTCACCGTGAGCCCGGCCAACCCTGAGCGCGTGTGGGCGATCATCGAAGCGGAACCACTGGGTGGGCTCTATCGCTCCGACGACGCGGGTAAGTCATGGGCGCGCGTGAACGACGAGAACCGCATCCGTCAGCGCGCGTGGTACTACTATCGCCTGGTGGCCGACCCGGTCGACGAACACACGGTCTGGATCATGAGCGTGCAGCTGCACCGATCCATCGATGGCGGCAGGACGCTCGAAGCGATTTCCGTTCCGCATGGTGATACGCACGATATCTGGATCAATCCGGCCAATCCGAAGATCATGGGCTTGTCCGACGACGGCGGATCCGTGGTCACACTCACTGGCGGAAAGTCGTGGAGTTCCATGAACGCCATGCCCACCGCCGAGTTGTACGATGTCGTGGCGGACAACGCGTTTCCAACGCGGTTGTACGGATCACAGCAGGACAACACTACCATCAGCGTGCCCGTAGCTACCGGCCCCAACGATCTGCACCCGTTGGCCGGGTGGCGCTACGCCAGCGGTTGCGAAACCGGCCCGGTCGCATTGCACCCCGACTATCCGGACATCATCTGGGGCGGATGCTACGGCGGCGCCATCAACCGCTGGGACATCAAGACAGGCGAACGGCGCGCGGTGAGCCTGTATCCGCAACAGTTGGTGGGGCAGGCGGCCAAGGATGTGCGCTATCGCTTCCAGTGGGTGGCCCCGATCCTCGTCTCTCGGCACGATGCCAACGTGGTGTATCACGCGTCGCAGTACGTGCATCGCACGCGCGATGGTGGCACAAGCTGGGAAACCATCAGCCCCGATCTCACCACCAACGATCCGAAAACGCAGCAACCCGCCGGCGGCCCGATCAACTTCGACGGCACTGGCGTGGAGATGTACAACACGGTCTTCGCGCTGGCCGAAGATCCGAAAGACCGCAACACGCTGTGGGCCGGGAGTGATGATGGACGCCTCCACGTGACGCGCGATGGTGGCCGTTCGTGGACCAACATCACACCGCCAGGCATGCCAGCGCAGACCACCATCAATCGCATTGATCTGTCGGTGCACGTGCCCGGGCGCGCTTACGTGGCGGCGCATCGGTATCGCCTCGATGATTGGGCGCCGTATGTCTGGCGCACCGACGATTACGGCGCGACCTGGACGCGCATCGCTGATGGCACCAACGGCATTCCGGCCACGCACCCCGTGCGTGTGGTGCGAGAGGACCGCGTTCGCGCGGGGCTGCTCTACGCCGGTACCGAGTTCGGGTTGTTTGTATCCGTCGACAACGGGGCGCACTGGCAGCCGTTGCAGCGCAATCTCCCCGTCGTACCCATCACCGACCTTGCGCTCACCGGCGATGACATCGCGCTGGCCACGCAGGGGCGCAGCTTCTGGATGCTCGACGATGTCACGCCGCTGCGTCAGCTGGCCGCCGCGCGCCCCGAGGGGGCGATGCATCTGTTCGCACCGCGGGTGGCCACGCGCTCGGAACTGAGTGGCGGCGGCGGTGCCGGCGGCGTGGAGGCGCCGGTGGATGCCTATCCCGCCGGAGCGCTGCTGCACTACTGGCTCAGGGATTCCGTCACCACCGAACTCACGCTCGACATCCGCGACGCCGACGGACGCGTGGCGCGTACCTACACCAGCGATACAGCCAAGGCGCGTGCGCGACAGCTCCCCGCACTCCCCACGGGTGCCGGTGCGCATCGTGTGGCGTGGGACATCACCTACGAGCCACCCGTTCCCGCCAAGGGGCAATTGCTCTGGGGCTACGGCGGAGGTGTGAAGGCACCGCCGGGTTCGTACACGGCGACACTCGCAGTCGCGGCCGTCGCTGCATCGTCCACCCGCGCCGCCGCGCCCGCAGCGTCCC
>JANNEV010000197.1:0-17491 GCA_031379145.1 Gemmatimonadaceae bacterium
ATCACGCAGGCAGGCGGCGCCAAGTAACGGTGCGGCACGACACAACTCGCGACGCAGGTCGCGACGATTCAACGCAGGACCCACGCGCCCTTCTCGCCGCGCTTCACAGCGCGGCGGTGAAGGGCGCGGATCCGTTTGCGCGCACGCGTGAAGCGGCGGCACGATGGTTGGTGGCACACCGCAACGTGTTGTCAGGGAGCGGTCGGATTCACCTGTTCGGCATGGGCAAGGCGGCACTCGCGATGACCGCCGGTACCGTGCGCGCCATGCACGACCTCGGCCTCGATCCGCAACACGGCATCGTGGTTGCCGGCGCACGAACCGACGCATTCCTGAAAGACCTCCCGCGAGACTTCATCGTGGTCGAAGGCGACCACCCCGTGCCTGGCAGTGCGTCGCTTCGCGCTGCCAATCTCGTCGACACCGCCATCAGCAACCTGCAGCCCGGCGACGTTGCCTTCGTGTTGCTGAGCGGCGGCACAACGTCGCTGACTGCGGCGCCGGTCGATGCGCTCACGCAGTTGATCGGCGATGTCGACGAGGCACAGGCGCACGTGGCGAATCTCGCGGAAACGCTGCTGGAGTCCGGGCTCGCCATTCACGAAATGAACGCCATCCGACGTCGGCTCCTGCGATTCGGTGCGGGACGCCTTGCGATTGCACTCGCAGAGCGCGGCGTCTCCCGCATTGCGGTCTTTGCGATATCGGACGTCATCGGCGACGACCCTGCGGTGATCGGCTCCGGCCCCTGTTCGCCCGATCCACTGGATGCCCCGGCATTTCTTGCGCTACTCGACGCCCACGACCTCCGGCAAACGCTGCAGCTCGATACCGCCATGTTCCTCGGCCTTGCGGGCACTGGCCACCCTCCGGCGGTTCCCCCCGCATCACATCCCGCGTTCCAGCGGACAGACTACGAGCTGGTCGCACGGAACCGCGACGCGGTGTGCGCCCTGGTCAGCGCCGCGCGAGCCGCCGGCATCACGCACGTGTCCGACGAAGCCGAGCCGCTGGAGGGTGAAGCGGCGACGCTGGGCGATCTCCTGGCGCGCTTCGCGGTGTCGCGGGCGCGCGCCCTGCCTCGTTCCGAGAGTGCGCTGATCGCATTTGGCGGCGAGCCGGTGGTGAACCTGCGCGCGGCATTCGAACGCGCGTGGGACGATGACCGCGACCAGGACGCGGACGCGCACGCCGACGAGGATTCATCCCCGGAGGACCTCCGGCGGGCGCTGGCGCTGCTCACCGGCGACGTGGAGGCGTCACAGCCAAGTGATGCATCGCCTGACAAACCCGCACGCGACGAGGTGGAAAGCGACGAGCCATTGCGCGGCGGACGTATGCAGGCGCTCGCGCTGGCGGCAGCGTTCGCGCTGGAAGAGGTCGCCGCGAGCGGGGACACGTCCGCCTTACGCATTACCCTGCTCGCCGCCGGCACAGACGGGCGCGATGGTCCTACCGATGCGGCCGGCGCGATCGTCGATGCGCTCACCCCGGCCCTGTCCCGTCGGGCCGGACGTCGGCCCGAACGGGATCTGGCAACGGGCAAGTCCTGGTTCCCGCTCAATGCCGCCGACGCCCTGCTACGCACCGGCCCGACCGGAACCAACGTCATGGACGTCGTGGCCATTCTGATCCGCTCAGCGCGCTCCTGAGCGTTTCCGGGCCGGAGAACTCCAGGCCCTCAGTACTGACAATCCGTGGAGTACGCGTCCTTCGCGTAGCCGGCGGCTTCCGCGTCCCTCTGCGATGCAAACCCGACCTGATCGGCTGTCTTGATCAACTTGACGGTGTGACACGACGACGGGTAGAACTTCTTGGTCCTCCGCGAGCCAACGAACGCGGAGCCAGCCACGTCGATGGCATTGGCGATCGTCGCGGCATCCGAGGCCTTCGCTGCGGTACCGCCGGCGCCGACGCCCGTTTTGGAGGCGCCGCCCGAGGCGCAGGCGGTCGCCGCGCAGGCGGCAACGATCAATGAGAGCTGGAGAATGGAGCGCATAAGTGTGTGTGGGACGCGAGTGGGACGAATAGAACAATGTAACACAGATGAACGTTGTTATATTTATGACGTTACCGTCGCCTTTGGCAAGTGCCAAGCGAGGACGCTCCGCCGATCGTATGTTGCGCCTGTCATGCCAGCCAAACGCTCCCCCCGTACCCGGACCGTCGCCGATCCGGCCGAAGCGACACCCCGCACCGTCCCCGACGCGCTGTCGGTGGCGCCCGAGGCGGCGGCGGGGCGCATCGCCGGAGACGCTTTTCGCCGCCGACCCCAGCAATCGCGCGGCCAAAAGCGCGTGGAATTACTGCTCGACGCGGCCGCCAGCGTCATCGCCGAGCTTGGCTTGGAGGCCGCAACCGCGGAGGCCATCGCCCTGCGCGCTCACACGGCGAAGGGTTCGCTGTATCAGTTCTTCCCGAACCGGGATGCCGTACTGGCGGCCCTCGCGCTTCGATACGCCGATGAAATGCGGCACATTCACGAGAAAGCGTTCCCGATCGATCCGCGCGGCCTCACTCTCGATCGGCTGATCGATCGGATCGTCAAGCCACTCGCAGCGTTTCACGACCGCAATCCGGCGTTCCGCCGCGTGTTCGCCTCGATCGACGGACCACTGGATGTCACGCGCGGTGCGCCCATCCGCTTGCGCGCGCAGCTCTTTGATTCGTTTGTCGATCGGTTGGACGTGCTGTTTGCGTCCCGAAACCCGACACTTCCAGCGCGCGAGCGCCGCCGCGCGGCTCTCGTGAGCGCGTCGATCGGGCAGGCGGTTCTCGCGCGTCGCAGTCGCGCCACCGCCGCCGAAAAAAAGCCGCTGCTGGACGACTTGCGCCGCTTGCTCGCGGCGTACCTCGAGCCGCTGCTCACGCCGCCGGCGGGTCGCCCGCGCGGTGCAACAACGTCACGCTGACGTCTCGCACAGGATTGCCCCCCTCGCAGCGCCCGACGAACTTTCGGTATGACTTCGAAGATTGTCACGATCGGCATTATTCAGGATTCGGCCACGGCCGACCTCAACGACAACCTGCACCGCGCCATCGTGCAGGTTCGCACCGCGGCCGCGCGGGGCGCGCAAATCATTTGTCTGCAGGAGCTGTTTAACGCGCCGTACTTCTGCAAGTCGCTGAACGCGGAGCGCTTCAGTATCGCCGAGCCGCTCGACGGCCCGACGGTGACTGCCATGCAGGCGCTCGCGGCTGAACTGGGAGTCGTACTTGTCGTGCCATTCTACGAGCGTCAGGCTGCCGGATTGTATCGCAACTCCGCGACGGTCATCGATGCGGACGGGACGGTGCTCGGCACCTATCGCAAGATGCATATCCCGCATGATCCGCTCTTCGAGGAGAAATACTATTTCACTCCCGGCGATGTCGGACCGGATCTCCGCGGAGATCGGCACCCCGGCATCAACGGCTTCCGTGTATGGCGCACGAAGTTCGCCGACATCGGTGTGCTGATCTGCTGGGATCAGTGGTATCCGGAGGGCGCGCGCATCACGGCGCTGCTCGGGGCGCAGGTACTCTTTTATCCCACCGCCATCGGATGGCATCCGGCAGAGAAAGCGACATTCGGTGAGGCTCAGGTCGATGCCTGGCGCACGGCGCAACGGGCCCACGCGATCGCGAACGGTGTCTTTGTGGCGGCGCCCAACCGGGTCGGCTTCGAGGCCGAGAACGGCACGGGCGGCATCGAGTTCTTTGGGCAGTCGTTCATCTGTGATCCCTTCGGACGCTACCTCGCCCAGGGGGGAACGGAGGCGGAGGTGCTGGTCGCCTCGTGTGATCTCGCGCTCATCGAAGAGACGCGACGAAATTGGCCGTTTCTGCGTGACCGTCGCGTGGACGCGTACAGCCCGATTTCCCAACGTTGGCTCGGCGGCACGTGAGCCACAGCCTCGCGACCGCTCCGCGTGCGCACAGCCTGCGCATGCCGGCCGAGTGGGCGCGGCATGACGCCACGTGGATCAGCTGGCCGCATCACGAGCCCGATTGGCCAGGCAAGCTCGCGCCGATTCCGTGGGTGTACGCGGAAATCGTGCGCGCCTTGTCGCCTCATGAACGGGTTGAGATTCTCTGTCACGACGACCGCGTGCTCGAGTCGGCGCGGCACGCGCTGCACATGCACAGCGTCGACGCGTCGCAGTACCGATTGCATGTACAGCCTACCGATCGGGTTTGGCTTCGCGATTCCGGGCCCACCGGCGTGTATCAGGCCGATGGCAGCGTTGCGCTGGTGCATTGGGGGTTCGACGCCTGGAGCAAGTACGACAACTTCGCGCTCGACGCGCAGGTCCCCGAGGCGGTGGAGCGGATCAGCGCCCTCCCGCGCGTGCGCGCTCAGCGTCCGGACACCGGTGCGCCGGTGGTGCTGGAGGGCGGCGGGATTGAAACCGATGGACAGGGCACGATGTTGGTGACCGAGGAATGGCTGCTCTCCGACGTGCAGGTGCGCAATCCCGGTCTCGACCGACTGGGGTATGAACAGGTGTTCGCCAAGTACCTGGGTATCACGCGCACCATCTGGCTCGGCGAAGGTTGCGTGGGTGACGACACTCACGGTCACGTGGACGACATTGCCCGATTCGTCGCGCCTGGCGTGGTCGTGCTTGCCCACGAGGAGGACACCGCGGACGAGAATCACAGCCGATCGCTGGACAACCTGCACCGGCTTCGCGGGGCAACCGATGCCTCCGGCACGGCCTTGCGCGTGGTCACCTTGCCCTATCCGAGAGCCGTGATCATGGACGGCACTCGCCTGCCGGCCAGCTACGCCAATTTCTATATCGCCAACGGAGTCGTCATCGTCCCGACGTTCAATGACCCGAACGACCGCATTGCCCTCAACACGCTGTCGGAGCTGCTCCCGAACCATCGGGTGGTTGGGATTCATGCAGTGGATCTGGTGTGGGGGCTCGGCACCTTGCATTGTCTGACGCAGCAGCAGCCTGCCGCCACGTCCGCGGCGGTCGCGTGACCATCCCGCCGACCGAGAGCGGGTCTCCGCCCAGTGTGCCGGAGCCTGAGCTTCCTGCCTGGGCAAAACGGCGAACGGTGAACGGACAGCTCCCTGAAAACGAGCTGGCAGCATTCATTGGCGCCAAATGGCCCGAGACGTATCGACGGAAGTTCCTTCCGTTCATGGAAGACGCGTCCTTCGTACCGACGTGGAACTGGAGTGCGGCCTTGGCCTCACCGGTCTGGTTCCTCTATCGAAAGCTGTACCTGACTTTCTTCGGCTTCTTCATTCTACCGGACTTCGCTTTTCGTTGGCTGTCCAACTCCGATGTCGTACTGACGCCGCAGAACATTCAGGCGCCGGAGAATCAGCCGATCGTCTGGATGTACATGGCGGTGCGCGTGTCCTCGATGATCGCCGCCGGAGGCACCGCCAACTGGTTCCTATTCCGACGCGCGCGCGCGGCCTCCCGTCTGGTCGCCCTGCAGAGGCTGCCCGAGCCGGACGCGACGGCGTTGCTGCAGCGCATCGGCGGGGTCAACCGCAGTGGGCCGCTGATGTTGCTCGCGCTGTCAGTCGTGCTGGCGTTTGCGCAACTCAAGTCGTGACCTCTTGTGCGGAAGCCGGGTATGTGGGTGTATGAACCTCCCAACGGGCGCCGAACTACCCGCAGGTGACGCGAATCGGTGGCAGGCTGTTGTTCAGCAATGACTGACGCGGAGTTGGTCGCTCGAACGCGCAGCGGAGACGCCGACGCGTTCGGGGAACTGGTGTCCCGTTACTACGAGCCGTGCCGCCGTTTCGCGTACCACATGCTGGGGGATCGGTCGGATGCTGAAGATGTCGTTCAGGACACGCTCATTCGCGCCTACCGCGCCATCGGTCGGTACGACGAGCGCGACCAGTTCCGCGGCTGGCTCTTTCGCATCCTGACCAATCAATGCCGCAACGCGCTCACCGCTCGGGGACGCCGGTCACGCCGGTTCGTGCAGGATGACGTGGCTCTGGAACGGGCGCACGCGCCGTCGGCTGGGTTGCTGCTTGGACCGGAGCATGCCGCGTTGGCGCGCGCCATGGCGCAACTCGACCCGCTGCAGCGCGAAGCGGTGCTGCTCAAGTACGCGGAAGGGTTGGAGTACACCGAGATGACCGCGATCACCGGCGTCGGCGAGTCGGCCCTCAAGATGCGCGTCAAACGCGGAAGCGAGCGGCTGCGCTCACTGCTTGGGACACGCGATGCGTAACGACTCACATCTCTTGCCCTTCCCCTCGTCGGATCACGACGATTCGGATCACGACGATGCAGTCCTGGCGCGGCAGGTCGCGGCCATGTACTTGGCAACGCCTCGAGCCGACGCCGAGTCAGTCGCTCGCTGCGCGCGGGAGGTGCTGGCCGCGCAGATGCACATGCCGTCGCGTGCCGTGGACGGTATGCTGCGACCACGCTGGTGGTGGGGCGCGGCGGCGGCTGTCTTCCTTGCCGCCGTATCCTGGACGGGAGCACGTGTGTCCGATCGCAGGACGGCGCACACCGAGGCGCCCGAAGTGCTCGCCGTAAATGAGGGGCCATCCGGCCTCGTGACGGAGTTGGCAGGCAGCGATACCGTTCGCTTTGACTTGAAGCTGCCGGCCACCGCGCGTGCCGTCGCTATTGTCGGCGACTTCAACGACTGGGACGCTCGCGCCACGCCGATGCTTCGTCGCAATGGTCCCAATTCCTGGTCCGCCCAGGTGACCCTGCAGCCTGGCCGTCATGTGTATGCGTTCGTGGTGGACGGAACCAGATGGCTCGTTGACCCCTTGGCCCCGCAAGTCACGGACACGGGCTTCGGCCGTTCAAACGCCGTCATCGTCGAAGGCGGAACGCAATGAGCGGGTCCATTGCCATGGTCTTGCTGGCCTGTGGTCAACTCGCCGCGGCCGGATTTCAGTCGGGCAGCATGCAGCGTCTTGTTTCCGGCGTCCCGGCGGACACGCTGCGCGCGGCGATCTCGGCAGAGCGAGCTGACAGCCAGCCGCGGGTGAACCAGCAGTTCACGTTTGACGCGGGACGCTTCGACAGCCTGACGGCGGCGTCGCTTCGGCAACTGCTGGATAGCGCGTCGCGGCGCGGGCTCCCCGTCGCGCCGCTTATTGGCCGGGCGCTGGAAGGCGCGGCGCGGCGCGTTGGTGGCGCACGGATTCTTCTGGTGGTTCGGGAGTATTCCAACGCCCTGGAGAGCGCGCGCGAATCGCTGGGGCCGGAGTCATCCGTCGCAGAACTGGACGCCGGTGCCGCCGCGCTCCGATCGGGCATCGAACCGCGCGCGTTGGCAGCCATTCGAAGTTCGCGTCCGCCGGGCTCCGCCGTCATGCCGCTGATGGTGATCACAGACATCGTCACGCGTGGGGTACCGGCAGAGACCGCCCGCCACGCCGTCACTTCCATCGCCCGCATGCCGCGATCGGATGAAGCATTGATGGGTCTGCAAGTCACGGTGGCCAAGAACCAACTTCGCGGTCCGGGTATGGCCTTGGAGGCCGTGCAGCGCTACCTTCGTGGAACGGTTCCAAGCAGTGGCTCGCCGCCCGCACCTGCGGCGGTGGATCGCAAATTGGTCCGCCCTCCTTCATCGTGACGCCCGCCTTTCGCCTCCTTCGCGCGTCGCACCGTCGCTCGCTTTCGAGCCACGATGGGGCTTTGCCGTACGCACTGGCAACGCTCGCGTTCGCGACGCTCACGGTCTGCCCTCGTCTGCTCCACGCGCAACGACGCGGCGATGCACCGGTGGCCCCGTCGTCGGCGCTCGGACCGGCCACCGAAGCGCCCACCTTTGCGGTCATGGGGTTAGCTGCATTGCCAGATGGAAGCGGCACGGCGCTCTCGCAGCGCAATGCCCTCTGGATGGGTGCGACGCAGCCCGTGGCGCGCATCGGCCGGTTGCACCTCTCGGCCGTTGCATCCGGTAATTACCTCGCCAAGCAGGCGGTCGGGTCCGGCTCGTCGGTGGACGGGATCGCGTCGCTGCGCGCGCGTGCGCTCGTGGGAGGCAGCCACATCTGGAGCGCCGTGAGCATCGGCCGCGCATCGGTGAACGGCGATCTGGCCGGACGGCTGCTGGGCAAGAACCCAGGTATGCTGCCGGGCGGCCCCGTGTCCGGCGGCTTCGACGGCGCCCGCACCGACACGACCGTATCCCGTCGCGTGGATGTCGGCACTATTGGGCGCGCCGAGGGCGGCGTGTTGCGCACCATCGCCGGCGTTGAGCTGTCGCTGGGATTCTCCGTCGAACGCGCCACTCGCGTCACAACGCATACGTTGCGGATCGACGAATCCAATTCGTCGCTCCCGCCGTTGGCGATGGCGGACCGCATTTCCACCACGCGCACACTCCGCGCGCTACAGCGTCGCGATATCGCCACCAGTGTCGCGTCGGCCGGATTCCAGACCGGTCCCACAACCTGGCTCGTTTCCGTTACCGCACCGGTTGCCACGTGGATCACCAGCGACGCGCTTTCGCCTCGTCCGCGAACGCAGCCGACGGTTGCGTCGTTGGCCGTGGTGCAGCCCATCACGGCGTGGCTCTCGGTGGTAGGCGCCGCCAGCACGAACTCGCTGACCGTTGGCAGCACCGCTCTGCGCGACGATGTCGGTGACGGACGTGGACGAAACTTCGCGCCCGTGATGGCGCTCGGCGTGCGACTCGCGCGCCTTCCTTTCCGTGGCCGTGGCGACGACACTCCGACCGGCATCTTGTCGTTCGACACCCGTACCATCGGGGCCGTGGATTCCGCCGCCATCGACGTGCGCTCCGCCGGTTTTGACGCGGACACCCTGCGCGTGGTGCTCATCATCGACGCGCCCAAAGCGGAGTCGGTGGAGTTGATGGGAGACGCCACGGAATGGGTGGTGACGCCTCTCTCGCGCAGCAAGTCCGGTCGGTGGCGTGCCGAATTGAAGCTGGCCCCAGGCATGCACCGCATCAGCATCCGTGCAGACGGCGGTCGCTGGATCGCGCCGCCGGGACTTCCGCTCGGGAACGATGACTACGGCAGTGAAGTCGGAGTCATCGTGGTGAAGGGCAAACCGTAACTGCCTCGCTTGTGTCGCGCGATGCGATCTGCCTTGCAGATGTCGCGCGACACCGCTCACTCCGCCATGGCTACGGCAACCTTACCGATCACCACGAATGGTGATGGTCTGTGTGGTGCTGTCCGTGACGCCTGCCCCGGCAACAATCAAGGTGAGCTGATACGCGCCTGGTGCCACCGGGGGGAACGTGAGCGTCAGGCTGCGACCCGGCTGTCCATCAGGGCGACCATTGTCGTTGTACCTGATGGACACGGGCGTCACCGACTTCGAGAGACCGATGGAGCTGCCGAGCCGCTGAAAAAAGCTCGCACCGACTCTCGTCGCGCGTACCGACACCTGAAGCGGGGCCGACGGCGTAGCCGCGCGATACATCTCCCAGTACAACCCAACCGTCGCGCCGCGTTCAATTTCGAGCGAGCCGTATGCCTGTAGCGCATTGCGCTCCAGCGATGGCGTCGCCGTGGCATCGCCTCGCTGCAGCAGCAGGTAGTCAGAAAGCCGCGCGTCGGTGGCCAGTGGCTGCACCGTGGTGCGAATTCGTGTGGCGCGACGGCCAGTTGGGGCGAGTACTTCGATGCTGGCGAGCATGGGCACTCCGCTCAACGAAGCCAGCAACGCACCATTCGCCCCGGCGCTGTCGCGACGCACCATGACTGGTGCCCGACCGTCCATCGCATCGAGCACCATCGCGGCGTTGTACGGGGCGCGGCCCATCTCGAGCTCGCGCACGAGCCGGTAGGCTCCGGCCACAACAGTGGTATCGCCGCGCCGGAACCGGGCGATCTGGTTGGGCACGTCCGCAAACCCGCTCGCGTACCTCGGCGCGTACCGTGTCCGCGCCTTCGCTCGCTTGGGGGACCAATCGGCGGCGGTAGCCCCGATCGGCGTGGCCACCGCCTTGGCGGACGCCATGAAATCGTAGCTGGGTGTGGGCTCGTGACCGATCACCTGGGGAGGACGGGGGTCAGCCACCCCGCCGTTCTGCACCGACCAATTGGTCGGCCAGCCATACCGGATCTGTGATTCGAGCAGGTCGTCCCCCCACGTAAGGTCATAGGGAATGCGCCCAAGCGACTGCACTCGGGAAATCGTCCGTCGCGCAAACAGCTCGTTGCGGAGGTCGTTGGCGGGCAGCGACCAAAGCGGCTGCGCCAACCGCAGGATGCGTGCGTTCTCCGCGTCGCGTGTGGCGCACGGAATCCGCTGGTACGACGCATGCGCGGTCACTTCCAACCACATGGTGAGATCCGTCCACGCGCACTTCTGCGCCACCGGCATCGCAGCCAGCGCCCGATCGAACGCGGCGGCGGCATCCACATGCCGATTGGCATTGTGCAGCGCGAGCCCCTGCAATGACGCACACCACCACGCCGTGCCCGCACAGGCCCGCGCCGCGGTGATCGCCATCTCCGGCTTCTCTCCCTCCACTGCGTAGCGCACGCGCATGCCGCTGACCCAGTCATCGCTCGGGTCTGAGGACTGCGCTCGGCCCAACAGCTCCAGCAACTGATCCCGTTCGAGCTTGGCGTCATTGCGCTCGGCGGGCGGAGGGACATCACCGTTGTTGTTCCAATAGCAGATGCGTCCCAACGGCACCTCGCACGAGGCATCGGCGCCGCCGTTGTAGAAGCGCAATCCGAGGCGATGATTGCGTTCGAAGCTGTCCTGGAGCGATCGCGCTTGCCCGCCCAGTGAGCTGACAGAGGACGCGTTGCCACGCAGTGGATCCGCCGGGGCCATGGCCGGCGCGGGTGGATTTCGCAGCGTATCCGTGGGCGGCGCAACCTGCGCCGCCAAAGCGGTCGAAACAAACGTGAGCAGCGAAACGAGAACGAGCCGCGAGGTCGACACCAATGATTCTCCGAGAGAAAACGACAGCAGGAAGACTAACGCCCCGTCGCCGGTCCGGTATCGGAGTCGACCCCGCCCAGCCCTAGAACGAAAGCTTCGCGCCCACAGTGAGCGCCCAATTGTGCGCCAGATTGCCTTCGGCGCGGAAGCCGACGGCTTGCTGCGAGTTGAAGCGGCCGATCCAGTCCTTGGCCTGGATTCGTAGCCCCAAACCGGGCGTAAGTCCCAGGTCCACGCCGACGGCCGCCGAGTAGGAGACGTTTGTTGCCTGTGTATTGAACACCCGATTGCTGATGCTGTTCGACATGGCACCGATGCCGCCGGAGACAAATGGAGCAACTCCCCCCGTCTTGCCGCCGAGTCCGCCGTATTCCAGTCCAACGTCGTACAACCATGTTCGGGCGGTGCCCACAGTGACACCGCCGATGAGGGGCAACCCTACGCGCAGATCACCGGACGCGTAGGCCACGTTGGCCACCGCTGAGACACGTTTCACGAGAGGAAGCGTACCCTGTGCTCCCAGCATCGGTGCGTTCGTGCTGGACAGACTCGTCCCGATGGGACCATCGAACCAGTTGCCGGTAATCAGGTAGCCAGCGAACGGGGTGAGCGTAGCGCCAGCGCTCGACTGCGCGCCCACCTGACGCATGGCCAGGGCCGCGGCGACGACGACGATCGTGAAACGCAGGGACGGACGCATGGGCGCACTCCGAAGAAGGGTTCGACCTCACCCAATGCAGAGAGCGGGCCAAACCGTCCAATCCATGCAAGCAGTTGCAGCATAGTGACTTGTGGAACACCTCCCACCAACCGGCAGTGGCGATGTCCCAATTAGTGGACAACCGGCGGATCGACGTCGTGGTGCCAGCGCCATGCCAAAACCTCAGCCCGTTTCCGCGTCTGGCATTTGGGGTCCGCGCAGCTGCACCACGCTCGCCTGCTTCATCCGTGCGCGGATGTTGAGCATCTCGACGATGACCGAGAAGGCCATCGACATATAGGTGTAGCCTTTCGGAATGTGCTGTCCGAGGCCTTCGGCCACGAGGTTGGTACCAATGAGCACCAGGAACGACAGGGCGAGCATCTTGATGGTCGGGTGGCGATCGACGTAAGCGCTGATCGATTTGGCCGCCAGCAGCATGCCGATGAGCGCGATGACGTTGGCCGCAATCATGATGCTGACATGTTCGGCCATACCAACCGCGGTGATCACAGAGTCGAGAGAGAAAATGATGTCAATGAACATGATCTGCGTGACGGTACCCCAGAGCGAGCGCGCCGCGCGCGTGCCCGCGCTCTCCTCGTCCTTGGGTCCTTCCAGCTTGTCGTGAATCTCCATCGTGGCCTTGCCGATGAGAAACAGGCCTCCAATGACCAGAATCAGATCGCGCCCGGAGAATGCGTGACCGAGAGCGGTGAAGAGCGGCTGCGTGAGCCGCATCACCCAGGTAATGGAGAGCAACAGGAGGACGCGCGTGACGAACGCACCCATCAACCCGAACGACCGCGCCTTGGGCTGCTGGGCCTCCGGCAGCTTGCTGCTCATGATCGAGATGAAGATGATGTTGTCGATGCCGAGGACGATCTCGAGCACGGACAGCGTCAGCAGCGAGATCCACGCGTTGGGATCAGCGAACCAGTTCATGACTATTGCGTACAGGGGACGTTGAGACTCGGCGCGGGTCGATCGACGCGCGGCGGTTGAGCATGATCGGCGATGAAGCGCACCAGCCGGCTGACGAAGTGCGTGACGCGTGTCAGATGCGGATAATCGATGTACTGCGCCTCGTCGGTGACTTCATGATAGTCCTCATGCAGGTTCGTGAACATGAAGACGATGGGAATCCCTTGTCGCGCGTACATCCAGTGGTCCGACCGACAGTAGATCGCCTCGGGGTGTCGGTCAGCGTCGAGGGAGTAGTCCAACGCGAACGGGATGGGCAGGCTGTCGTTCACCGCATCGACCCAGCGGGCCAGTTCGCTGGACAAACGGCGCGGCCCGATGATGCTCAGGTAGTTCGGGCCCCCGCTCGCCAAGTCCGCGGCGCTTCCCCGCCCGATCATGTCAATGTTGATCTGCGCGACAATCGCCCGAAGCGGCACGGTCGGGTGCTCCGTGAACTCGCGCGAGCCGTTGAGATCGATCTCTTCGCCGGTATGCCAAACGAACAGCACGGAGCGCCGAGGTGGCGTAGGCGCGGCGACCATCTCCTCGGCCAATTCGAGCAGCGCCATCGCCCCGGAGCCGTCGTCATCCGCCCCGTTGTTGATGGAATCCGGTCGTGGTGCGCGAACGCGGCGGAGCGCTGCGACGTCGACGGACAGCGCGCGCTCCGCTGCGCGCGAGAGGGGCGGGGCGCCGGCCGTACGGCCGCGGGCCACCCACACGGCACGATCGAACGCGCGCAGCGAGTCATGATCCACCGGACCACCGGCGCGGAATCCGATGTGATCACTATGGGCGCCGAGGGCGACGTACTGCTCACGACGGAGCGGATCGGAGCCGGGCAGTATGGCGATGACGTTGCGCGACCACGCACTGTCCGAGTTATCGGCGCGCACGCGCACACGCTGGAAGTACGTGCCGTTCTCTCCGCCCGGCTGCAGGCCGAGTCGGCCAAGTTCGTGCACGATGTACGAGGTGGCGCGATCATGGCCGGGAGAGCCGGCTCGTCGGCCCTGCATCGAATCGTCAGCGAAGATGTACACGCGAGACTCGAGATCGGCCTCGGAGATTGCCGCGACCGTCGCCCGGGCGCCGCTGCCGACCAGGCCGGCGGTAGCGGGGGATGACACAGCGGGCGCTGCCCGTGACTTGCCCGAACGCGCGGACAGGAGAAGCGCAGAGCCAGCGGCTCCGATCAGAAAAAGCGCAAAGGCCAGTGGCAAACGTCGCATTCGTGGGGGATCAGGGCGGTCCGGCAGCCTCGGATAGTCGCACGTCGCCGGGTCTCGTTCAACTATGTTGCCTTCATGCCTGACGCTTCTGTTTCCGATCACGCCGACCAGCCTGCCGCCGTTGTGCTGCTTTCGGGCGGCCTCGACTCCTCCACCGCGCTCGCCGTCGCCAAGCGCGACGGGTTCGTGCCGTACGCCATGACTTTTCGGTATGGCCAACGCCATGCCATGGAGATCGAGGCCGCGCGTCGCGTTGCCCAGGCGCAGGGCGTCGCCCGGCATGTCGTGGTCGACATCGACCTTCGGCAATGGGGTGGATCGGCGCTGACGTCGGATGTAGCGGTGCCCAAGGATCGGGATGTGGTGACGGCCAGCGATGAGATCCCCGTGACGTATGTGCCGGCCCGGAACACGATCTTTCTCTCGTTCGCCTTGGCGTGGGCCGAAGTGGTGGGCGCGCGAGCGATTTTCATCGGCGTCAACGCGCTGGATTACTCCGGCTACCCCGACTGCAGACCGGAGTACATCGACGCGTTCGTCCGTATGGCCAACCTGGCCACGCGCGCCGGGGTGGAAGGGACGCATCGCCTCGAGGTGCGCGCGCCGCTGCAGCATCTGACCAAGGCGCAAATCGTCTCGCTGGGGCAGTCGCTGGGGGTCGATTTCAGCCTCACCACAAGCTGCTACGACCCGTCGGCCAATGGAACCGCCTGCGGGCGGTGCGACGCATGTCAGCTTCGGGTGAACGGCTTCGCCGCCGCTGGAGTGCCAGACCCAATTGCGTACGCGCGTCTCGACGGAGAGTGAGGGATGACGTACACGGTCAAGGAGTGCTTTTACACGCTGCAGGGTGAGGGCATCAACGCCGGGCGCGCCGCGGTATTCTGCCGGTTCTCCGGGTGCAACCTCTGGACCGGGCGAGAGCAGGACCGGGCCGACGCGGTGTGCACGTTTTGCGATACCGATTTCGTGGGGGTCGGACCGGACGGCGGGCGATTCGGCACCGCGGCGGAGCTCGCGGCGTTCGTGGCGAGCCGCTGGCCGGCCGATGCGCCCTCGGATGTTCGCCGGTTCGTCGTCTGCACCGGCGGCGAGCCATTGCTGCAGCTGGACCAGGAGGCCGTGAACGCGCTCCACGGGGCAGGGTTCGAGATTGCCGTGGAGACGAATGGCACGCAACCTGCGCCGGCCGGGCTCGACTGGATCTGCGTGAGTCCGAAGGCAGAGGCAGCGGTGGTCCTGACGTCGGGGGACGAACTCAAGCTGGTCTATCCGCAGCCCACCGCCTTGCCCGAACGGTTCGAGCACTTGGCGTTTCGTCACTTCCTGCTGCAACCGATGGACGGGCCTCGACAGCAGGAGAATACGGAGGCAGCGCTGGCCTACTGCCTGGCGAACCCGCGTTGGCGGCTGTCGGTGCAAACCCATAAGGGGCTCGGCATTCGGTAGCCATGGCGGCAGAATCTGTGCCGGGAATGAAACGTCACCCCCTCGCGCATCGTCCTCGGCTGGGATAGCTTGGCAGTCCGTCCGCGCCCGCCCACTCCATTCCGACGCTCTGTGGCTTCTCTTCGCCGTCGAATCATTCTGTCAGCTGCCGCCTGCTTCGCGCTCGTCACGAGTGCAGCACGCGTCGATGCACAGATGTCCGACGCGAAGAAGCCGTTTGCCGCGTTCAGCGCGTCAGCGACGATGCTCCGCGATTCGATCGTGTCCAAGGCGCGCAGTCAGATCGGCACACGCTACAAGCTGGGCGGCTCGAAGCCGAATCTGGCGCTCGATTGCAGCGGTCTCGTGAAGTACGTGATGAGCGCGTTGGACGTGGTGTTGCCGCGCACCGCGCGTCAGCAAGCCACCGTTGGTACGGAGGTGGCGAAAGATCTCGCCGCGCTCAAGCCGGGCGACCTGCTCACCTTCGGCAAAGGCAAGCGCATTTCGCATATCGGCATCTACGTGGGCGAGGGACGCATGGTGCACGCCAGCACCTCACAGCGACGCGTCATCGAAACGCCGATAAACACGCGTTCCCCGCTCATCCGGCAGTGGAAGGGCGTTCGGCGCCTCGTGAGCGGCGCGGGAGCCAATGTGCGCGACAGTCTCCTCGCGTTCGCCGACACGCTCCGCTGAGCGCTGAGCGGGCCTGCAGCCTGCGGGTGATGTTGCGCGCCTGACATTTGCGCAGCAGGATTGGGGCTCACACGCGACGCATTTCCGCGTTCCCCCGCCCCTGAGGTACCCCATGCCCTCGCTGCACCCACGCCGCTTCGCACTGGTCGCGACGCTGACCTTGGCGCTCGTGCTCCCAACGTTGGTCTCGCCGGATGCACTCGCCGCGCAGAGCGCCGCACCATCCTCCGACCGTTTGACGATCGCCGACTACTTCGATTGGGAAGACGTGAGCGCACCCGCGCTGGCGCCCGATGGTCGGCAAATTCTCTACACGCGATCCTGGATCGACAAACTCAACGACAAGCGTGAATCTTCGGTCTGGTTGATGAACGCGGACGGTACGAAAAACCGTTTCCTCGTGAAGGGGTCCGACGCCAAGTGGTCTCCGGACGGGACGCGTATCGTCTTCGTCGCCCCAGGGGAACCGGGCGGTGCGCAACTCTGGGTACGCTACATGGACGCCGAAGGCGCCACCACGCAGATCACGCGTCTGACCGAGTCCCCCAACGACGTTGAATGGTCCCCGGACGGCAAGAGCCTTGCGTTCGGCATGCTGGTCCGTGGCAGCGACCCGTGGCGTATCAACATGCCCGCGGCACCGCGTGGCGCGAAGTGGACAGAGGCGCCGCGAGTGGTGACGAAGGTGAAGTACCGCGCCGACCGCCAGGGATTCCTCGAGGACGGCTTGCGTCAGCTGTTTACCGTGCCGGCCGATGGTGGGACCCCGCGGCAGGTCACCAGTGGCGACTGGCCAGCGAACGGCACAACGTGGATGCCAGACGGCAAGGGATTCGTGTTCACGTCGCTGCGCACCAAGGACTCCGAATACGCCTGGCGCGAGTCGGAGATCTATCGCGTTGACGCGACGACTGGCGTTGTCACACAGCTGACGCGCCGCAAGGGACCGGACAACAATCCGGTGCCATCACCGGATGGCGCGCGAATCGCCTACACCGGGTACGACAGCACCGACGCCACGTGGAAGGACGCCATCATGTACGTGATGGACGCGGACGGGCGCAATGTTCGGGCGCTCACCGACAAGCTGGATCGAACGCCGTCCGGCATGTTCTGGGCGCCCGACGGATCAGGCCTGTACTTCAACGTCGAGAACGAAGGATCGCGCAACCTCTACTTCGTCTCGCTCTCCGGCGACGTTCGTGTTGTCACCAAGGGCGCCCACGTGCTCACCGTGACTGGACTCGGACGCAACCTCACTGCAGTGGGCACCGCGTCGAGTGCGATGAAACCCACGGACATCGTGTCGTTCGACGTGCGCACGCCGGTGATCAAGCCACTGACCGACGTCAACGGTGATGTACTGGCAGGCAAGAAGCTCGCGACGACTGAAGAAGTGTGGTACACGTCCGTGGATGGGTTCAAGATCCAGGGATGGATCGTCAAGCCGGCGGATTTTGACCCAGCGAAGAAGTATCCGCTCATGCTCGAGATCCACGGCGGACCACATTCCATGTACAACAACGGATTCAGTTTCTCGCGACAGGATCACGCGGCCAACGGGTTCGTCATGCTGTACACCAATC
>JANNEV010000022.1:0-2504 GCA_031379145.1 Gemmatimonadaceae bacterium
TCGATCCGCCGCCCGGTGCCGTAATCGTGCTGCACAAGCCACTGGGCTATGTGTGCTCAACCACGGATGCCAATCCCGTGGTGTACGACTTGCTGCCACCGCGCTTCGTGCATCGCACTCCCATCATGGCACCGATAGGCCGGTTGGACCGCGAGACATCGGGACTATTGCTGGTGACGGACGATGGGCAGCTCAATCATCGACTCACGTCACCAAAGTCGCATGTCCCCAAGCGCTACACGGTCACCCTGAGCGACGATCTTCGTGGCGACGAGGGAGAGCAATTCGCGAGCGGAACGCTGCTACTGGACCGCGAGCCGCTACCGCTCAAGCCTGCAGCCTTGCACGTGCTTGGTGCGCGTGAAGCCAGCATCACAGTGACCGAGGGACGCTACCATCAGGTCCGCCGAATGTTTGCCGCGGTGGGTAACCATGTACTCACCCTCCACCGGCAGAGTATCGGTGGTCTCGCGTTGGGCGACCTGAACGCCGGCGCTTGGCGCGTACTCACCCCCGGTGAACGCGCGGCGCTGATGTCGACGATCGCGCAGTCTCCGAGTACACAGTCAACAAACGCCGAGTGAACGCGCAGACGCTGTTTAGCGCTTCATCGCGCTCAAGACCTTGAAACGTGGTCCATCGTGAACGGTGCGCACGGCGCCGAACAGTGACGCAAGGTCGGCCTCGTACGGAAGCGTCCGATTCGCCACCACGAACAGCTCTCCCCCAGGGCGCAGCACGTGGTGCGCGTCACGGATGAATTGCACCGGCACATTCAGAGCGGTTGTCTTGCCTACATGAAAGGGCGGATTGGTCACCACGACATCGAACTGCTCCTCAAGCACGGCCCTCGCCACGTCGCTCGCGAGAGCGCGGGCGGTGTGTATACCAGCCGCCGCAGCCGTGTGTTGTGCTGATCGTACCGCCTCGATGTCCGCGTCGAGCATGGTCACCGCGCCGCTGCCCGAGAGCCGAGCGGCCACCACCCCGAGGGCACCGCAGCCACATCCCAGATCCAACACTGAGGCGCCGGAGTCCACCCGCATGGTGTTCGCCAGGAGCGCAGTCGCTTCGTCCACATGCTCCCACGAAAACACGCCGGGGCGCGAGTACAGCGTTGTCGGCAGCTCGCGAAGCGTTGTGTGTACCTGGTGGAATGTGTCGGCGCCCAGCAAAGGATGCTGCAGCTCCGCCAGCACGGGCAAATTGTCGCGCTGTTTGGCCGCCGACACCACGCGATAGCCGCCTTCACTGCTGAGCACCTGGGCATTGCCAAAGACCATCGCCAGCAGCTTCGCCGCACTCTTGGCGCCCTCGTTGGTTCCCCCCGCAATAACGCAGCGTCCGTCCACCCGAAGCATGCGAAACGCGTCCACAAGTAGCTGCAGCAACGCCAGTTTTTCGTGAGGAATCCTGATTGCCACAAGGTCAGCCACCGTGTCTCTCGGCATCTGATGCGTGCCGTGTGCCAGCCACACCGAGCCTGAGTGGCCGTCGGCGCTCCCACCGAGCGCGGGAATCCCATTCAAGCTGAGGGTGCGCGAAGCCGCTTCAAACGACAGGGCATTGCGATCGGCCATGAGCACCCGATCGGCGCGTCCGGCGAGCAACGCCGCCACGCCAAAGATCCCGTTGCCACAGTTGAGCTGCATCACCACGTCTCCGGGACGCACAGGCGCGTACTCGGCCAGCAACATCGCCGCCGGATCTGGCGCGCCGTGTGCGAAGGTGCCTGGCTTGGTGGCATACCGTACGCGCTGCCCGCGCAGGGTAAGCGCACCGCTCTGCCAGGCGTGATAGTCGACAGAGTTCGTCACAACACCACACGCTGCGGAACGCTCGGTGCACTGGCCTGACCCAGTACCCGACACGCGCTACGCGCGCGCGAGCTCAAGGAGGGCGTGGACGAACGTGTCCAGTTCCGCGGTTGTCGTAAAGAGCTGCGGCGTGATGCGAACGCCGTGCACGTTCGCCGAGTCGATCGCAACGGTCCAGATCTTGTATTTGGACAGCAGGGTCTTGGCCAGGTCGCCCGGAGCAAGACCCGCGATCCCAACGTTCGCAATGGCACACGCACGTGCGGGGTCTGACGGCGTGTTGATGACAATGTTCTTCACGCCGCGGACGCGCGAGGTCCAGTACTGCTGCAGGTGTCGAAGCCGCGCTTCCTTGCGAGCGGGACCGATGGCGTTGTGAAAGTCGATGGCGTTGGCAATCGCCAGATCCGTATGGACTGGGTGGGTGCCGGTGTGATTCAGTTTGCGAATATCGGACTCCGGCACGCCTTCGTCCGCGAACACCGGCCACAGTCCGGCGATACGGTCCTTGCGCACGTACAAGATGCCCGCCCCCAACGGCGTGCCAAGCCACTTGTGAAGACTCGCACCATAGTAATCGCAGCCCAGATCGGACATACGGAAATCCAGCTGCGCGAATGCGTGAGCGCCATCCACCATCACCTGCACATTCCGCGCGTGCGCCATGTCCGCGATCTTGCGTACCGG
>JANNEV010000235.1:0-5592 GCA_031379145.1 Gemmatimonadaceae bacterium
GAGATGAATGAACTGACGATGGGCCTCCTGGGAAACCTTGGTCTGCTTTGGGCGCGACTCAATCTTCCAGCAGGCGGCGCCATCGATGGTTTCCTCGTGGGGTGTACGCAACCGCTGCCGCAGTCGAGCAGGAGGTGCACATCGCCTGAGGAGACGAGATGTCCTGAGGCCACCCGCAACGGATGCGGTGCGGCCGTGCCCGTGCCAACCGTCGTCAGTCGCATCGAGGTTCCTCAGCGCGGTCGGAAGAGCGCCTTGCGGTAGATCGGCGGCTCATTGCCCACACGAAACCGTACCAGGTAGACCCCCGGTGCCACGGTGCGTCCGTCAGCGCCGGTGCCATCCCAGACGAACCTGTTGTCGCAATTGCTGCCGGCACCCGGCGCGCCGCGCCCGTACCGTCCCGGTGCGAAGCTGAGGGTCGCATCTGACGGACTCAAGACGTTGCGTACGAAGTTGCCTCGCAGATCCAATACGTCGATGGCTACCCGACCTCCCGGTTCGCCAATGTCAAACCAGAAACACGTGGCGAACGCGGTCGCCGAGGGAAACGGGTTTGGAAAGTTCTGATAGAAAATCGTCGTGGTTGGCAGCGGCGGATCAATAAGCAGGAATGTGGCCACATTGGTCTGGCGAACCGCGGCTCCCGTGCCGAGCGTCGCACGAACGCTCCACCGATACGAAGTGTTGGCCTGGAGATTGGTGGGAGGCCGAAAGGTCGTATCGCGAAGTCCCGATGCGGCAACCTCAGTGCGGCCCTGTGAGGTGATCTCCAGTTCGTAGCTCCAGCCGCCGGTGGATGCGACGACGGGCGCGCTCCGCCACACAAAGAGCGGACGACGGACATCAAAAATGTCGCCGTTCGAGGAGTTGGGTGTGAGGAGCACGAGCCACGGCGGCACGCGTCGAGGCCCGAACGTGCCGGAGATGGTGCGGAACCCGATGGTCGGTTCGACAATGGCGCGCAAGTACACGTTCGCGTCGCTGGGAAGCGGGCGTGTGATCTGGATGACGCGGATGGAATCGCCGCTCACGAACGACGTGTCCAGCACAATGCTGGCAAAGTCCGCGGTGGTCGACGCCTGCAACGAAAAACGAAAGGGCGCCCCCGCACCGAACCCGGATGCGCGAACGGATACCGCCGGCGTGACCGTCAGCAACGTTGGCTCCGACGGCCCGCTCAGGACCACCGTCTGCGCCGACACCGCGGCCATGGGTATGGCGCACAGCAGGCGTAGACATCGCAGCATCGCAGAGAGCCGGCTCCTACGCAGGCACGTCTCCTGGCGGCCCGATGTCCTCGTCAGCCTCACGATCGTCGGCGTAGGGGGCGTCGGTGGTCGCCGACGTCGCTGACTCATCCATCACAGCGCCGCCGCGCAGTCGCACGCTCACAATCGATGAGATGCCCGGCTCCTGCATGGTCACGCCGTAGACCGCATCCGCCGCTTCCGTCGTCGTGCGCGGGTTATGCGTGATCACGATGAACTGCGTTCGCGACTTGAACTGGTTGAGCATCTTCACGAACCGGCCGATGTTCTGGTCGTCGAGCGGCGCGTCCACCTCATCAAGCAGGCAGAACGGGCTCGGTTTGGTGAGGAAGATGCCGAAGAGCAGCGACAGCGCCACCAGCGCGCGCTCCCCACTGGAGAGCAGGTGAATGCGCTGCGTCTTCTTTCCGCGCGGCGAAGCATGAATCTCGATATCGCAATCGAGCGGCGCATCGGGATTCTCCAGCCGAAGATCGCACTCCCCTCCGCCAAAGAGGGTAAGGAAGATCTGGCGGAAGTTCTCCCGGACCTGCGAGAAGGTGACCAGAAAAAGCTCGCGAGCGGTACTGTCGATCTCGCGAATGGCCTGATGGAGGGACTGCTTCGCGGCCACCAGATCGTTCCGCTGGCTCGTGAGGAACTCCAGGCGACGTTGCTCCTCTTCATGTTCCTCGATCGCCAGCGGGTTGACGGGTCCCAGTTCGTCCAGCGATGCGCGCAGCTGCTTTGCTTCCTCGCGGAGGGCGTCGGTCTCGGTGTCGAGCTCCTCGAATCCGTTCAGCAGATCATCCAGCGACCGCCGCCATTCGGTCTCGAGACGCTGCCGAATTGCCTCGCGACGACCGGACAGCTCCGTGTGGCGCAGTTGCGCTCCGTGCAGCTGTTCGCCGAGAGCCGCCGCCCGTCGACGCGCTTCATCGAGCGTGTGTTCGGCAGCGTCCAGCGCGGCGGTGGACGCTGCGACGGATCGCTCGGCGTCCGCCAGTCGGCCGTCGGCGTCGGCCAACGACTTCTGCTGTGTGTCCAACTCGGTACGCCAGGCCGCCAGCTGCTCGGCCAGCTGCTGATCTGCGGTGGAAAGCGTGGAGAGCTCTCGCGCCAACGATTCAAGCCGGGCCGCGGCGGTGGAGTCCTCTTCCAGCAATCGCTGTTCGCGATCGACGGCCACGGAGAGTCGCGCCTGCGCCTGCGCCTGCGTCACCTGACACATCGATCGCCCTTCGCGCGCTTGCTCCTGCTCGCGGTCCGCCGTGGTCAAGGCCTCGCGAGCGTCCGCGATCGCCGCATCGGCTTCGCCTGCGCGCGCCTGGAGGGCCGCCACCTGCGAGGTCAGCTGCGACGATCGCGCATCCAGCTCCTGCGTCCGAGCAAGAAGGCGTTCTGCGAGTGCACTTGACTGCTGAAGCTCGCGCTCGGCGCGCTCTCGACGTCGACCGACTTCCTGGCGCACCTCGTCGGCGCGACGCGCCTCCTGCTGCGTGCGATTGGCGCCTTCGGTGGCCGCCTGCTGCGCCCGCTCCGCATCGCTCAACGCAAGGCGGGCAGTGTCAGCAGCCTGGGTCGCTTCTTCGCGTCGGATGTCCGCCGCGTGCAATTCCGCTTCAAGTCGCGTGAGTTCTGCGCGGCGCTGCAGCGGGCCGGGGCCGGACGCGGTGCCAGGCAGGAAGATCGCGCCACGCTCGTCGACGAACGACTCACCTGCGTCGGCCGTACGCACTCGTCCGAGCAGGGCGCGTACCCAGGAAACACCAGGACCGGTCGCCTGCACGCGGGTTGCCAACGCATCAACGTCGAGTCCGAGGTCGGCCACCACGTCGACCGGCAAGAGCAACAGCGGACCCGGCTGCGACTGCGCGTGCCACGCACGGATGGCTGCTGCCGTCGCTGCATCGCGAACGACAATGGCGTGCATGGTGGCGCCGAGGTAACGCTCAACGAGTTTCGCGGCCTCGCCATCAGCCGTGAGAAAGTCAGTCAGCGGTCCGAGGATCGCGCCCGCACCGAATCGCTCACGTTCCTTGAGCAGCTTCGCCGCTGACGGTGCAAGCCCCACGCGCTCCCGCTCCAGTGCCTCGAGCGCGTGCACGCGCCCTTCCACCGCCGTTCGCTGCTGCACGATCGTGGCCAAGGCGCTGCGAGCCTCGGCATCAGCCGTGCGCGCCGCAACGGCGGCCAGTCGTGCACCTTCCAGCGCGTGCGATGCGTCCTGCGCCTCCGCCTGCGCAATCGTGACCTGCTCCGCAGCCATTGCCAAGTCCCGCTCGATGGTGGCGAACGCATCCGCGAGTTGCTGACGTTCCTGCTCCAGCACATCACGGCGCTGTTGCGTTTCGGCAAACTCGCGGCCGGCTCCGTCGCGGTCCAGCTCCAGCCGTCTTGCCTGGTCGCGATGCTCGCGCACCTGTCGTTCCAGCTGATCGAGCGACGCGCGCGCCAGTTGCAATGTTTCGCGCGTGGTTTGCTCCGTGGCGAGCCGCTCGTGTAGTGCCTCGCCGGCTTCCGTGAGCTCGCGCTCCAATGTGGCGCGGTCGGTCACCGCTCGTTCACGATCTTCGCGCAAGCGCTGGCCGAAGGCCTCGTTGTCCTTGCGCTCCTGTTCCGCTCGTTCGCGTCGCTGCAGGGTGCTACGCTGACGTTCTTCGGCGACCGCCAGCTCGCGCTCAAGACGCTGCGTCCGATCACGCTGCTCGCTTGCGAGACGGGCCAACTCGAGGCGACTCGCTTCTGCGGTCGACCGTGCGCCATGTGCTTCCTCGCGCGCCGTCTCGGACGCCCGGATCGCGTCGTCGGCACCCGGACCTTCCAGCCGGAGTTCCTCGAGTCGCGCCTCCAGCGCTGCGAGCTCGTCTCGCCAGGAGGCCATCTCTCGGGTGGCCAACGACAGCTCGACCTGAAATCGACGCGCCATCAGCTCTGCGTGGCGCTCCGCCCGTCGTCGCTGCCGCGCCAGCGACCGAACCTGACTCTGTACTTCAGCGATCAGATCATCGAGGCGCGCCAGATCCACCGAGGTCTCCTCGAGCCGTCGCTCCGCGCTCCGACGGCGATCGCGATAAAGACCCACGCCGGCTGCTTCCTCAAACAGTTCCCGTCGCTCGTCGGGACGATCGGACAGCAGGGCATCGATCATGCGGCTTTCAATCACCACGCCCGAGTCCGCGCCAAGCCCGGTACCGCGCACCAGATCCTGAATGTCGCGTAAGCGGCAGGGGGCGCGATTGAGCAGGTACTCGCTCTCGCCGGAACGCATCAGGCGACGCGTCAGCACCACTTCCTTGAACGGAATCGGCAACTCGCCGTCGTTGTTCTCAAAGTGCAGCGACACTTCAGCCATGTTCACCTGCTTTCGTGCCGAGGAGCCGTGGAAAATCACGTCTTCCATCTTGGCGCCGCGCATGGCACGGGCGCGCTGTTCGCCGAGCACCCATCGCACTGCGTCGGAGACATTCGATTTGCCGCTGCCGTTCGGGCCGACGATGGCCGTCACGCCACGTTCGAACAGGAACTCCGTATGGTCGGCAAACGCCTTGAATCCGTGGATCTCGAGCTTCGTGAGCCGCACTAAAACGTTCTCCCCGTTCGGTAGACGAGCACCGGCGTGATGCCGAGTGCGCGCAAGGAATCGGCAAGCATGGCCGCCTGAATCGGCGATTCGAACGCGCCCGTGTAGAGGGTCGTGCTCCCGTCTGCTTGCTGCAGTGCATAAGTCATCAGGCCGCGTCGCGTGTACTCGGCCAGTCGTGCGTCCACCACGCCCTTCGCCACTCCCGCCTCGAGCCGGAGTGCGAAAGGTACGCTCACAACACTGCCCGAGCCCACGAGCTTGTCGGCGCGCAATTGCGCCAGCTGCTGTTCCGCAGCCGCGCGCGTGGTCGCGGCACCAACGGTGACGCGAAACCACGGTTCATTCCCCTCGGGAATCGGCGACATCGCCACGGCTGCGAGCGCGCGGATGCGCGCCTCGGGCATGGCCGCGTCGCGCGTGTTCGCCGTGGCAACGTATATCGAAAAGCGCGCGGCGTTGGATGAGTCGGCCGCATTGGCGATCTCGGGCGGCGGTGTCGCGGGAGCCGCTGCCACGCCGCTGTCGGTCGTGCCGAGCGTAGGGGCCGCACCCGCCAGTGGGTCCAGCAGGCTGTCGCGCGACGTGGAATCCATCGGCGTTGGCGGGACCACCACCGTGGTCGTGTCGACGGATGCACCGGCGAACAGTGCGCTCAGCGGGGCCGGAAGTCGTTCGCGGATCTGCGGCCAGAAGGCGCCGATGGCGAGTGCCACCGCACCGAGAGAAACGAACGAAGCAATGAGCTTGTTGCGGCGT
>JANNEV010000242.1:0-3644 GCA_031379145.1 Gemmatimonadaceae bacterium
CTCGCAGCAGATCGTCTTGCACCGTGCCGATGTATTGCTCCAGCCAGCCCACGCTCACCGAGTCCGGCAGAATCAGCGCGTAGCCGTAGTCTCCATCGTTCGCGAAGACAAACGCGGGAGCCCGTCGCCCCTTCGCCGCAACGACCACCGTCGTATCGCTGCCAAGCAGCACTGGCAGGCGGACGATGCTGTCCTTGCTGTAGTACAACAGCAGCTGCGTGCGCAGCGGCCAGGCGCCGTTGCCGGAGACCGATGGCTGTGCGGGTCGCTGCACCAAGGCGAGTCGCTCGATGCGCCCATCGCGCACGGTCAACTGCTGTTCGACAATCGGCATGCCCGGACGGAGGATCCATTGTCGCCCCCACGCGGACAGATCGCGCCCTGACGCCTGCCCGATGGAAGCCAGAAGGTCCCGCCACGTGGCATTGCCGAACGCGTGCGCGCGCAAGAACGCCCGCACACCCGCTTGGAAGGCCCGCTCACCAACCAGGTAGTCGAGCTGGCGTAGAATCCCTGGCGCCTTGTTGTAGACAATCGGACCGTAGTTGCTCTTGGCCTGATCGAGATTGCCGAGTGCTTGCCAGACCGGTGTTGTCCCAGCAGTTGCGTCCGTGGCGTAGGCCACCGGCTTGTTCCGCAAGTAAAAGGACTTCCACGCATTGGACGCCGGCGAGAGTGACGCCTGCATTTTCGCTGCCATGTATGTCGCGAAGCCTTCCTTGAGCCAGAGGTCGTCGAACCAACGCATGGTCACGTAGTCGCCAAACCACTGATGGGCGACCTCGTGGAATGTTGTGGCTTGCCGACCGAGCAGCTGATTCATGGTCGGACGCTCACGATAGATGAAGCTCTCCTCGTTGTAGAACACTGCGCCGGGATGCTCCATGCCTCCAAACGGGAACGCCGGTGCCAACAGAAAGTCGAACTTGCCGTACGGGTATGGAACGCCGAACCAGGCGCCCAGCCAGGTCAGGGCGCGCGTATTCATCCCGATGAGTGTGTCGACTTCGACCTCCGCTGCGCGAGACCGGCGCGACCACAGGCTCACGGGAACGGGCGCTCCACCGGGTGCGATCACTGCGTCGCGCGTGGTCACCTGCCATGGCCCCGCTGCGAAGGCAATCAGATACGTGCTGAGCGGCGCCGTCTCCACGAACACGTGCGTCTCGCTACGCGGAGATGCGCCGTCGTTCGTGGCGACTGTCGCGCCGTTGGCTGGGGCGCCGTTGGCCGAGGCGCCGTTGGCGAGCGCCCGCCATCCGTTTGGCGTGGTGAGCGAGAGCGACACGCGTGCCTTGAGATCGGGCTGATCGAAGCACGGGAACAGAAGGTTCGCATCGCTCGGCACCAGCAGCGTGTACAGGTACTCGGCGCCATCGGTGGCATCGCGTGAGCGAATGATGCTCGCGCCCGCCGAGGCGATAGGGGCCGTGAAGTCGATGTCAACGTCGTTGGCACCCGGACGCATCGACGCAGATGGTATGCGTACATGGGCGCCGTCCCAAAGCCGGCGGGTGTCGCCGGCAATTCGCCGCCCATTCACCGCAATCGCGCCAAGCGAACTCCCGCGGAAGTCGAGCAGCACATCATTGCCGGCGGGGTTCGCGCGTCGGAACGAGACCGTGACATGTCCGATCGCGGTGTCTCGGCGTGTGACATCCAGCGCGAGGAGGTAGCGTACGCCACTGACGGTTGCGGCGCGGTAGGATGCCAGGTCGCGCGAAACCCCGACCCCCGACGGCGGCAGGGAAGCGGGCCGCGTGCGCGCTGCGGGCGCCTGCGCCTCCGCGTGGTTCAGGATCGCGAGACTCAAGAGCAGGACGGTCGCCGCGCGAGGTAGCGGGCGAAAGAGTGAGAGCGTTGTCGGCATTCGGGAGCCTACGCCGGGGAGCCCAATCGGCAAGCCAGCAACATTACTGTTGAGTTCGCTATGGAATGATTTCGCCGGTGCTGCCGTCTGGCAGGTGTCACGCCGATTTTTTCGACTTCCGACCGTGAATTTCCTCTACAGGAGCCTGACTTATGCTTCGAACCACGCGCGCGGCGTTTGCCACGCTGATCCTCTCGAGCCTGGCGGCCTGCGGCGGCTCGGACGACGGCGGAGGCACGCCGGCCGCCCCCGTTGCCGCGTCGATTACGCTCACCCCGTCGGCCACTGGTCCGCTGGTCTCCATCGGTGAGACGCGCACTATCACCGCGCTCGTGCGCGATGCAGGACAGGTCGCGCTCGCCAACCCGACGGTGTCCTACACGTCGAGCAACGCCGCCGTCGCGACGGTGAGCGGGAGCGGCACCAGCGCTACCGTCACCGCGGTGAGTGACGGAGCGGTGTCCATCACCGCGACGAGTGGTTCCGCAACGTCCAGGGTCGATCTGACCGTGGCCCAGCGTTTTGCGACGCTCACGGTGACGCCGGCCACGCCCTCATTGTCGATTGGGGCCACCGCGGCGTTGCAGGCGTCAGCGCGCGATGCGCGCGGGAATGCCATTGCCGGCGCCTCCGGCTTTACGTTCACGACGGCGAACGCACAAACGGCCATCGTCAATGCAACCGGCGTGACCACGGCTATCGCGCCCGGTTCGACGATCATCACCGCTTCATTGACTCGCGATGGCGTGTCCGCCACCGGCACCGCAGCCGTGACGGTCACGGCGCCGAGTGGCGGCGCCGCAACGGCGGATGTTGGCACGACCGCGAACACGTTCACGGCGCCTACGGTGACTATCGCCGCTGGTGGCACGGTCACGTGGACCATCGGCGCGGTGGCGCACAACGTGCTGTTCCAGAGCGCGGGTGCCCCCGCGAACGTGGCTACCACGTCGGCCACCACGGCCTCCCGGACGTTCCCGACGGTTGGCACGTTCCCCTATCTGTGCTCCCTGCACGCCGGCATGACCGGAACCGTGATCGTGCAGCCACCGGCATTCCTGGCCTTGCTGAACGGCGCGAACGAGCGGCCGACGCCGGTCGTCACCGCCGGCACGGGGTCAGCGGCATTGACGGTGAGCGGAACGACAGTCAACTACACCGTCGCCTACCAGGGCGTCACCGGCGCACCCACCGGCTTGCACATTCATTCGCCGGGTGGAATAAACGCTACCGCCGGAGTCAGCGTCGACTTGCTGACCACGCCGCTCACTGGGCTGAACGGCGTGCTGACAGGTACATTCACAGCGTCGAACATTCGAACGGCTGGGGTTTCGCTCGACTCCATGCTGGTACTGCTCCGCAACGGGAACGCGTATGTGAACCTGCACACGGCGTCCTTCCCGGGCGGTGAAATCCGCGGACAGACAGTCGCACGATAGCACTCTCGGGCTGACGCCGTTCGCTGGATCTTTGAGCGGCGTCTGTTCGTTACCTCCCCTGTCGTCCGTCCTCTCTCTCCAGCCTGATCTCCTCATGAAGCCATCGTTCCGCCGTTTCGCCGCGTTGTCCGTGACCTGCCTGCTCACTGTCAGTGTTTTAGCGGCGTGCGGAGATGACGCAACCGCTCCCGTCGCTTCGTCCATCGTACTCACGCCATCGGCCACGGGCGACCTGGCGTCGATCGGACAGACTCGGACCGTTGCCGCCGTGGTCAACACCTCATCGCAGGCCCCGATCGCCAACGCGGTGGTGACCTTCACCAGCAGCAACGCCG
>JANNEV010000255.1:0-2855 GCA_031379145.1 Gemmatimonadaceae bacterium
GGTATCGATGTATTTGTAGCGCGCCATGCGGACACCTCGACGAGAACGAAATCCGGCTGCACTCTTCCCGCAGCAAACACCCGCGGCGTGCGACCGAGTTCCGTTTCCACATCGGATTGCAGGGCGGCTTTTTCTACAGCCTCGTTATACCGACCAGCGCGAGTTTGACAGAATTGCTGTCAGTGATTACTTTGTGTACACAGGAGGAATCACCATGAAAGCACGACTCGTTCAGATCGGCAACTCGCGCGGTGTCCGGCTCCCGAAGCCCTTGATCGAACAGGCGGGCCTCACGGACGAGGTCGAGCTGCGCCTCCACGCCGGCGCCATCACGATCCGGGCCGCGACGGGGGTGCGCGCGGGATGGGCGGAGGCCGCCAAGGTCATGCGAGCGCGGGATGACGATCGCTTGCTCGATCCGCCGCAGGCGACCCGATTCGATGACGCGGAATGGACGTGGTGACGGTCGACCGGATCCGCCGCGGGGACGTGTTCCTGGTCCAGCTGGATCCGACGCGCGGCGGTGAGATTCGGAAACCGCGGCCCTGTGTCGTGGTGTCGCCCGACGACTTGAACGCGCATGTGCGCACGGTGATCGTCGCGCCGATGACGACGGGTGGGCATCCCTACCCATTTCGTGTCGCCTGCAAGTTCGGTGGCAAGGATGGCTTTGTGGTCGTGGATCAGCTTCGGGCTGTAGATGTGGAGCGTTTCACCAAACGACTCGGTCGAATCGGCCCGGCGACGCTCACTCGCTCGCTCGAAGTGTTGCAAGCGATGTTTGCCACGTGAGGGCGGTATAACCTCGCGTTGCAACTGACAAGCGCACGCGGAAGCTCGCTGCGCTCGCATTCCATATGATGCGCTTGCAGTTGAACGCGAGCGTTATACCGCACCGCCGGGCTTGTCCCGCGCGCGTGGCGAGATCGCTGGTGGCGGTCCGCTTCGGTCGGCGTTCAGATTTTGAGGTGGGCTCCGTGGCCGCAGCCGCCTGGTCGCGCGACGGCACGGGCCAGGTCCGTGTTCCGCTCCGTTCGCCTCGGCCAGCGCGGCGGGGCGGTCTTGGGCGCGGGCCACCCAGCCCCCCCCTGCGGTCCCGCCGCGCTCGTGCGGCATGAGATGACGCTCCTGCAGTCAGCGCGTACGGAATGCGCGCTGCGCGCGCAGATTATCGGAGGCGTCGCTGCAGAGCTCTGCGTTATGTGGTCCCTGACATGTCGGTTTGCCGTCGAGACCAACACGATAGAAATTGACAAATGCCTACCATCCTCCGCGTCGGACCCTATCGGTTCTTTTTCTATGCCGGCGACCGCGCCGAACCCGCGCATGTCCACGTCGAGCGAGATGCCAATCGGGCCAAACTCTGGCTCGATCCGGTCCGATTGCAGGAGAGCGGCGGCTTTCCGCGGGGCGAGTTGGCTCGTATCATCATGATGGTTCAGGAACATGAGGCCGACTTGCTGAGGAGCTGGGATGACTACTTCGCCGATTGACCACTGGCCCGCATTCGCCCAGACGGTTCAGGTCACCGTCGACACCCTCACGGTGGATCTCGCGGACGGACGTAGCATTTCGGTGCCGCTCGCTTGGTACCCGCGGCTCGCGCATGGAACACCGGCGGAGCGTACGAACTGGCGACTTATTGGCCGCGGCGAAGGCGTTCACTGGCCCGATCTCGATGAGGATATCAGCGTCGAGAACCTGCTCAGCGGAGCGCGCTCCGGAGAAAGCCAACGGTCCTTCAAGCGGTGGATCGCTGCTCGTGCGTCGGCCACATAACGATGCTTGCTGCAGTCGGGCGACTCGGAGGCTCGCTACGCTCGCATTTGATTTGATCACCCGCTGCAGAAGCCAGCGTTCGGCAGCCGCGTGACAAACAGCGGTGCATCGACCCGTCGAGGACACGTATCCAGCGGGGCCGGACGCGTCTCGATCGTGACCGCGAGGCGTGGCTTGGGATCGCCGCGGCGCCGTCTGCGGCTAGATTTCCCCCGTCCCCTTCGTGGAGCGTGGCATGGATCTCGACTTGGAGCAGTTGGCGGCGGCGGTGCTGCGCCTTCCCGATGCGGCGCGCGCCGATTTGGCGACGCGGCTGTTGGCCAGCTTGGAGCCGGACGTGCCCGGCGACTCCGCCGCGGCAATCGCCAGCGCGTGGGACGCGGAGCTCGATCGGCGTGAGGCCGAGTTGGAGGCAGATCCGCGTGTTGGGATACTGGCCGCCGAAGTCTTTCGCGTGCTCGAAGCGGATCTGGCGGCGCAGCGGGCCGTCCGGAGCGAGACCGTCCGCTGAGCCCGGAGGCACGCGCCCTCACGTTCCATCGCGAGGCGCTGGCGGAACTCCGAGAGGCGGCGCGGTACTACGGCGCACGGCTCCCGCAGTTGGGCGAGGACTTCGTCGCCGAAGTCCGCCGCGTCACCGCGCTGGTGGCGCTCCGTCCCGAGACCGGGGCCGCGATGGCGGGCGGGCGACGGCGGTGGCAGTGTGAACGCTTTCCCTATGCCGTGGTGTATCGCGTCGCCGCGGATGGCAGCGTTCGCGTCTTGGCCGTTGCGCATCACCGGCGGCGCCCGGGATACTGGAGGTCGCGCGCGTAGCACGATCGCGAGCGGCAGGACGGCGCAGGGACGCGCTGCCGAACAGTGCGTTGCTGCAGACAGGGCAGAAGGAAGGCTCCCTGTTCGCTGCACTCACTGGTCGCAATTGGTTGTAATGCCCTGCTGCAGAACGCGAGCGTTGAGGTTGTAGAAAAAGCCTCAACGCACCTCCGGTGAAGGTCCCGCGTCGCGCAAAAACTCCGCGCGAACACGTTCAGCATTGTTGAACAGTGCGTTTCGGCAGATTCTCGTCGTATTCC
>JANNEV010000272.1:0-7769 GCA_031379145.1 Gemmatimonadaceae bacterium
TCGTTCCGTTCGATCCCCTGACACATAAGCAGGAGACCAGCAATCATGGCCACCCAGAGTGCCGCGAAGGTTTCGCCGCTCGCCGATCGCGTTGTCGTCAAGCCGCTCGAAGAGACGGAGCAGATGCGCGGTGGGCTGTACATCCCCGATACCGCCAAGGAAAAGCCGCAGCAGGGTTCTGTCGTCGCCGTTGGCCCGGGCCGCTTCGAGAAGGACACGCGAGTGCCGATGGACGTGAAGGTCGGCGACAAGATCCTGTACGGGAAGTACAGCGGCACGGAAGTCACGATCGAAGGTGAGCAGCTGCTCATTCTGCGCGAGTCTGATGTGCTCGCGGTCATCGCCTAAGACGCACCACTAACCGTAGAGAGCAACCATGGCAGCCAAAGAACTGCATTTCAACGTAGAAGCGCGTGCCGCCCTCAAGCGTGGCGTCGATCAGCTGGCTGAGGCCGTGAAGGTCACGCTCGGCCCGAAGGGTCGGAACGTGGTCATCGACAAGAAGTTCGGCGCGCCGACCATCACGAAGGACGGTGTGACGGTCGCGAAGGAAATCGAGCTCGCGGATCCGATCGAGAACATGGGCGCGCAGATGGTGAAGGAAGTCGCGACCAAGACCTCGGATCTTGCCGGCGACGGCACCACGACCGCCACTGTGCTCGCACAGGCGATCTTCCGCGAAGGCCTCAAGAACGTCACGGCCGGTTCCAACCCGATGGCGCTCAAGCGCGGCATCGACAAGGCCGTCACCGCCATCGTCGAAGAGCTGAAGCGCATCTCGGTGCCGACCAGCGGCAAGAAGGAGATCGCGCAGGTTGGCAGCATCTCGGCCAATAACGATCCGGAGATCGGCAATCTCATCGCCGACGCGATGGAAAAGGTCGGCAAGGATGGCGTCATCACCGTTGAAGAGGCCAAGGGCCTCGAGACGACGTTGGAGACGGTGGACGGTATGCAGTTCGATCGCGGCTATCTCTCCCCGTACTTCGTGACGGACCCGGAGAAGATGGAAGTCGTGCTTGAGAACGCAATGATCCTCATTCACGACAAGAAGATCGGCGCGATGAAGGATCTCCTCCCGGTGCTTGAGAAGGTGGCCCAGCTGTCCAAGCCGCTCCTCATCATCGCCGAGGACGTCGAGGGTGAAGCGCTTGCCACGCTCGTGGTGAACAAGCTCCGCGGCACGCTGCGCGTTTGCGCGGTCAAGGCGCCGGGCTTCGGTGATCGCCGGAAAGCGATGCTGCAGGACATCGCGACGCTGACGAAGGGACAGGTCATCTCCGACGAAGTCGGCTTCAAGCTTGAGAACGCGGTCCTCACGGATCTCGGTTCGGCGAAGCGCATCGTGATCGACAAGGACAACACCACGATCATCGACGGTGGCGGCGAGTCCAAGGATATCGAAGGACGCGTCAAGGAAATCCGTTCGGCGATCGACAAGAGCACGTCGGATTACGATCGTGAGAAGCTCCAGGAGCGTCTGGCGAAGCTCGCGGGTGGCGTGGCCGTCATCAATGTCGGCGCGGCGACCGAAGCGGAAATGAAGGAGAAGAAGGCCCGTGTCGAAGACGCCCTGCACGCCACGCGCGCAGCCGTCGAAGAAGGCATTGTCCCGGGCGGTGGTGTGGCCCTGGTCCGTGCCCAGAGCGTGCTGAAGGACGTGAAGGTCGCCGAGCGCGACGAGCAGATCGGCGTCGACATCGTGCGTCGCGCGGTGGAAGAGCCGCTCCGCATGATCGTGCAGAACGCCGGCGGAGAAGGCTCCATCGTGATCGAGAAGATCCGCACGGCCAAGGAGACGAGTTTCGGCTACAACGCCCTGACCGATGTGTACGAGGATCTCGTGCAAGCCGGCGTGATCGATCCGACGAAGGTCACGCGCACGGCGCTGCAGAACGCAGCCTCGATCGCGGGACTCTTGCTGACGACGGAAGCGTTGATTGTCGAGAAGAAGGAGAAGTCGGAGCCTGCAGGCGGCGGCCATGGTGGCGGCGGCGGCGGCATGGGCGGCATGTACTAGGCTGGTCCAACACGACGCAGTGAACGCGGCGGGTATCCGAAGGTCGGATGCCCGCCGCGTTTTCGAATACTAGAAGCCGAGCGGCAGTTGTATCGGCTCGGAGGCAGCCACCAGGCCACGAGTGCCGATCGGGCCGCAGGGCGCCGACTGATGCGCCGCCCAAAGACCATCGTGCTTCCAACCTGACGATCGCAACGCTGCGCGCACCGTCGTCAGGGCAGCCTCTGGCGTATTGTTCGTCTCGCTGAGGTGCGCCAGCACAACGCCGCGCAATGCACGATGTGCGGCGGACGCAGCGACCGCGGCGGCGGCGTCGTTGGACAGGTGGCCGAGACCGCCGCTGATGCGCTGCTTGAGCGGCCACGGATACGGACCGACTGCGAGCATGTCCGAGTCATGGTTGGCCTCCACCACCAACAGATCCAACCGCGCGAAGGCCTGTGCGAGTTCGGCCGGTGCGCGTCCGAGGTCCAGTGCGATGCCGAGACGAAAGCCGCTGCGCTGGTCCGTGATGACCATCGCCGCGCACTCGCGCGCATCGTGCGGAACAACGATGGCCTGTACATCGAAGCCGTCCACCGAGATCACCCTGTCGTCGGTCGCGAGCGGCGACGCTCGCTCCGGGCAGCCGTCCGCGCTCTCGCGCAGTGCGGCCAGTGTTCCCTCGGTAGCGTAGAGGGGCCAACGCCAACGCGCGCAGGCGCCCACGGCACCGCTGGCGTGGTCGGTATGCTCGTGCGTGAGCAGGAGCGACGAGACCTGCTCCGGTCGACACCCTGCGGTCGCCATGCGCTTGGCCAACGTCCGCACGGAGAACCCGGCATCCACCAGCAGAGACCCTTCCGTTCCGTCCACGAGAATCGCATTGCCGCGACTGCCGCTACCGAGAATCGTGACGCGGATCATCCGGTACAGCGCACCGCAGCAGATCGAACGCGGACACGTCGGCAGCGAAGTCGGCCTCGTGGCTTGTCCGAGCAGTTCACGTCGTACTCCACCGTTCGTCCGCGATCGCACGAGCGTGGGTCGCGCGCCAGAAGTCCTGCTGCGCTGCATCAAGCGAGACATTGCGACGCGACATCATGCGCGCGGCAGTCTCGATGAATTTCTCCACGTTGAATGCGGCGTACGGCGGCGACGTGCCCCAGGCGAAGGGCGCCACGACTTTCGGGGGCATCGCGTTCATGACGTTGGCGCCCGCGCCGAGCACGCAGCCCGTCGTCAGGCGCAAACCGATACCGGTCTTTGCATGGTCTCCGAAAAGCGTGCCGAGGAATTGCATGCCTGTATCGCGAACGCCGGCCGGTGTCCAGAGGGCCACCGACCCGTAGGTGTTCTTCAGATTGCTGGTGATGGTGCCCGCACCAAGATTCACCCAGCGGCCGACAATGGAGTGACCGACGAAACCATCGTGTCCCTTGTTCGCGTAGCCGATGAAGACGCAAGCGGAGAGTTCGCCGTGTACCCGGCACATATCGCCAATGGCCGATCCGGCGATGCGATCGGCCATGACGACGGAGTTGATGCCAATGAAGCACGGTCCGACCACACGCGTGAACGCCTGCACGATGGCACCCCGGCGAAGCAGCACGGGGCCTAGTGAAGTGTCAAAGACGGTGTGGGGCTCCACGATGGCGCCGGCCTCAATCCACACCGGATGTGCGCCGATGATCACCGCGCGGCTCGCCTGGCTGTCAAGCTCCATCGCGGTGCACTGGTGCATGTTGGCCAGCACCGGGATGTCGGCGGCGAGCAGCGACGGCAAGTGCGCCACGATGTCCCACACGTCGGCAAGCCAATGGCCGTCGAGCTGCAACCCGGCGCCATCGGCGTCGAGGGCGTCGAGGGACATGGTGCCGTCGCGAAAGTGCGCGCACGGCGTGGCGTGGCGCAAGCGCACCGCCGCGACTTCCGCACCGACCAGCCAGCGCCCGACTGCGTCCAGACGGTTCCGCGAATCCTCGTGAAGCATGAACGGCAGCGCACGGGTATTCACGACGATCGTGCCCGCCGGCAAGGGGTCAACGCTCAGCTGCGTTGTCGACGGCGGCGCGTCGAATTCGGCGAACGCGTCGAGCGCAGTCGCAGCGATGAACGCGCCCGGCGTTTCACCGAGTATATGCGCCCATCGCTCGCGCACGAGGAGCGCCCCGGCCCGCATTTCACCGAGAGGGCGCGAAGTGGCGAACGGTTCGAACTGTCGCGCACGATGGTCGTCATACAACACAATCACGAGGCGTTCCTCGCCCACTCGGATCGAACACGTTGCATCACTGCTCCCGGAGGTCGGAAGGCAGCGAGTCCAGCAATGCCTTCAGTTCGCTGGTCTTGTCGCGCGAAGTTACCATCACCAGGCCGTCACGCGCGACGACGACCAGATCGTGGACGCCGTACAGTACCACGGACGCGCCGTCGGCATGCACCACGTTGCCGGTGGCGGCCAAGGCATGAACACGGCCGCTCGTCGCATTCGCCTGGATGTCATGCGCGCGCACCCGATGCAATGCCGCCCAGGTGCCGACGTCGTCCCAGCCGAACTCCCCGGGCATCACCAGCACGCGGTCCGAGCGCTCGAGCACGCCGACATCGATGGCGAGCGAGCCGACACTGGCGAAGAACGCGCTTAGGTCCCCCTTCGCCGCCAGGAGTGCCGGGTACACTTCCGGCGTCAGCCGTCGCATTTCGTCGAGCAGATCGCCCACTCGCCACGCGAAGATACCGGAGTTCCAGAGGTAACCTGCGGCGACCATCTCTTCCGCGCGCACGCGATCGGGCTTCTCAATAAATCGCGCGACACGCCGCACGTTGGCCTCGCGTGACGCCCCGGTCAGGTACTCGCCCGGTTGTATGTAGCCGAAACCCGTGTCTGGGCGTGTGGGGACGATGCCAACCGTGACGAGCGCGCGTTCCCGCGCGGCGGTCTCCGCCGCAGCCTGCAGCGCGGCGCGGTAGCGCGCGACATCCGCGATCGCCCAGTCGGCGTGTACGCAGATCATCACCGCGTCGTTTCCCGCGCGCTGCGCAATGGACTGCGCGGCCCAGGCAAGCGCGGCACAGGTACCGGCCGGGCGGGGTTCCGCGATCACGTTCTCGCCGGGAAGCGAAGGCTCCAGTCGGAGAATCGCATCCCGCAGCGACGCGTTCGTGAGGATCAGTGTCTGCCCGAGCGGCGCGAGCGTCGACATGCGATCGAGCGTATCACGAAGCATCGGCTTGTCGCTGATCAGCGGCAACAGCTGTTTGGGACGTTCTGGCGTGGACAGCGGCCAGAAGCGCGACCCGACGCCGCCGGCCAGAATGACATTCCAGAGATTCATGCCTGTGTCACGCGGGAGTGGTGGAAGGGCTCGGGTCGTCGCGCGTCAGCGTAACAACACGTTCGTACAGCCGGCGTGGACTGAAGGGCTTGGTCATGACCTCATTGACTCCGAGCTCCGCTGCCGCTCGAAACTGCGCGTCCTGACCAGCCGCCGTCAGCACGAGGCAGGGAATGGACTTCCACCGCGGATCGGACCGCATCGTTTCAAGCACCTCAAGGCCATGCATACCCGGCAGCATCAGGTCGAGGAGTATAAGTCGAACATCCGTCCGACTGGCGAGCACCGCCAGCGCCGCCGGACCGCTCTCGGCGACGATCACGCTGAACGGTCCTTGCTCCAAGCGCGTGCGAATGATCAGCCCGATATGAGGCTCGTCTTCCACCGCGAGTACAACCGTCCGTGCCGGTGGGGGGACCGCGCCCACGATGTCCGGCAAGTTCGCGCGACTCAGACGATCGCCGCGATCTGCGCCCGATGTCGGCGCAAGTCGTAAAGGATCGCGGACAGGTTGGCGTCCGGCCGGAGCAGAACCAGCAAGTACGCCTCGGTCGAAATCGCGGTCAGGATTGCGTTACCCGCGCCGTACTCAAGTACCATCATGCCGAGCTCGCCGCGCTCCCCGGCGATCCCCAGATCCATGGCGGCCATGACCATCGGTGGCACGTGTGCTGCGAGTCCATCCGCGTCGAGCGTGCCGCCGCAAGCGCCGTCGATCAACAGACCATCGCGGCCCAGTACGACTGCTGCATCCACGCCGTCTCGACGGCGCAGGGCACTCACCAGATCACGAATCGTTGGCATGGTGGAACGCTGACCACGGTTTGGGGTGAAGTCAAGCGATGGAACCGCTTGCCGGGACTTGAGTTGGGCGGTAACCTCCACCCTCGCTTCTGCCATGGGGACTACCCTGTTGTTACGTCAATACCGCGCCCGCTCCGCTGTTCGACGCGCCTTGCTCCTGCCCCTACTGCTGCTTGCGACGACGTACGCCATCGGCTGCGGCGGCGGCGACGGCCTCACGAGCCCGGCCTCCGTTGAAAATGTGACTCGCGTGTACAGCGTGTACGCCGTAACCGGTACGTCCAATGTGCTGCCGGCTGCCTACTCGTACACGACCGAGACGTTGGTCAGGCCACAAGTCCTTTCCAACGGCGGTATCAACTTTGACATCGCGTTTGATATCACGAGCGATGGAAAGGCGCGGTTGCTGCCGGCGCGCTACGTCGTGCCGTTGCCACCTGCAGGGTCGCCCACGATCGGGCTTCAGAAGATGGCGGGAACGTTCGCGCAACTGGAACGAGCGCCGCTTTCCGGCTACACCACCGACAGCGCCGTGACCGCGGCGGTCGGCGAGACCTACACCATCCAGCTGCAGAACTCCGGCTGTATTTACGGTGACCACTACTACGCGAAGGTCAGCGTGGACAGCGTGATTCTCTCGGAGCGACGCCTCGTGGTGCGTTCGCTCGTGAACCGCAACTGCGGATATCGCGCATTGACGGACGGACTTCCGAAAAACTGATCCCCCATGCACGACATTCGACTACTGCGGGAACAACTCGATCGCCTGCGTGATGGAATGCGTCGTCGCGAGAAACTTGACGAGTTCGCGCCGGTACTCGATCGCGCGGAGGCGCTGGAGCGCGAGCGCCGCGCCGCCATCACTGAGCTCGAAACCGAGCAGTCACGTCGGAATCGACTCACGCAGGAAGTCGGTGCGCTGCGAAAGGCCGGTGGCGACGCCGCGGCGCTCATGGCCGAGAGCCGTGCGATCGGTGAAAGCATTTCGAGACTCGAGCAGCGCCGCAACGACGCCGACGCTGCGGTGCAGCAGATACTCTATGAATTGCCCAACATCACGCTTGATGACGTACCGGCGGGCGGAGAATCGGCCAACACGATCGTGCGCAGCTGGGGAGCGCCGCGCGCCGACGGGGCAGCTCTCAAGCCGCACTGGGAGATCGGCGAATCGCTCGGCGTCTTGGATCTCGCTCGTGGCGCCAAGATCAGCGGATCGGGTTTCATCGTGTACCGCAACAGCGGAGCGCGGCTGGTCCGGTCGCTCATGAACATGATGCTGGATATCCACACGTCGGAACACGGTTACGAAGAGTGCTGGGTACCGCTGGTCGTGAACAGCGCCAGCATGCTCGGGACGTCGCAGCTCCCGAAGTTCGCTGACGACATGTACGCGGTGAATGAGGAGGACCTCTATCTCATTCCCACCGCCGAGGTGCCGGTGACGAACTTGTACCGCGACGAGATCCTCGATGCGGCGCAGCTCCCCAAAGGATTCTGTGCCTTCAGTGCGTGTTTTCGGCGGGAGGCCGGCTCGGCAGGCAAGGATACGCGCGGCCTGCTGCGTGTTCACGAGTTCGACAAGGTGGAATTGGTCCGCTACGCGACGCCCGAGACATCACTCCAGGAAC
>JANNEV010000309.1:0-4417 GCA_031379145.1 Gemmatimonadaceae bacterium
GGCGCTGGCGGGGCGAGAGGTGTTCGTTGGCGCATGCACCGGGTGCCATACGTCGGCCTCGCACACCGGACCTGCGTTTGCGCTCAAATGGATGGGGCGACCGCTGGCTGAGCTGTACGACTATGTGAGTCAGCGCATGCCCAAGGCGACGCCGGGCAGCCTCAGCGAAGAGGAGTATGTGATGGTGACGGCATACGTGCTGAAGTTGAATGGCATGCCTGCAGGGAAGACGGAATTGAGTGCCGACCCGGCTGTGCTCGGCGCGATTCGCTTTGACACGACGATGGCGGCGACGACGAAGCCATCGAGTAGCCTGCCGCCGGGGTTGAAACGAACTGGCGAGGCGGGCATTCACCCGTTGCATTGGACTGCTGGCCGTACCAACACCCGCCATACCGTGGAGCAGCGATGACCCGACTTGTAACAAGACGAACCATTGGCCTTGCCGCGATCGCCTGCGCGGCGATCGGCGGCGTATTCACGACGCAGGCGGTGCGGACGACCGCGCAAGCCAAGCCCCTCGTGCGCGGCAATGCCTTCGGGGAGTGGCGCTATTGGGCGGCCGATGCGTGGGGCACGCGTTATTCACCGCTCGACCAGATCAACGCCAAGAACTTTGACTCGTTGCAGGTGGCCTGGCAGTGGAATGCCGGCGCTTTCGGCAAAGACGAGTACTATCGCGCCACGCCGCTGTATGCCAACGGGCGACTGTACACCGTGGCCACGACGCGTCGCATTACGGCGGCCATCGATCCGACCAACGGCGAAACCTTGTGGATGTGGCGCCTCGATGAAGGCATTCGTTGGCAGAAGGCACCGCGTCAATACGCCGGTCGTGGTCTGGCCTACTGGAGCTCGGGCGCCGCTGAGCGTTTGTTGGTGGTCACGCCCGGCTATCATCTCGCGTCGCTGGACCCAAAGACGGGGCGCCCGGATCCCCTGTTCGGCAAGAATGGCGTGGTGGATCTCATGGAGGGGCTGGGCTACCCCATGGTGCCGCTCGCTGTCGACGACTCCGGTCCGCTGATCATCAGCGACGCGGCACCCATGCGCAAAGCCAAGCCGGGTGAAACGTGGAACCCCATCACCAAGACCGGTGCCGATGGTACCATCGGTATTGATCCATCCGCGGGGCAGATTGCCGCCAGTTCACCGCCAATTGTGGTGGGCAACGTGTTGGTGGTTGGGAACTCCGCGATTCACGGCTACTACCCCACGCGGCTGCACAACATTCCCGGCATCATCCGTGGATTCGACATCCGAACGGGGAAGCAGCTCTGGAAATTCAACCTGATTCCACAGCCGGGAGAGTTCGGCGCGAATACCTGGAAGAAGGGATCAAAGCCCGGAACGCCAGGCGTGGGAAAGAACGATGCGTGGGCGCCGTACGCTGCCGATCTGGAGCTCGGGCTGGTGTACATCCCGGTGGGCATGCCGCTGATGGACGAGTACGGCGGGCACCGCCCGGGCGACAATCTTTTCGGCAACAGCCTGGTGGCGCTCGACGCCAAGACCGGCCTGCGGAAGTGGCATTTCCAGATGGTGCACCACGATATCTGGGACTACGACGCGCCCATGGGGCCGAACCTGCTGGACGTGACCGTGAACGGGAAGCTGCGCAAGGCCGTGGCGCAGACCACGAAGCAGGGTTGGATCTATACGTTTGATCGTGCGACGGGCGAACCGATCTGGCCCATTGTCGAGACGCCGGTGCTGCAGAGTGACGTGCCCGATGAGGAAACATCGCCCACGCAGCCGATTCCGACCAAGCCGGCGCCGTATGCGCAGCAAGGCCTGCTGGAGTCCGACCTGATCGACTACACGCCCGCCCTCAAGGATTCCGCGCTCAAGTTGGCGCAGGCGTGTCGCATGGGACCGTACTACATCCCGCCGTCGCTCGCCGACGGCAGCGGCAAGTTCGGCAAGAAGTGTTCCTGGTACGCACCGGGTGCGAGCGGTGGCGTGAACATCGATGGCGGTGCCGCGGTGGACCCGGAAACCGGCACCATGTTCGTGGCCTCGATCAGTCCGATGAGCACTACCTCGCTGCAGAAGGACCCGTGCTCGGAGTTCCGCTACAGCTCTCCACACGACAGCTGCGGATTGATTGGCGTGCCGGCACCGCCGGCGGGATACACGAAACCTCGTGGACCGGCGCAGACCGATGGATTCTCCGGTCGCGCCGCCGGGTCACGGATTGGCGGCGTGTCCATCGTGAAGCCGAAGCCGTTTGGCGGCATCACGGCGTACAACATGAACTCGGGGGACAAGTCCTGGTGGGCGCCCAATGGCGGCATGGTCAAGACCACGAGTCGCGACCCGCTCTTCGCGGGCGTGACGATACCGGACGTGGGCGCGGGCGGGCAGGCGCAAGTCATGAACACCAAGACACTGATGATCTACGGTACCGGCCGCGGTGGCGGTGTTCCGGGCCAGCCTCCCACGCTGTTTGCGGTGGACAAAGCCACGGGCAAGCAAGCCGGCGCGCTCAAGATCCCGTCCAAGACCACCGCCGTGCCGATGACCTTCCTGCACCAGGGCACGCAGTACATTGTCTTTGCGACTGGCGCGGAGGAGAACACCAGCCTGATCGCATTGAGGCTACCGCCCCGCAAGTAGCCTACTCGTACCGCGTGGCCTTGCACACTCTCACCGCGTTACCGAACAGGCGACACATCATGGCAACCGAGCAGCAGATCCTCACGCTCCTCTCCGAGGTCGTTGAGACTAGTGAGGTCATACGAAATCCCGATCTCCGCTGGTATGAACTGGGGCTCGTGGACTCGCTGCGCACCGTTGAGCTGATTGTCGCCTTGGAGACCGAGTACAGCCTGAAGCTTGCACCAACCGAGGTGGACGCGATGCTCTGGGCGACCCCGCGAGCAACGGCAGCATTCGTTCTGTCTCGGCTGTCACCGGCGGCGACATCGGGACCCTGACGACCGTGTCAGCGGTGCAGGAACCTCGTGGGCGCGGGCGCATGCATCTTCGTGCGCTCGCGCTTGCATTGCTGATGGCGAGCGGAGCTGTACTCGGTCTTTGCTGGTGGTCGTCGAGTATGCAGCGGGCCAATGCAGACCAGTTGGCGCGAGCGGTCGAAGAGCGAATCACTCGCGGCCTCGCGCTACAGCGCGCGAGCTTCGCGAGAGATGATGTGGTCACCGTGTTCGGCGCGTCCGAAATCGCGCTGCCGGCGCCGTTTCGAGCCACGGAGTTTTTCGCGAGCGCGCCAACGGGTTTCACTGTGTTCGCAGTGGGAGAGCCTGGGACCCCGTTGCTCATGACCGTGCAGAATCTCGCTGCCCTCGGCGAGCGGCTGCGCGGGCGTCGCGTGGCGATTCTCCTGACCCCGGACTACTTCACGTATCCGGCCAGCACGAAGCGGCCGGACCCGGAGAAGGCGGTCGAGTATCGCAAGTACTACGCACCGCTCCAAACCGCAGCGACGATCTTCAGCCCGGATCTCGCCGCGGGAACGAAGCGTGCGATTGCGTGGGAACTGTTGGCGGCTCCGTCGGTGATCGAAGGGAGTCCGCTCCTCAGCATGGCCCTGCGACTGCTGGCCAATCCCACGCCGAGCAACCGAGTAGCCTATGCGGCGATCTATCCGCTCGGGCGGGCGATGGTGCGTAGCCTCGAGGCGTTGGACCACATGGTCATTCTGGGCAAGTGGCTGCGTGCCCGAGCGACGGCGCCAATCGTCGTGAAGCAGGCTGCCGCCCCTGATTGGACCGTGCTGCGCGCCGAGGCGGATAGCATGGCGCAGAGTAGGTCCACGACCAATCCGTATGGCTATCAGGACGATATCTTTGCGAGAGCTGCCAAACCACGGCTTGCCGAACTTCGCGGAAGCCGTCCGGACAGTGCGGTGCTCGCGGGTCTGTCATCTGCGGCTGGCTTCGCGTCGTTGGACCTGATGATGTCGATCTTTGCGCAGTACGGTGCGCGCCCGATGTTTATTCTCGCTCCGTTCAAGGGGCCATGGGCCGACTTCATGGGCACGTCGAAGCAGACACGACGGCAGGTGTATGCAACGGCCGAAGCGTTTGCACGGCGACGCCAGGTGTTACTGGTCACGTTCGATGCGTATGACGATGACCGCTGGTTCCTCGTCGATCGATCGCACCCGGGTGGAAAAGCGTGGGTCGTCTTCGACGAACTTCTCGACAAATTCTATCATGGAAAACTGGACTGACCTTCGGCGGACGTTGGGGCTCGCGGTGCTCTACACGATTGCCTTGGCGTTGATCGTGGGCTTCACGCTGCGCAACACCTTCGCCGTTCCAAGTTTCGTGTACCAGAACTTCTGATGACGCGCCCGCAACGGCTGCTCGAGCAGATCAACTGGTGGGTCGAACATGAGCCCGAGCGTACGGCGCATGTGGTGAGTGGACGCCGAACGTCGTACGGTGAGCTC
>JANNEV010000325.1:0-2730 GCA_031379145.1 Gemmatimonadaceae bacterium
TTCCTCGGGTCAAGGCAATTCCGAACTATCGCCTGCTCACGTTCGTCCTGTTGCCACTTGTCATCGCGCTGGGCTGTGTGGTGGTTGGGGCGGCACTGCGTCGAGTCGCCCCGGGCACCTATCGCCTGCTGACCGGCGACCGAGGGCTCGCGCGTCGGGACTTGTTGGCTGCGTCCTGAACGCGGGGCTTCGACAACGCACGCGGCGCGCAGCATATTGGTTTCGTCTTGGGTTGCGGATTCATCGGCGGCCCGCGCGCGACGCACAGCCCCGCTACAGGAGGTCGCAGTGCAGGATCAGACGTATGACGCGATTGTGGTTGGTTCGGGGATCTCCGGCGGTTGGGCCGCGAAGGAACTGACCGAAAAGGGGTTACGCGTACTGCTTCTCGAACGTGGCCGCAACATCGAACACGTCAAGGACTACGTGAACGCAACGAAGGGCCCCTGGGAGTACGAGCATCGCGGTGGCCGAACGCAGGAGATGATCAAGCACTATCCGGTGTTGAAGCGCGACTACCCGTTGAACGAAAAGAATCTCGACTTCTGGGTGAAGGACGAGGAATCCCCCTACACCGAGACGAAGCGATTCGACTGGTTCCGCGGCTACCACGTGGGTGGTCGGTCCCTGATGTGGGGGCGGCAGAGCTACCGGTGGAGCGATTTCGATTTCGAGGCGAATGCCAAGGAAGGCGTCGCGGTGGACTGGCCGATCCGCTACCGGGAACTGGCGCCCTGGTACGACAAGGTCGAGAAGTTCGCGGGCATTGCCGGAAACCGCGACGGACTTGAGCAGCTTCCGGACGGCCAGTTCATGCCGCCGCACAAGCTCAACTGCGGCGAAGAGCTGGTGAGCGGACGGCTCAAGAAACTGTTCGGCGGCAAGCGCAGCCTGATCCACGCGCGTACGGCCAACATCACGCAACCACTTCCCGGGCGCGGCGCCTGTCAGTCGCGTGACGCGTGCTGGCTCGGCTGCCCGTACGGCGCCTACTTCAGCACACAGTCATCGACACTGCCGGCAGCGGTTGCCACCGGCAAGCTGACGCTCAAGCCGTTTTCCATTGTCAGCGAAGTCCTCTACGACAAGGACAAGAAGCGAGCCACCGGGGTTCGAGTGCTGGACGCCGTCTCCAACGAAACAATCGACTACAGCGCCAAGATCATCTTTCTCTGCGCCTCCACGCTCAATTCCACTTGGCTGCTCATGCGATCGGCCACCGACGTGTGGCCTGACGGTCTGGGCAGCAGTTCAGGAGAGCTCGGTCACAATCTGATGGATCACCACTTCCGCCTCGGCGCGAACGGACGGCTCGAAGGGCTCGACGACAAGTACTATTTCGGCCGACGCCCGACGGGTTTTTACATCCCGCGATTCCGGAATCTCTTCGGCGACAAGCGCGACTACCTGCGCGGCTTCGGCTATCAGGGAAGCGCCAGCCGCGAGGGATGGTCTCGCGCCATTGCGGAGGCAGGCATCGGCGGAGCCTTCAAGGACTCCATGGCCGAACCGGGACAGTGGACCATCGGAGGAATGGCGTTCGGCGAGATGCTGCCCAATCATGCGAACGCCGTGACGCTGGATGCGACCAAGAAAGACAAGTGGGGCTTGCCCGTGCTCAAGATCGATTGCGCCACGGGGGAGAACGAGCGTCTGATGCGCATCGACATGATGGCGGACATGGCGGAGATGCTCTCGGCCGCCGGCGTGAAAGACGTGCAGACGTACGACAACGGCTATTTCCCGGGCCAAGGCATCCATGAGATGGGAACGGCTCGCATGGGTCGCGACCCCAAGACATCGGTGCTCAACGCGCACAATCAGGTGTGGGACGCACCCAATGTGTTCGTGACCGACGGTTCCGGAATGACCTCAGCGGCTGCGGTCAACCCGTCGCTGACCTACATGGCACTTACGGCGCGGGCGGCAGAGTTTGCCGTGAGCGAGCTCACCAAACGCAACCTCTGACGCGCACACTTTCACAGGATCTGGCAATGCAACGAGACTTTGACGCGCAGTCCGTGATTGATCGACGTGAGGCCATTCGGCGCGTCAGCGCGCTGCTGGGTGGTGCGGCGCTGGTAGGCGGAAGCGGACTGCTGGCCGCGTGCGGACCGAAAGACGCAGCATCGATAGGATCAGCGGGTGCAACGAGCGATCAGGTCTCGACCCTCATGCCCTTCACGGCTGAGGAGATTGCTTTTCTCGACGAAATCGCCGAGACGATTCTCCCCGAGACCAAGACCCCGGGCGCAAAGGCCGCGCACACCGGGGCGTTCATGGCGCTCATGGTGACCGACTGCTACACGCTGCGGGACCAGCAAGTGTTTCGAGCCGGCATGGGATCAATTGAACAGGCGGCTCAGCGATCCAGCTCCAATTCTTTCGTGGCTTCTACGGCGGCGGAAAAACTGACGCTGCTCGAACGCCTGGACGCCGAGCAGCGCACCTTCATGAGCACGAGGAAGCCAGATGAACCGGCGCACTACTTCCGGATGATGAAGGAACTCGCACTGCTCGGCTACTTCACCTCGGAAATCGGCTACACCCGCGCGATGCGGTACATCGAGGCGCCGGGGCGCTTCGATCCGTGCGCGCCGCACGCGCCCGGCGACAAAACCTGGGCGTCGCACGCCTGACACGGGCATGGGCAGTCGGTGCTAATATGCACCCACCTTGGAGGGGAGTCATATGTCGCTTTCACGTCGCGATTTCGTGCGGAGGCTTGGT
>JANNEV010000334.1:0-14520 GCA_031379145.1 Gemmatimonadaceae bacterium
GATCCACAGTGGCGATGGCGTTGGTACCGAACAAGTTGAACCACGGACGTCCGGACGCATCGATCACAATGCCATAGGGCCGCGAGCCTGGCTTGGCCATGCGCGCGAGCCGGACCTTGCCGGTGCTGCGCGTCAGATGTCCAAGCATGTTGCTGTTCTGCAGCGTGAACCAGAGATCGCCTTTGGCGTCGAAGGCAATGGTGTGGGGATCCTTCGCCGCGCTATCGGGCATGGGATAGCGCGTGATCGCGCCGGTCTTGGCATCAATACGCCCGATCATGCCATTGCGATTGCCGGTGTACCACGCGTTCCCGTCGCGATCCACATTGACCGTATGCGGGTTGGTGCCCGCGTCGATCTCGAGGCGCGTGAACGTCGCGGTCTTGGGGTCGAGCCGCGCGACGTAGTTGCCTTCCTGCCCAACGAACCAGATCTGTCCGTCACGACCGACCGCAGGGTCGCGCGGTCGCGTGGTCGCACCCCACGGCACGTTCCATTCGGTGAGCACGACGGAGTCGGCAGCTGGCTTGGCTTGCGCTGTGGCTGCGCGACACACGACCGCCGAGCTAACCACGACACCACATGCCAACGCGGCCATTCGCCACCGAACATGTCGACGCATGAGATGTGCCCTCGATCAGAGTGATTGTTCGAATGTGCTACGGAATCTTGACCGGACTGCTGAACCAGATGCCGTTGGGCGCATCCGAGCGTGCCGCGACGATGTCCGGCCACCCATCGCCGTCGAGATCGCCAATTGCCAGCCCGTACACTGCGCCCTTGCCGTCATTCCAGGCGGCTTGCACATACCGAAACTGCGAACGATCGGCTGTGCGAAAGAAGAGCGAGCCGACGGCATTGTCGTTGCCTACCACGATATCGAGCGTGCCATCGCGATTCAAATCAGCGATGCCGATGGCGTACGGTCGGCTGCCGCTGTCGCCCAGTCGCTCCGGTGCGCGAAAACTGCGTTGCCCCGAGTTCTGATACCGGAACAGTCCGGTTTCGGCGTCGCCGACAACCAGATCAAGCGCACCATCGCCATCAAGATCGGCAGCGGCAGCGGCGCGCACAGACGATTTCTCCGGCCCAATCGCGATCGGCGGCGCGCTGAACGTTCCGGCACCGTCGTTCCAGAACATCAGGCTCTGCCCTCCATCGCGATGCGGCACGAACAGATCGATGCGCCCGTCCGCGTCAAAGTCGGCCGCCACAATGATGGTCGCCGACTGCGTGGCCAATGGCGTACACATCGGGAACTCGGCCTTGCCCGTATTGAGGCAAACGAAGCTGGGCCGAGGGTTGGCCGGGTTGCTGCTGCGGTTGGCAACGATGATGTCCGGACGCGAGTCGCCGTTGAGATCGGCAAGCGTCACGTATCGCGTGGACCACTCCGGTTGTCCGAACGTGCCGGCCACCATGTAGCGTCCGGTGCCGTCGTTCAGGTAGACGAGCTTTCGATCGGGACGATCATTGCTCACCGCGAGATCGAGGTCACCGTCACCGTCCAGATCGGCAAGCGCCGCGGTGTACGTGCGATCGGGCGTGTCGGCGAGCGGTGCTGCCGTGAACTGCCCGCGCCCATCGTTCTTGAGCACCAGGTTCTGCAGCGGCCAGTGCCGACCCTTGGCGAGCACCAGGTCCGGGTCGCCATCGCGATCGACATCGCCGATGCTGACGCTGGCGGAGGTCTCGCTCGTGGACTCAAGGAGCCGCACGCGGTCGAACGCGCGAACGGCCTGCGTCGCGGCACCCGACGTCGCCGGCATTGCTGCGGCTCGTTGCGCCAGCAACGCGCTCAGGGGCGCCAGCTGCAAGACCAGCGCGAGCGGAAGCATTCGTGGCATAAGCGGAGGAAGAGAGTGAGACACGAGGCGGCCGACACAGAAATGTACGCGTCAGACCGCCTCGGCCGTCACCACGCGCCGTCCGCTGTAGATTCCGTCGCATGGAACTGGGCATCTATTCGTTTGTGGAAACCAACCCGGACACCTCGGACAACTACGCCGAACGGTGCGCGCTCCGACTGCATCAGCTCCTGGAAGAGATCGAACTGGCAGATCGAGTAGGACTCGATATCCTCGGCATCGGCGAGCATCACCGCCCGGACTTCGTGGCATCGGCGCCGGCCGTCATTCTCGCTGCCGCGGCGGCGCGCACCAGCCGCATCCGCCTGACCAGCGCCGTCACGGTGCTCAGTTCGGATGATCCGGTGCGGGTATTTCAGGAGTTTGCCACCGTCGATCTCCTGTCGCGGGGACGGGCCGAGATCATCGCCGGCCGTGGCTCGTTCATCGAGTCGTTCCCGTTGTTCGGCTACGATCTGGACGACTACGATTCGCTCTTCGCCGAGAAGCTCGCGTTGCTATTGTCGCTCCGCACGAGTGAACGCATCACCACGCGAGGGGGGCACCGCGCGGCCATTGCGGATCGAGGCGTCTACCCTCGCCCGCTGCAAACACCGCTACCGGTCTGGATTGGCGTGGGCGGTACCCCTGCCTCGGCCATGCGGGCGGGCGGATTGGGCCTGCCCATGGCGTTGGCCATTATTGGTGGCGCGCCTGACCGTTTCGTGCCGTTCGTGCAGCTGTTTCGGCAAGCGCTCATGCGCGCGGGACACGATCCGGCGTCCGTTCCGGTGAGCATCAATTCGCACGGGTTCATCGCCGACTCGATGGACGCCGCGGTCGAGGTCACGCTGCCGGCATACATGGACGTCATGGGACGCATCGGGAAGGAGCGCGGCTGGCCTCCGCCGACGCGTGCGCAGTTCGACTTCGAGCGGTCACCCACCGGCGCCATGATGCTCGGCAGCCCGCAGGAGGTCATCGACAAGATCCTCTACGAGCATTCGCTGTTCGGGCACCAGCGCACCATGATTCAGTTCACGGTCGGTGCCATGCCGCACGATCAGGTACTGCGCTGCATCGAGCTGTATGGCACCGCCGTCGCCCCGGCGATACGGAAGGCGCTTGGCACCTGAACTCCCGCCTCCTGCGCTCCCCGAGCCGCTGAAGGAGCGCGAGCGCGAGATCCTCGAACTCCTGGCCAGCGGCTTGAGCGATCGCGACATCGGCTCGAAACTGAACCTCGCCGTGGAGACGGTGCGCTGGTACAACAAGCAGCTTTACGCGAAGCTGGAGGTAACGTCGCGCGCCGATGCGGTGCGCCGAGCCACATCGCTTGGTCTGCGACCGTCCGTCGATCTGGTGACCGCGCGCGCGCCCGTGGAGCGTTCACCCATTCGCTATGTGAACAACGGCGGCGTATCCGTCGCATATCAGGTAGTCGGCACTGGTCCGGTGGATCTGGTCTTCATTACCGGCTTTGTGTCCCATCTGGAGCTCTCCTGGGAGGAGCCCGGATACGCCGCGTTCTTCGAAACGCTCGGTCGCCATGCCCGCGTGCTGCTGTTTGACAAGCGCGGTGTCGGTCTGTCCGATCGGACGCGCGGCGCGTCGACCATCGAACAGACCATCAGCGATGCGAGGGCGATCATGCGCGCCGTCGGAAGTCGACGGGCCTTTGTCAGTGGTACCTCCGAAGGCGGGGCGGCGGCGGTGTTGTTGGCGTCGATGTTTCCGGACGAAGTGCGTGGCTTGATTCTGATTGCCAGCACGCCCATGGTCGCGCGGCACGGGAGTGAGCCCACGTGGTCGCATGCGCGCGCGGAATTCGAACAGCGCATCTCGCGCATTGCCGAAACGTGGGGCGATCCCTGGACCGTGGATCGGTTTGCTCCCTCGCAACATGGCAACCCGACGTTCGCGGCGTGGTGGACGCGCACCCTCCGATCGGCGTCGAGTCCCGCGTCGGTGCGCCTCACGATGGAGCAGTCGATGCAGGTGGACATCCGGCCGCTGCTGCCGCAGGTGCGAACGCGCACGCTCATTGCACATCGGGTGGACGACCCGGTCGTGAACATCGGTGCGGCACGCTATTTCGCCGCGCGCATGCCCAACGCCACACTCATCGAGTTTCCCGGCGCCGATCATGTCTACTTTGTCAACGGCGAACCCATCGCGCGCGCCATGGTGAGTTTCCTGGCCGAGCCGGAGGCGGAACCGCAGATCGATACGTGGCTGGCGATTCTCCTGCAGGCCGACGGACCCGGTGCAGCGCTCTCGGCTGAGGCACAGGAGATTCTTGACGCGATGGAGCCACGTCACCTGCGAACCACGGACACCGGCTGGGTGGCCGCGTTTGATGCGCCCAACCGGGCCATTCGCTGCGCGGAACGTTTGCGCGCACTCGGCCGCGGCCGCTGCGGAGCGATGGCGCTGCACGTCGGCACCTGCCGAACTTCAGACGGCGCACCGGTGGGGAGCGCACAGGCCATCGCGCGCCGACTGGTGGACATGGCCAAACCAGGGGAAATTCTGGTCTCCAGCACCCTGCGTGATATCCTCGCCGGCGCGGGTAGCGCGCTGCTGGCGCGTTCGATCGACGGAGGCGACGCCGAATCACCTCCCATGACCGTGTGGGAGCTTCCGGTCTTGGCGCAGAGCATCGACTGAGTCGGCGCAATGTCCCCCCGTCCACCACCCATGCTGGGTGGTGCGCTCCACCCTCGAGGAGCAGAAGGTTGGCGTTGCACGACGGCGCATCACGATGGATTCGCCTCTGCACCACCCCAACCGGACGCCTTCCATGACCTCCAAATCGCTACTCATCGGCATCCCACTCGCCCTGGCCGCCGCGTGCGGAGAGGACATTGTGGCGCCCGCTGGCGGCGCCGTGAGCATCGTGATCCAGCAGTCACTCACCGGCCAGACGACTTCGGCTGGCACCTTCGCCATGTCCGGTGCGCTGTCCGATCAGGGCGCCACCACGGAAGAGCTGGTCTTTGGTGGGCCGCTCACGCAATCACCAGTGCCCGTCACCTTTCGCCGCTCCATCACCGGCACCCGCGGCACGATCGTACTGGTGGGCAAGGCTACACTGACGTTCACGTCACCAACCGCGGCAACCCTGGCGGGGACGTGGGACGTGGAGTCCGGCACCGGCGCGTACGGAAAAGGCAGCGGCACCCTGACGGGAAGCGCGAATTTCGCGGCCACTCCTCCAACGGGCAACATCACCTACGCCGGATCGCTGACGAAGTAGTGGACGAGCACGTCGTGCTGGGCGCTGCTCGAACGCATCGCCCACACGCCACGCTGGCGCGGGAGGCAGGTACGGCCACAGTTTCAGCGAGCCTCCTTCCGGAAACCCCGCATGCCACACACGCCCGACACGTCGTCCGCTCCGAGCGCGCCATCACTGCAGTCGCCCGTGGTGTCGCGCCGCGCTGCACTGCAGCACATGGCGCTTTCGGTAGTCGCCGCCCCAGCCATTCTGCGCGGACGACATCAGGTCTTTGCCGGCAGCAGCACGGAGTACTCGGCGCGGGCCATCCGTCTGATGCAGGAGTCCACCGTGGTGGACCTGCTCAATCAATTCCGCTTCGCCGACTTCGCTGAGAAGCCGCCGAAAAGCGTGCTGTGGCTGACCAAGGCTCGATCGATGACCAGTTCGGATTTCGAGACCTATCGCACCAGCGGGTATCACGCCCTCGCACTGGGGCATAGCCCGGCAGACTATGCCTCAGGTATTCGGTTCTTTGCGGACTGGAACGGATTCGTGGCCGAGTATCCGGACTGGTTTATGCGCATTGATGATGCAAGCGACTTCGAGGCGGTAAGGCGCTCCGGGAAAATCGGCATCATGATCACCTTCCAGAACTCCGACCATTTCCGGACTGTGGACGACGTGAACACGTTCTTCGCGTTGGGCCAGCGGCTCTCGCAATTGACGTACAACTATCAGAATCGCATCGGAAGCGGATTTCTCGAGGAACGCGATGGCGGACTGACCGTGTTCGGCCGCGAGATTGTGGCGCGTATGAACACGGTGGGCATGGCGGTGGATGTCTCGCACTGCGCCGACCGGACCACGCTGGACACGCTGGAGGTCGCCAAACGGCCCGTCGTGTTTTCACACGCGAGTGCGCGAGCGCTGCTCCCGGGGCATCTGCGCTGCAAGACCGACGAGATGATCACGAAAATGGCCAAGAGCGGTGGCGTCATGGGTCTCCCCTGTCTTCGCATGATGGTGCGCGACCAGGAGCCGGTCACCATCGATCACGTCATCGATCACGTGGACTACGTGGCGAAACTGGTGGGGATCGAACATGTGGCTATCGGCAGCGACATGGATGTCATCGGCAATCCCAATCCGGTGAATGCGCCGGGAGAGAGCGTGCCTGCCACGCCGAATTTCGAGCGCTATCGACTCCACATGGATGCCAACGGCAAGCGGCTGCTCACCATTGCGGGTCTCGATCACCCTAAACGCATGTTCGACCTGACCGACGCGCTCATTCGCCGAAAATACAGCGACGCCCACATACGGCTCATACTCGGCGGCAACGCAGTTCGCGCGCTCACCAGCATCTGGCGCGGCTAGCGCGCGCGTTTCACCCGCGCGACTTCTTGCCGGTGAGACGGGTGGCCGCGGCCACGACCGCCACGACCAGTCCACCGGCAATCACGCCAACCAGCGAGTTGGCCAGGCTTGTCGCGATCGGTGCCAGGAACGCACTGGCCGCAGCCGCTCGCTCCCCCAATGCTTCGATGGGATGCTCAATGAACGGCACCGCGTGCGCAATGATGCCGCCACCGACGGTGAACATTGCTACCGTGCCGATCACGGAGAGGCTCTTCATGAGCACAGGCGCAGCGCGGAGGATCCACGCGCCCAGTGCGCGTTGCGATGCAACGCCGCTGCCGGATCCAGCGCTGCGAATCAGGGCGAGACCGAGATCGTCGAGCTTGACGATTCCCGCCACCAGGCCGTATACCAATACCGTGGCCGCGAGCCCGATCAGACTGAGCACCGTGACCTGCTGCACCAGGGAAGCCGTGGCCATCGTGCCCAGCGTAATCACAATGATCTCCGCCGAAAGCACGAAGTCGGTGCGGACGGCGCCTTTGATCTTGTCCCGCTCGTACGCCACCAGATCAACGGCGGGATCGGCAACCGCCTGCACGCGGTTGACGTGGTTCGAGGCCTCATTCTTGTGCAGCAATTTGTGCGCGACCTTCTCAAACCCCTCGTAACAGAGGAAGAGACCGCCCAACATCAGCAGCGGGAGAATGGCGGCGGGCACGAATGCGCTGATGGCCAGCGCCGCCGGCACCAGAATGAGCTTGTTGATGAACGAACCCTTGGCCACGGCCCACACCACGGGCAGTTCCCGATCAACGCGCACACCCGCCACCTGTTCGGCATTGAGCGCGAGATCATCGCCCATGACCGCGCTGGTCTTGGTAGCCGCGACCTTGGTGAGCACGGCGACGTCGTCCAGCAGCGTGGAGATATCGTCAATGAGAGCAAGCAGACTGGAAGCAGCCATGGTGCGATTGGGTCAGGGCGTCAGGAAACGAAAGCGACACACAACGAATTAGCGCCCCGAGGAGAGTACGCGACCATTGCCGCTGGACGCGCGTACGCCATCACGCAAGGCAATGGCGCCATTCACCACCACCGCGCGGATACCTGCAGGGTACTGAAATGGATTGGCGAACGTGGCGGCATCAAGCACACTCGCGGCGTCAAACACCACGATATCGCCCGCCAGTCCAACGGCCAACCGACCGCGATCGGCCAGCTGCACGCGCGATGCTGGCAGCGACGTCATTTTCCTGATGGCACTGGCCAGGGGTAACGCTTTGCGTTCCCGCACATAGCGACCAAGGACGCGCGGGAACGTGCCGGCGCCGCGGGGATGCGGACTACCGCCACGGGTCGGGCCGTCGATCGCGAACGCGCCACCATCGGAGCAGACCATGCCGAGATCGTGCGCCAGGAGGCGGTCGAGATTGTCCTCGCTCATGGCAAAGCCCAGCATCCCGACATCGCCGCGATTGCGCTGCAACAGTTCCACCGCCGCCTCATACGCGTCGCGACCAATGGCCTGCGCATAGCTGCCCATGCGCTTCCCCTCCGCCGCACGGTCCACCGAATCGCGCACGCTCGAAATCTGCACGTTGTCCCATCCGCCAATGAGCTCCACCTTGGCTAGCGCTTCGGCGCGAATGCGCGACGCAACCGCTGGATCCAGCAATCGCCCAAGAAACGCGGCAGTTCCACCATCGCGACTCCACACAGGAAAGAGATTGGTCAGGCCAGTGGAATACGCCACGTACGGATACACGTCGAACATCGCATCAATGCCGTCGGCCCGAGCCGCGGCGATGCGGGCCAGTGCGGCATCGATCTTTGGCCAGTTGCGCGTCCCCTGCATTTTGAGATGCGAGATCTGCAACCCGCAGCCCGCGCCGCGCGCGACGGCAATGGACTCGTCGATCGCCTCAAGCAGTCGATCGTCTTCGTTGCGCATATGCGTGGCGTACGGCAAGCGTCGTGATGCCAGCGGCGTGCAGAGGGCAATCAACTCGGCGAGCGGCGCGAACGCGCCGGGCGTGTACTCCAGCCCGGACGAAGCGCCGCAGGCGCCGTCGGCCACCGCGCGTTGCACCATGGCCACCATTCGCTGGAGTTCATCAGACGTGGCCGGCCGATCCATGTCGCCCACCACCGACGCGCGCACGCTGCCCAGCCCAATCATGGCGGCAACGTTCACCGCCGGCTGCCGCGCCGCCAACGTGGAAGCCCACGCCCCAAACGACCGCGCCGCCGATCCGTCAAAGCGCGAACTGCCGTCCGCGCCGGCCACGATGGTGGTGACGCCTTGCCGTACGACAGACTCCGCGCGCGGGTCCATGCTGAGCGAGCTGTCACCATGCGAATGAATGTCGATGAAGCCCGGTGCCACCACGAGTCCGCGCGCATCGATTTCGTCGCTGCCGGTACTGGAAATGCGCGCAGCAATTTCCACGATGCGGCCGCCATGCACGGCGATATCAGCGATACGCCCCGCCGCACCACTCCCGTCGTACACCATCCCACCACGAATCACCAGATTATGGGCGGCGCCGCGCAGGCGCAGTCCCGCCACGGCGATGGTGGCTGATCGCACGAAGTCCCGCCGAGTGGTGGTCACCGAACCACCGCCTCCGCTTCCATTTCCACCAGGTACTCCGCGCCAATGAGCTGCGCGCATACCACCGTATTAGCGGGCTGGATCGCTCCGAAGCGTTGCCCATGCGCACGCGAGACCGCTTCGCAGTCGTGCTCATGCCGGAGATACACACGTGTGCGCACCACGTCTTCCAGAGTACCGCCCAATGACTCGATCGCACCCGTCAGCTTGTCGAGCACATAGTGCGCCTGCGCTGCGGCATCAGTTCCGCCCATGACGCGGTCACCGTGCGTGGCCGTCGTTCCCGATACGAAGATTCGGTCACCCACACGCACCGCGCGCGCGTAGCCGGCCAGCGTCTCCCATCGGGTGCCCGTGAGCACGCGACGGCGTCCATCCGCGCTTTCAATAACCGGATACGGCGCCGGAAACGACGCAACATGGTGACTGAGATCGCCACTCGCCGTGAGAAACGGTGGTTTGCGATACTCGTCGCCGCAGTCGCCGGGAATGGGTGCGAGCGTCTCCAACACCGCGGCCACCTCGGCACGTGCAGCGTCGTCCAGTCGCAGGGCGTCCAGCCGCACGTTGTCCGCGATGTGCGCCGTCTGGCCCAGTCGCGCACCAACAATGACTCCACCCACCGCTGGCGCATCCATGATGTAGCGAGACGCCACGTTCGCCACGGACGCATCGAAGCGATCCGCAACACGCCGCACGGTGCGCAGTACCCGCTGCAGCGCTTCCCATCCGCCAGCCTCGCGAATGAACCGGCCGTACTTCATTTGCGACCACGTCTCCAGCTGCGCCCAGTCTGGTTCCGGCTGCCCCAGCCAGCGATCGGACAGAAACCCACCCGCCAATGTACCGAACGCGAGCAGGGCAATACCGCGGCTGGCGCAGTACTCGGCCATCGCTCCCGCTGCCCGTTGATCCAGCAATGAGTAGCACACTTGGTTACTGACAATGGGAATACCGCTCTCCACCACCAGCCGCAGGTGTGCCGTATCGGTATTGGTCAGGCCGATGTGCCGAACGAGCCCCTCAACACGCAACTCGTCGAGCCAGTAAAGCGCATCAATCCAGCTGGGATGTGAGTACGCCCAGGCGTGAAACTGCAGCAGATCGAGACGCTCCACGCACATCCGCGAGCGCGCACGCTCCACGGCTTCGCGCACTTGCTCGCGCGTGATCGGTCCCGGTTCCGGTACCCATTTGGTGAGCAGTTCAACGCGAGGCGCCTCTGCGCGCGTGTGGAAATGCCCAACGATATCCTCAGCCGATCCATAGTGATCGGCCATGTCAAACGTGGTGAAGCCAGCCGCGGCGTATGGCGCCATCGCGTTTGCCGCCGTGTCGAGCAGCAATGCTTCACCGCTTCGCTCAAGGTCCGCCACTTGCCAGAGCCCGGTGAGCACGCGGGCTATCGAGAGATCCGGGGCGAGTGCATGGCGCGAAATCGATGATGTCACCGGTGGTAGGCCCTCTCGGTTGCGAGGTGAGTGGTGCCGCGAGACACAGGTCGTTGCCGCACACAGGAATGTCGCATCGCCATGCTATTCCGGGGGAAGCGTGGAGAAACGCTCCGCCAACGATATGCCGTTTCGACGCAGTACCGCGATCTCGCGACGGTAGATCACCGTACCGACCGCCATCACCAGCAGCCACAGCGGCGTCGAACGGAAGTACCAGGCGCTCACCGGCGACGTGAGGTCCTTCCAGACATGCACGACGAGAAACAGCGACAACATCACAAGCCCGGCCACCGCCACCGCCGTGCGTAACGCCGGGTTTGTGATCACCCCCATGTTCGCAGCCAGCGCAGGGTTCGTGCGCGGCAGCGCCAGCACGCTCACGCCCATCAGCAGGAAGTTCACCAGCATCGACACCACCAGCAGGTCCACACCGAGAAAGAAATCCCCGGCGAAATGGCTTCCGAAAATGCCGAGCGACGCCATGAGTCCGCTCACGATGATGGCAGCTACGGGCGTGCGTCGTACGGGGTGGATGACGCCAACCTGCTTCGGGAAAATTCCGTCTTGGGCCCACGCGAACATGAGGCGCGATACCGAAAGGACCATGGCCGGCAAATCGTTCGTGAGCGCAATGGCCGCTCCAGCCACAATCAACACGGTAGTGCCCGGTGCCAGCAAATAGCCCAAGAGGCCGGGCGCGGTGAGGTCCCGCGTCTGCGCCTCCGCCGCCACAAACCACCACGGCACCGTATGGTACACGGCGCTGGCGAACGCGAAGTAGAACGCGGCCGTGACCAGCACAGCCAAGCCGATCGCGCGCGGTAAATCGCGTGACGGATGCCGAGCCTCACCACCCGCCTGTGCAATCGCGTCGAAGCCGATAAAGCTGGAGAACAGCACCGCCGATGCCGACAAAAACGTGCGAAGGTCAAACGGCGCGGACGGAATCGTCGGCAGTGCACGTTGTTCCCGGGCCAGCAGCGCCGCGCCGAAATCCGCGTGCGTGTATTGGAACCCGACCACGATCACGATGCCGCCGGCCAGGAACATCAGGACCATCAGAGGAAGCAGCGTCTTCTCGTACGCGCCGAGGCCGCGCATGTTCACCAGCACGAACGTCCAGAGAAACGACAACGAGAGCGCCAGCCGCACCACGCCATGCTGCAGCTGGTCACCAAACGCCGTCCATCCGAGTGCCGAGGCAATATCCCGGAGAAACGTGGGAATGACGTATGACACGACTCCGATGGCGATGGACAGCCCGAACCACTGCGAGAACGACGCCACAAATCCCAGATACGGGCTGAGTGCTCGGCTCGCATACAGGTAGCTGCCGCCGGCCCGCGGCATCGCCGAGGCCAGCATCGCGTAGGAAAGTGCCGCCAAGAGCGCGGGTATGGCCGCAAACGCGAACGCGGGCAGCACCCAGGGTCCAATGCCCGGCACATTTCGCTGGATCATGATCGGCACCACATTGATCGACGCACCGATCATGGAACAGATGCCCGTTGCCGCAAGGCTTATGAGTCCCAGCTCGCGCGCTAAACGTGGAGGGGCGGTCATGCCAATCGTACTCCGTGTGTCACTGCGTGATCGCTGGATGTTTGCCGGTCAGCACCCGTTCCGGCCGCAGCGCACGGAGCCGAATCGCGCCTGCCGACTGACGCCGCGGGGAACGAACCCAACAGACGGCCCAAGCGCAAGCGGGAAGCGGACGCTCGCCCGCTCGAGTAGCTTCGACGCACACCCTCATCGGCCCGGCGCATGACACTGCGACATTCCCTCCTCTCGTTCGCCTGCATCGCGATCACCGCCGCTGTCGCGTCGGCGCAGGCAAGGCCGCCTGCCAAGCCGTTCGATGTGCTCATACGGAACGGCACCGTACTGGATGGCTCCGGTTCGGCTGGTGCCCGTGCCGACGTGGCCATCGTTGGCAATCGGATTGTGCAAGTCTCCACCAGCCCGCTCAACCCCGCCGACGCCGCGCGCGTGATTGACGCGACCGGGCTCACCGTCGCGCCGGGGTTCATCGACCTGCACGCGCATCTGGAGCCATTGCTGCAGCTTCCCGCTGCGGAAAGCGCCGTGCGTCAGGGCATTACGCTGTCGCTCGGCGGCCCGGATGGCAGCAGCCCATGGCCGCTTGCCGCCTACGCGGACAGCGCCGATCGCGCGGGCCTCGGCATGAACGTGGCGTATCTGGCAGGACACAACAGCATTCGGCGCTCGGTCATGGGTACGCAGAACCGCGCGCCCACGTCAGCGGAACTGACGCGGATGCAGTCCATGGTGGCGCAGTCCATGGCCGACGGTGCCTTTGGTCTGAGCACGGGACTGCGGTATGTCCCCGGCTACTACTCCTCACTGGATGAAGTGGTGGCGCTGTCGGAAGAAGCGGCCAGTCGTGGCGGCATCTACACGTCGCACTTGCGCGAGGAGGGCGTGGGCCTGCTCAACGGCGTGGCCGAGGCGCTGGAGATCGGACGGCGCGCGAAGATTCCCGTGGTCCTCACGCATCACAAGGCCGTGGGCCGGCAGGCGTGGGGCAAGAGTGTGATCACGTTGGGCATGGTGGACTCGGCACGCGCCGCCGGCACGGACGTGATGATTGACCAGTATCCGTACACCGCCAGTTTCACCGGCCTCGATGTGCTGGTTCCACCCTGGGCGTTGGCTGGAGGTTTGCCGGAGCTCAAGAAGCGGCTCGCCGATCCTGTACTGAAGGACAGCATCACGCGGGGCATCATCGATCTCGTGCTGAACGATCGTGGCGGTGGCGACCTGCGACGCGTGCAATTTGCCATTGTCTCCTGGGACGGCGGGAAGTTGCAAGGCAAGACGCTGCATGACTGGGCCGTACAGCGCGGGCTGCCGTCCACGCCGGAGACTGCCGTCACGCTCATTCTTGAGGGCGTGCTGCAGGGCGGCGCCGGCATGGTGTACCACGTCATCGACGAAAACGACGTGAAGCGCATCATGGCGCACCCGCAGACCATGATCGCCAGTGATGGTCGCATTACGAAGTTCGGCGACGGCGTGCCCCATCCGCGCAACTACGGCACGTTCCCGCGCGTGCTGGGTCGCTACGTGCGCGAGCTCCACGTGCTCACGCTCGCGCAGGCCGTCCACAAGATGTCCGGCATGCCGGCGGCGAGGCTCGGGCTGACAGACCGCGGATGCATTCGCGTGGGCTGCGTTGCCGACGTGACAGTGTTTGATGCCGCCAGTGTGAGTGACGTGGGAACGTTCACCGACCCGCATCACTATCCGGTGGGCATTCCGTGGGTCCTCGTGAATGGCGAGCCGGTCATCGCCAATGGGGTGCTCACGACAGCGCGGCCCGGGCGCGTGCTGCGGCACGTGCCGGTTGAAACGTCGAAGCAGCGATGACCACCTGAGGTGTCCGTAGCGTCCTTGCGCGTTCGGCGTCTTCGTGAGAGCGTTGACCGGCGCAGTAAGTCGTGATCGCGGCGTGCGCGTGTTGAGGCCACCGGCCAGCGTTCCGCCAATCACCCTATGTACCCCTGAGGGCCGTCCGATGACCAAGCAACTCTCACGTGCGGGCGCGTTGCTCGTGTTGGCCAGTTGTGCCTCGGGTACCTCGTCAAGCGGACCGGGTGTTGCTTCAGGGCCGCCCTCGTCGGTCGCGGCCGCCAGCCCATCCGGCAAACCGGCGGCCGCGAGCCCGACACGGGGCACGGCCGCAGCGGGCGCAACGGTGCCAAGCGCGCGCGCGACCACGGCCACCAAAGGCAACTCCAACCTCATCGTCGCTGCCGAAATCGCCAGCTCTGGTGTCTCGGACGCGTTCCAGGCGGTCAAGCTGCTACGTCCGACGATGCTGCGCGGCCGGAACGGTTCGCTCAACGACAACTCTGGCGGTGCGGAGATCGTGGTGTACGTGGACGGCGTGCGATCGGGCGGTCCGCAAACGCTCGAAGCGGTGACGGCGTTAGCCGTCATGGAGATTCGGTACATCAACGCGGCCGACGCCACCACGCGATTCGGCACCGGTCATCC
>JANNEV010000354.1:0-6466 GCA_031379145.1 Gemmatimonadaceae bacterium
CTCGGCGATTGCGCTCCAAAATCCTCCGGCCGCACGAAGCATCGCGAGGGCGACTGCCGTGTTCTGCGCCTGAAACGCGCCAATCAGTGGTGTGACCACTCGTTGCGCGTTCTCGCCAACCGTCCACAAAAAACGAGTACCGTCAGTGTCAACCTCAACCTCACTCACCTGCCAGTCCCGCCCTGTCGCCAATACCGGTGCGGCGCCTACGGATTCGGCATACGCCTGCAGCAGATCGCGAATGTCGGGGCGGGTCTCTCCCACGATCGCGGGCACCCCAGTCTTGAAGACTCCGGCCTTCTCACGCGCGATCTCTTCGAGCGAAGCCCCCAGGAACTCGGTATGATCAAGCCCAATCTGCGTGACAGCCGACGCAACCGGTTGAACCACATTCGTGGCATCGAGACGCCCACCCAGTCCTACCTCGACCACCGCAACATCAACGTTAGCCGCAGCGAAGTACGAAAACGCCATCGCCGTTGTGGCTTCGAAGAACGTGGCGCCAAGGTGGGACATTTCCGGCTCCCAACGCTGAAGCCACTCCGTCACGGCGCGTTGGGGCATTGGTGCGCCGTCCACGACCACGCGCTCGCAAAAATCTACCAGGTGCGGCGACGTATACCTTCCCACCTTCAGTCCGGCCTTCCGCAGCAGCGCGTCAAGCGTCGCCACGGTGCTACCCTTGCCGTTGGTACCGGCGACATGAAACACAGGGTACGCGAGCTGCGGATTCCCCAACGCAGCCAGGAGCAGAGAGACGCGCTCGAGTCCCAGTCTCCATGCCCCTCCGGTTCTGGCGAAGAGCCGATTGAGCGCGTCACGATAGGCAACGCCATCAGCCGGGAGATCAGCGGCGAACGCATCCGGCCGCGACGGCGGCATGATCGGAGAATTGATCAGCTTTCCTGCGCGTGTCCCGCCGCAGCAGGGCGTCCCGTCATGTGCCGCAGCAGTTGCGAGAGCACCGTGCGAAGCTCCTTCCGATGCACGACCTGATCAACCATTCCGTGATCGAGTAGGAACTCGGCCGTCTGAAAACCTTCGGGGAGATCCTGTCCCAATGTCTGCTTGATTACACGTGGACCGGCGAAACCGATCACCGCTCCTGGTTCGGCGAGGATGGCATCGCCCAGCATGGCGAAGCTCGCACTCACGCCGCCCGTTGTCGGATTCGTAAGAATCGAGATGTACGGAATGCGACGTTCAGCCAGCTGCGAGAGTACGGCCGACGTCTTCGCCATCTGCATCAGTGAGAGCACTCCCTCCTGCATGCGTGCGCCGCCTGAGGCCGAGATGATGACCAAGGGGTTCTTCTTCTCCACGCACCGTTGCCCCAGACGCGCGATCTTCTCGCCTACGACCGAGCCCATGGAGCCGCCCATGAACGCGAAATCCATGATTCCGATGCCGAGCGGCAACCCTTCGAGTGAGCCGTTGACGGTCAGAATGGCATCAGACTCGCCGGCGTTCGTCAAGGCGCGCTTCAGGCGCCCGGGATAGTCCGGAAATCCCAGCGGATCAACGGAGCGTAGTTCGCCGCCCACTTCGACCATGGTGCCTTCGTCGAGCAGCATGGTCCCATAGTCGTACGCCCGCAAGCGGCGATGAAAATCGCACTCGGGGCAAACGTTGAAGTTGCGCAAGAACTTGGCGCGAATGTCCGTGTGACCACAGGCTTCACACTTCTCCCACGTATCAGGCGGGATCTCCAATCGCTCCCGGCGCGGCTGCCGCGGCTTTTTATCCTTCCGAAACCATGCCATAGACCGTGTAAGATCGACGGTCTCACCCATGAAGGCTAGACCTTGCGCGTCGTCGAACAGCCTGGATGCATGGTACCCGAAAACAGTCCGAAGTGCCTTCCGCGAGGCACGGCCGAGACGGCCCGCGCTGATCGATTCAAAGTCCGAGTGCGTCCGGCTGACCACGCCCTTCTGCAGAGATGCGCAGCAATACCCCCACGGAGACCCAGCAGACGAGCAGGAACGACCCGCCGTAGCTGAAGAACGGCAGGGGGATGCCGGTCACCGGCATGAGGTTGAGCGTCATTCCAACGTTGACGATCACATGTACAAACCACGCCGAGACGATGCCGAACGCCACCAGACTGGGGAACACGTCGTTCGCGCGCGTGGCGACACGAGTACTGCGCAGAAACAAGGAGAGAAACAGGGCGAGCGCGATGGACACGCCGATGAACCCGAGCTCCTCGCCGACCACGGAGAAGATGAAATCCGTCTCGCGCGCCGGCAGGAATTGCCCACGCTTCTGGCTGCCGAGCGTAAACCCTTTGCCGAACAGTCCTCCTGAGCCGATGGCAACCTTGGACTGCAGGATCTGGTAGCCCGAGGCCCGGGGATCAGCTGATGGATCGATGAAGACCAAGAGGCGGCGCTGCTGGTACGGCTTCAGCGTGTCCCACAGCAGCGGGGCGAGCACGCCCATGGCGACGTTGGTCAGCAGCAATAGCACGCCTTCGCGCAGATAGGTTCGCGACCAGAGTACCAGTGCCACCAGAATCAGGAACCACGCGCCCCAGATACCGGTGCTGAAGGCCAGAATGAGGCTGATTCCCGGACTCGCCAGCATGAGCAACAGCGTCCAAGGAACGCCCGACCAGAATAGCATGGCAAAGCAGATCGCGATGAACACAATCCCTGTGCCCAGGTCTGGCTGCGCCATGACCAGCAACCAAGGGATTCCGACGACCGCAAGTGGCCGCCATAGTTCCAGCAGCGACTTGGGTATCTCGCGCTGCGCGGCGAGCACGCGGGCGAGCATGAGCGTCGTCGCAAGTTTTGCCAACTCGGCGGGCTGTCCGATCCGCTGTCCGCCGATGCTCAGCCACCCTTTCACACTGGCCGCTGTTCCGGCGCCCGTACCCACGAGCAACACGAGTACGAGCAGTGTGACGCTGAACAGGTACATCGGCCACGCGCTCCATTCGATCAGTCGCACGGAACCGCGCATGACCACCCAGCACGCCAGCAACGAAACACCAAACCACATGCCCTGGCGCTGCCAGAGATTCACGATTTTCGATGGCACGTCCGTTTGGCCAGCCGAAAACACCATCGCGACGCCGAAGGTGGAGAGCAGCACCGCCAGTAGCAGCAACGGATAGTCGATTCCCTGCCGACGCAGCGCCATGAAGGTTTACTCGCCCGTCACGGAATTCAATACCAGCTTCTTCTTCAGGAAGCGTTCCAGAATTTTCGTGGCGACTTTCGCGGCGGCTGAGCCGTGCAGTCCCTCTTCCAGGATCACCGCCACAACGATCTGCGGCTTGTCCACCGGGGCGTAGCCAACAAACCACGCGTTGTCAGGATGCGGCGGATTCTGCGCCGTTCCTGTCTTGCCTGCGATGGTCAATCCTTGAATCTGCGCGCCCGCCGCGGTCCCGCGAGTGACAACATCGGCGAGCGCGAGTTTGAGGCCGACGAGCTTCGCTGAATCCAAATGGACGATCTGCTGTCTCGATACAGCTTGCCTGACGATCTGCGGCTGTGGGGCGGCGCCGTCCGTGGCCAATGCCGCGTAGAAGCGTGCCATGGTCAGTGGCGTCTGCGCGTTGTCCGCCTGCCCAATGGACAGACTGAGCACGACCGACGTATTCCAGTTACGGGGGCCATACCTCTTGTCGAAATACTTGACACTCTCTGGCCACTTGGGCGCCTTCTCGCCGGGCAAATCGATGCGCGTGCTGTCACCGAATCCGAGCGAGACGCCACCAGCCAACAGATTCGAAAGTCCGATCTTGAGACCGAGCTGATAAAAATACACGTCGCACGACTTGGCGATGGCTTGCGCCAGCGTGATGTCGCCGTGCCCGCGCTTGTCCCAGCATTTGAACACGCGCCCGTAGTAGTACCCGCCGGTACATGCCTGCGGCATGTGCGAATCCATGGTCACGAGACCACGCTGCAACCCGATGATGGCCGTGGCCAATTTCCACGTGGATGCAGGCGCATACTGCCCCGTGAGCGCGCGATTGATCAGCGGCGTATGCGGATCGTCCAGCAGACTTTGAAAGTACTTGCTGGAAACGCCACCGATGAATCGATTGACGTCGTACGTCGGCGCGCTGTACATGGCCAGCACCCCGCCCGTCTGGGGGTCCAGCGCGACAACGCCGCCGCGCAGTGAATCCCCGAAATACTCATGAATAAATCGTTGCAGATCGAGATCGAGATTCGTTTGTAGCGGCGGCGGCGCCTCCGGTTGCTCCTCAGCGCGGACGCCATTGTCGCGGACGACGCGATTGCGCGCATCCACCTCAACGAATCTCCGCCCTTCCCTGCCGCGCAGTCGTGATTCGTACTGCTGCTCCAACCCTTGTCGCCCGATTTGCTGCCCCGCCTTGTATCCGTCATACTCGGGTAACGCCAGTTGCCGCTCCGAAATTTCGCCCGTGTATCCCACGAGCGTCGCCATCGCTTCGCCGTCGGGATAGTATCGCTTGGGCGAACTCTGAATGATCAGGCCGGGGAATTCGACCCGCCGCTCTTCGAGCACGGACACAACCTGAAACGAAGCGTCATTGAAGATCACCGCTGGTCGCTGCGGTGCACGGCGGAAGCGGCGCACCGCCACTTCCTGTTGCGCAGAGTCGATCGGCACCACTCGGGCCAAGGTTGCCAGCGCGTTCCGCAGCGAATCCTCCGTCGGGCTGATGATCGAGACGGAATACCCCGGAAGGTTTTCCGCGATCACTTCACCGCGGCGATCGTAAATCGTCCCGCGCGCACCCGGCAGCGGGACTTCGCGCAACCTGTTGTTCTCGGACTGCAGAGTATACTCAGCGTTCCGCAATACCTGCGTTCGAAAGAACGCTCCGCCGAGCGCGATGAAGCAGGTGATCAGGAGGGCGCGGGCCAGGCGAGCGCGCCGCAACACTTCGTTGGGATGATGACTCACGGCACGCAGCGTGACATGGGCTCAGGCGCCCTGTACTCGAAACAGCGGACGGAAAGCCGTGAGGAGCAACACCGCGACCAACGCCGTCAAGCCCGCGGAGAGCGGCGACCAGAGGAGCAATTGCACCACCAGGTCAACGCCGTGTGCGCCTCGACCCACCAGCACATATCCAACATCGAACACCCATTTCCCGAGGAACACGAAAAGTCCGGTCAACGCGACATGATCGGCGAAGAACACGGCCTTGGTCCACGAGGCCGCGAACGCAATGCAGGTCATCACGATCGCTGCGGAACCAAAGGAGGACGGCGCCAACGCGTCGAGCGCCACTCCGGCCGCCAGTCCGATCACCGCCGCCAGTCCCGGTCGCACGCGAACGGCGGCGAACAAGACGCCGATGGTGAGGAAGTCAACGTTCACTCGAGCATCGATCAGCGGCCGAACGCCAAAATGCGCCGCGACGAGCAGGGCGAATCCTGTCCACGCTCGGACGACTGAGGCGGCGCCGCTGCTGGCCGGCGGGCCCCTCATGGTGCCACCGGTGGCGGTCCGGTACGACCAGACGCGATCGGAGGAACCGTTGGCGGGCGTCGTATGCTGTCTGGTTTGGCCACGCGCAAGCGCCGCGCACTATCGGCGCGCGCACTGTCGACGCGCGCTCCAACCGGATTCGATCGCGTCGGCGCTCCGGATGTAACCACGGATGAATCGTTCGCGCCCGACACTGCCGCCGCGGAATCGAGGGCCGCGCGTCTCGCGGAGAGTTCATCGAGCGCTGCTTTCCGTGCGAGTGAATCGCCCGCCGCGGCCATCGCGCGGGCCGCACTGTCGGCCGATGCGATGTTACCCCACACACCGTTGACGCCGCGATTCGCTCGTGATGGCAGCAGCACGAGTACGGGGCCGATTGCAGCGGGCAGGACTGACGGTTTCAGAAGATACGTCCGGGCCCACTTCTCCGGTGTCGAAATCTCCCCGAGCACGGTGCCGATGGGAACGCCTCGCGGATACGTCGCGCCGAGTCCGGAGCTGACCACGAGCATGCCAGTATCCAGCTTCGCTCGGAACGGCACGCCACGGAGTTCCAGTAACCAGCGCTCGGCACCCGTGCCAAGGTGGGGTTGCACGATTCCGAACGCGGTCTCGTTCGCGCTCATGGCGCTCACGCGAAAATCCGGATGCGCCCATGTAATGACAAAACTGGTGTTGGCGTCCGCGCTCTGTACCATGCCAACCAGACCATCGGCCATGAGCACAGGCGAGAACGGCAACACGCCCGCCGCCGATCCGACGTTCAGCATCAGCGTAAAGTCGTCGTCAACACCACGACGCGCGATCAGTTCCGCGGCCACGAAACCGTCCTGGAGTCGAGCCGCCAGGCCGAGCAGCCGGCGCAGCGTGGCATTCTCGTCCGCAACGGCCGGCGCGGTCAGCGCCCGCGTAGCGATCTCTCCCCGGACATTCAGCAGTTCGTTCCGCGAGGCGACTGCTGCACGAACCGTCGCCGCGCGACTCTCGAGCAGCACGAGCGGCGAAAGCACCGTGCGAC
>JANNEV010000367.1:0-5400 GCA_031379145.1 Gemmatimonadaceae bacterium
CGTGGCCGTGGTATTCTGGACCTACTATGGCTCGCTCCTGTTTCTGGTGGGGGCAGAGATTGCGCACGCCACGGACCTGAGACGTCGGGCGTTGGCGCTGCCGAATGCGCGGGCGGCCGGCGGCGTGAAACCTCGAACCAGAGCGTGATGAACGCGCACGACGCTCGTCTGGGCTGCATCGACGAGCGCGTGCGGGGACTGAACGGCGACAACAGCTAACGCATCGACCTCGGCGCTGTCGGCGTCGCCGGGGTCGCGGCGGACCGACTCGCGGCACGTCGAGCGACGTCGTACGCTTCGCGCGCCGGGACTCTAATGTCCGGCACGACCCCGCCACTCGGGTTGGACGCGCCCCAGTCGTACGCGATCAGCGGCACATCGACTTCCAGGCTCGTGTTCGGGAGTTGCAGGAAGAACAGATTGCCGCCCGTGTGCGCCCGCAAGCTGCCGCCCGTGGGATCTCCAACCAGCGTGACCCCCGGCCGACGCGCGAGCAGGCGAAGCAGAATATGCGACGCGGAGCTGTTCACGTAGCTGGTGAGGACGAACACCTCGCCGGTGAACGCATCCGGCGCAACGCGAATCTGCTTGGGCCAGTCGCCGCTCGCCTTGAGATCGAACGTGCCGTCGGCGCGCGGGATCACCGAACCTCGACGATCGTAGAAACTCTTTTCCCACGTATTCAGATTGGGGCGGAGCGCCTTGGGTACGGTGTCGTACGCCACGTAGCGCCGTAGTGGCGGCAGCTCGATCGGTGAGCGAATGAGGTGCTGCAGCAACAAGGCTGCGCCTTCGTCCGATCCTCCTTCGTTCTCGCGAAGGTCCACGATGAGCGCTCGCACGCTGTCACGCCTGAGCGAGCGAAAGGTCGTGCGAACAAACGACGTCCATTTCTGCTCGTCGGCGTCGAAATCGAAGCCGTCAACGCGCAAGACGGCCACGTTGCCATCGCGCGTCAACTCGCTCGCTGGCCGCGATGGCGGCACCGGAAGTGCAGTCTCGCGGCGCACGGCCGAGGGCATGGACGCGACGCGGACCGTCGTGTCGCGGGGCGAACCGGCACGTCGTAGTGTGATCTCATAGCTGCCATTGATCGGCGGCAGCAAGAGCGGTAGCAAGACATCAATGGTTTCGAACCGCTTGCCGTGCCGGAAGTCGAGCAGGGCGCGACGCTTGCCGTTGTCGTCGCCGTCGCCGCGAACATACGGAAGAAGCCGTGCGATAATGACTGGTGTGGGAACGCCGTTGACCGCTTTGACTGTATCGCCGGGCAGCACGGCGAGATCGGCGCGCAGTACCGTGTCTACCGCAGTCCGCCGTACGATCCAGCGATCGTCATCCGAGAGGTCGTACTCGAACGGCAGCTTGTCGGCGCCCTCGGCCAACCACCGACGCGTGGGTCTCGGCTGATTCCAGAAGTTGAGATAGGTGTGGCTGCACTGCAGGCTCGCGGTCAGGCCCGCGAGCGCCAGATAGGTCTCGCCGCGCGTGCGGGGCACGCTGAAGTACGTGCGCAGCGAGTCCACGCGTTGCTTCCACGCGGCCGGAGTATTGTATCGATAAAGCGCCGGATGGAGCGACCGAAACGCCTGGTCCAGCACCGCAAGGTCGGCGAGCGTGGCCGACGGGGGCAGCAGCTGGTTCCGGAGCAGCTCGGTTGAATCAGCCGACAGGGCCGGTAACTGCGCCTGCGGGCCTTGAGCCCGAGCACAAGCGAGCGGCACGATCAGGACCGCCAGGAACTTCACACCGACGAGTATTCGCAACGGGGTAGGGCACGCGCGCATCTTGAGCTCCAGTGATGGGGGGACATCACGAGCATACGGCGCTACGGCCGGCTCAAGGTCTCAACAGGAGGCTCAACTGCCGGTTTTCGCGAAATGCGACGTCTCATTTCGCTGGTTTCGCGATTTGCGCCTCGCGATAGGCGCTGGGCGTACACTGCATGTATGCCTGGAACGCCCGCTGAAAGCTGGCCTTGGAGTTGAAGCCGGCGTCGAAGCCGATCTGGACGAGATCACGGCTGCTTCCCCCACGCAACTCGGCGGCCACGGACTCCACGCGGAGCCGGTTAATGCACTCGTTAAAGCTCTGGCCCAACCCCTGATTGAGCGCCCGCGAGAGATAGCTGGTGTTGGTGCCGAGGTGGCGGGAGAGCGTCGCGAGCGTCAGCTGGGGGTCGCGCTCCCAGTGGGAGGTCTGAATGCTGGCGAGGTAGCGCTGGCCGAGTCCCGCCCAGTCGGTGCTTGGGCGGGGCTCGGTCGACCCGTCGGAGAGCGCCGGAGCGCGAGGCGGCGCCGGTTGCTCGACCGCGACGTCCGCCTCAGTCGGCACGGGATACAGCGTGCCCGCATGCCGAGTAGCCAGCAGGCCAAGACTCCACGCCACGATGGTCTGAAAGACGTAGAACGGAAACTCGTCGGCATAGCTCAAGGGCTTGATGAAGGCGTCAATGAGCGCCACGGCGAGCCACACCGCGCCCGTTCCGGCGAAGATGCGTAGCAGGACGCGTAGCCAGGTCAGCCGGAACTCTTCGCGGTTGGACAGATGGCTGTCGAGCCAATGCTGGTAGGCGCGTACGCGTGCCAGCGCCCGCCAGGAGTAGTACCCCAGGGCTATGAGTGACGCTGCGGTCACCGCTGGGGCGACCACAGGATCGACGATGTGCCTGGCAATCCAGTTCTTCTGTGGAAGCGAGCAGAAGACGAACACGCCTGCTGATGCGGCGGTGTGCACCGCAGCCGGCAGCAGGTGCCATCGCCATCGCAACGGGAGCTGACCGGAGGTGAGTCGCGCAACGTAGAGCCACAGCAGCGGGCCGATGGCCAGCGGCACGTCGAAAGGCGCAAAGGAGAGCCACGGGTACACGTCGTAGAAGTTCGCGTAGCCGATGATGTACGGCACCAGTCGCATCGCGACAATCAGCAACAGGGCGGACAGCACGCGATTTGCGGCGCGGTTCTCGCGCGTTCGCGCCAGCATCAGCGCGACCACCATGCCATTGAGGAAGCCGAGGGAAAGGATGTAGCTGTAGCTGCCGAAGCGGATCATGTCCGGATTCTATCGACGGTGCGTACTCGGGAGCAGAGCCTTCGTGCGCGGAACCACGCCGGATGCGGAACATCTGCGTGACGCCATGCGTCGGCGTTCGCGCTCGCGGTCCGCCTGATCGAAAACGACACTTCGCGGTCGCCCGATGGCCGATCGTCGTGCATCTTGCACCGAGCATCCTGCAACGTCACGAAGGCGCATGATACCTCCCCGACACGAAGCATGTGCGTGCCGAGTACAACTCCACCTCAACCTCCCGATCGTGACTTCAAGTGCGACCTCCAGCCGCAGTGCATCGCGACCACCGCTCGACTTGCGCAGCGATACCGTGACCAGGCCAACGGCCGGCATGCGAGACGCCATGCTGCACGCCGAGGTTGGCGATGACGATCGGGATGGCGACCCGACCACGCGCCGCCTGGAACGTGAGGTAGCCGCGCTGCTCGGTAAGGAGCGCGCGCTGTTCTTTCCGAGCGGCTCGATGGCCAACCTGACGGCGGTCTGGTTGCACACCCAACCCGGCACGGAGGTGTTCGCCGACGCCGACGCGCATGTGGTGCACTGGGAGATCGCTGGCGTCGCCGGCCTCTGCGGCGCGCAGATTCGGACGGTACCGTCCGCTGGGCTGGTCTTCAACGCCGCCGACTTGCGCGCCTCGATTCGGCCACCGTCGTTCGATGCACCCGACCCGTCGCTGGTGTGCGTCGAGAACACGCACAACGGTGCCGGAGGAGTCGTCGTCCCCATCGAAGCGCTACGCGAGATCGCCAACGTCGCCCGAGAACACTCCCTGCCGGTGCATCTGGATGGGGCGAGGCTCTGGAACGCGAGCGCGGCGACGGGGACTCCGCTTGCCGACTTCGCGTCCTGTGCGGACACCGTGATGGTGGCCTTCTCGAAGGGGCTTGGCGCGCCCGTTGGCGCGGTGCTGGCGGGAACGGCTGCCGCGATGACGCGAGCGCACAAGATTCGCAAACGGTTTGGCGGAGGGATGCGGCAGAACGGCATGTTGGCGGCGGCGGCGCTGTACGCGCTCGAGCATCATCTGTCTCGTTTGGGCGACGATCATCACGCGGCGCGCGTCCTCGCCCGCTGTGTTGAAGGTGCCGGAGGGGCGTCCGTGATTTCGCCGGACACCAACATCGTGATGATCGATCTGCCGGCGGCGAGGGCCAATGCTGTTGTGGCCCGCGCGGCGGAAGTCGGCATAAGGGTATCTGCGTGGACGCCGAGCAGAATTCGCGCGGTCACGCATCTGGATGCCCCGCTTGAAGCGATCGAAGAGGCTGGCCCGAGACTGCGCGCGGTGATCGAGGCCGCGCTGGCGTAAGCGCTCGCCGCCGATGCCGCTTTGCATGTGAGTGGAAGGAGGCTATACTTGCCGGTGCTCCGGGTCCCGGAGGGCACCGGCCCGCCAACCCCGTCAGGACCCCGAAGGTAGCAGCGGCACGTGGAGTCCAGCGTCGCTTCGTCAGGCCCGGAGTATCAGCGCGCGGAAGGACCCGCTCCACACGGAGCCGGACCTTCCGCGCGTTTTTTCTGCCGGGTCTGGCCGACATTTGCCGAGCGGACGGCGGGCGGACGGCGGGCGGACCCACCGTTCTGGCGCCGCGCTAAATTGGGAACATGTCGCTTGCTCTCGCCCGGAAGTATCGCCCGCGCAACTTCGCCTCGGTCGCGGTCCAAACGCACGTTGCCAACACGCTGAAGGGCGCAATCGCACGGGGACGGGTGGCCCATGGCTATCTGCTCTGTGGTCCCCGTGGCACTGGCAAGACGACCCTTGCCCGCGTGCTCGCCATGGCACTCAATTGCGAGCGTCGTGGCGAACCGGAGCTTCAGGGCGAGCCGTGCGGCCATTGCATCAACTGCCAACGGATCTGGGCTGGAAGTACGTCGCTGGACGTGGTGGAGATCGACGCGGCGTCCAACCGTGGTGTGGACGATGCGAAGGAATTGCGCGAACGCGCGATGTACGCGCCGTCGGGTGAGGACGCCTACAAGGTCTACATTGTCGACGAAGCGCACATGCTCACCCGTGAGGCGTGGAACGCGCTCCTGAAAATTCTCGAAGAGCCGCCGCCACGCGTGGTGTTTGTCTTCGCCACGACCGAGCCGCAAAAAATCGCGCAGATGGCGGCGCCGGTGCTTTCGCGCCTGCAGCGCTTCGATCTCAAGCGCATCGGACCGGCCGAAATACGCGAGCGGCTCGCGATGGTGCTCCACGAAGAAGGCGTCACGTTCGAGGACGAGGCACTGGGCATGATTGCCCGTGCGGCCGACGGGGGATTGCGTGATGCACTCTCGCTGACCGATCAGGTGTTGTCGATTGGTGACACCGCAGACGTC
>JANNEV010000377.1:0-2733 GCA_031379145.1 Gemmatimonadaceae bacterium
CCGGAGATGGCGGCGGTATCCAGTTGACGCATCGTTCCCGTGGCGATGTCGTAGAGCACGTGGCCAAGCGCACTCGCGGATCCTTCCATGTTGCCGGACAACCAGCGTCCGTCGCGCGACCAATTGTACGCGCTGAACACGCGATAGCCGACGCTCACGCCCGAAAGCTTCCTCGCGGATGCGCGTGTCATCGGCCAAGGCGCAGTACCGATCGCGACCGTCCGGGGTTGCGAATCGGCCGGAAAGGTCGAGATGGCCAGTTGCTTCCCATCGGGCGAGAACGCGGCGCCGAACACGCCTTCGATGATGTTCGTGAGGCGGGTGCGCTCGCTGCCATCGCGGCGCATTGAGTACGCGTCGTACGTACCACTCACGTTCGACCGGAAGACGATCGAGTCGCCGCGGCCGATGAATCGTGGCTCCCAATTGCGCGCTTTGTCGTCAGTGATCCGCGACAGATCGCGGCCATCGGATCGCATCAGGAAGACGTCCTGGTGGCGGTCCGGCGTATTGTTGAGCAGCATCCACTGGCCGTCGGCGGAGACATCACTCGGCGTCAGCATGCCGGTGCGATGTTGCAGCAAACGCGGCGCCCCCAGCTGTCGCGTGACCGGATCGAACGGCAGGGCCGCCGGATTGACCGACTCCACTGTCGAACGGAAGATCACCGTGCGACCATCGGCCGAGAGCCGGGGCAGCTCCATGCGGAGATCGGTGCCCATGGCTACCAGCTCTGCAGTTCCCTGTGGTGCGCCCGACGCTTCATCGACCGCGATGCGCCAAATGCCCATCGCGCCCCCGCGGTCACTGCTGAAGTACACGAACTTTCCGTCGGGCGACCAGGAAGGCGCGAAATCGGCGGGCGCGTCGTTCGTCAACGCCACCGCCACTCCGCCGGTGGCCGCGACCGTGTAGATGTCGCGCACGCCGCCCAACACCGCCCAGAAGGCGATCCGTGCGCCCGATGGCGACCAGGAGGGCTGGAGCTTGCTCGTCGCGCGGGGAATCGTAGCCTCGAGCGGGCGCGGGGCGCCGCCGCTACTGCTCACGATGCTCAGCGTGCTTCCGCCCTGCGTGTAGTACGCCGAGTTGCCCTCGCCGGCGCCGAAAACGATCTGCGTGCCATCGGGCGACCACGACGGCTGCGCGCCGGTCGAGGTGACGCGTCTGGGCGACTCGCCAGTCGCACCCACCACGAAGATCCCGCCGCCTTCGACGTTGTACGCGATCTGCTTGCCGTCAGGCGAGTAGGCCGGCCACAGTTCGTCGATGGTGGAGTCGCCCACCACCAGCGTCGGATTGCGACCGCCCACGCGCTGGGAATAGATGTCCGCCGTGCCGCGTGCGCGGCTCACGTAGACGAACGACTCGCCGTCGGGCGAAATACTCGGACTGGTCTCCACTCCCGACGCATCGGTGAGTTGCGTGAACGCCGACCACGCGGGCTCGGGTTCGTGCGCACGCCAGCCGAGCCACGCCGTCGCGGCGCTCAACGCCACGGCACCTGCAATGCCCAACACGGCGCGTCGGCGTCCGGAGGCGTTCGTGCGCTCACTCGGCGGCGTTCCCCGTGTGGAGTTTCCGCGTGTCGGGCGCTCGGCGAAATCAGTTCGCGTGAGCGCCTCGGCAAAGGCTGTGGTCGACGACCAACGATCGGCGGGCAACTTGGCCAGTGCCTTCAGCACCGCGGCCTCGACCCCTGGCGTCACCGTATCGCGAACGGCACTGGGTGCCATCGGCTTTTCCGTGAGCACCTTGGCCACGATCGCCTGCACCGTGGCGCCACTGAACGGCGGTTCGCCCGTCAGCATTTCGTACGTCACGGCGCCGAGCGCGTAGATGTCACTGCGCGCGTCGATGGCGCGTTCGCCCATCGCCTGCTCGGGGCTCATGTACTGCGGCGTGCCGAGGCTCAGGCCCGTCTGCGTCATGCGCGCACCACCGGCGCTTTGCACGGCGAGCGCGATACCGAAATCGGCCACCAGCGCGTGGCCGTTTTGCAGCAGGATGTTCTCGGGCTTGATGTCGCGGTGGATCACGCCGAGGCCGTGCGCGTAGCTGAGGGCGTCGGCGACTTCGCGCGCGATGAGGACGGCGTCGTCAATCGGCAGTTGCTTCTCGCGTTCCAACCGTGCGCGCAGTGTCTCGCCGGTCACGAGTGGCATCACGTAGTACAGCAGCCCATTGGCCTCGCCGCTGTCGAGCAGTGGCAGGATGTGCGGGTGCTGCAGACGTGCCGTGGTGCGGATTTCGCTCAGGAACCGTTCACCGCCGAGTGCCGCACCGAGATCCGGGTGCAGCACCTTGATGGCGACATCGCGGTCGTGCTTCAGATCGTGCGCGAGGTACACGGTGGCCATGCCGCCCTGGCCGAGTTCCCGGCCGAGGCGGTAGCGCTCCACGAGGGCGCGGGACAGCCGGTCAGCGATGTCGCTCACGCGATCTCCACCTGCGGGTGATGGCCGATGGTCGTGTGATCACGACGCCGTCTCATGCGGGAGCGACGCGCCCGGCACGATGCCGAGCAGGAACTCGGCAGGTGGAAATATGATGCGTGTGGCCTGCTGCCGCGGCATCCTGCCGGGCGCATCGCACACCCGCTACTTGTTGGCCTCGTCCACCGCACGCTTCATCGCCGCCACCCAGTTCGGCACCACGCGCACGTAGTACCCGAGGTTCTCGGCCGTCGCCTGCAGGTAGACCGCATCGCCACCCGGCATCACGGCGTGCGAC
>JANNEV010000393.1:0-3521 GCA_031379145.1 Gemmatimonadaceae bacterium
GCCGGCGCGCAGCACGATCTTCGACATTCTCGCGCGCCACGGATGCGTACGCCGCCGGCGATCACGCACGCATTGGAAGCATCCCGGCGCGGCGCCGTTACACACCACGGCCCCGAACCAGGTGTGGACCATCGACTTCAAGGGACAGTTCCGTACCCGCGACGGCGTCTACTGCTATCCCCTGACCATCGTCGATCACTTCAGTCGCTACGTGCGCTGTTGCCAGAGCTTTCCCGAGGTGAAGGCCGCGGGCGTCGAGCGCGAGCGGCGGCGCTTGTTTCGCACGCACGGCCTGCCCGACGCCATTCGCAGCGACAACGGGGCGCCCTTCGCCTCGAACGGCATTCATGGCCTCAATCATCTCAACGCCTGGTGGCTGCAACTCGGCATCGTGCATCAGCGCATCACGCCGGCCAGCCCGCAGGAGACCGGGGCGCACGAACGCATGCATCGCGAACTCAAAGCGCAGGCCACCAAGCCTGCGGCCGCCAACGCGCGCTGCCAACAACGCGTGTTCAACACGTTCGTGGACGTCTACAATCACGTGCGCCCGCACGAAGCGCTCAACGACGAGACGCCGGCCTCACGCTGGCATCCCTCCGCGCGGCTCTTCCCTGCGCACATTCTCCCGCCCACCTATCCCGGCCACTTCGAAGTGCGGCGCATCAGCACCGCTGGCACCTTCCGCTTACACAACGGCCAACAGTTCCTCACCCAAGCCCTGAACGGCGAACACATCGGCCTCGAGGAAGTCGACGATGGCCTCTGGAATGTGCTCTACTACGACACCTTGCTCGGTCGCTTTGACGACCGTTCCCGCACCATCACCGGCGCGCCCTCGCTCAAGAAAGACTGTGAACGATGTCCCCGGACAAAGTGTCACCTATCTTCCCGGCTGTTCGCTAGAGTCCCGCGCCGCCACTCGCGTATGCAGATCGAGCGCGCGCCGAAATGTATCCATCGGCTAGCCGCGATGCTCAAGCAATGTCCGCTCTTCACTACCCGCCACATGGCATCCTAGCGTGGACGTCGGATGCGTGGCTCAACAAGCGGGAATGACGCGTCGAACTCGTCAAGCAGCTCCAGCAGCTCGCTCAATTTACCAACACTTCCCGCCACCGTAATCACATGCTGTTCCAGTGCTGCTGCAACGGTCTGGCGTCGGAGCACCAGGCCTTCGAACGTCGCCCGCGACAGGGCCACGGAAGCGTCGGCATTGGCCTCTTCCTTACCGATGACGTACGTGAGCGCTGCATTCTCGAGCGTTGAGGCGATCCGCTGCTTCGTGTCGGTAAAATGCCAGTTGATGACGATGCGCGAGTTCTGGGCGCGTCCGCCATCGACATGCGTACCAAGGATATCGAAGACGAGTTCGAGCGGTGTGGCGCGCAACATGTCAGGATCGAGACCCGCCCGCCTCGCGGGAGGAGGACCGTTCCGAAGTTCCTGCGCACCGGCGAGATACGCGTTGCGCCACGTCGCGGACTCCGCGAGATAGCCGAGCTGTTCAAGCGCATCGGCGGCGAGGCCCCTCGCCTCGTTGTTCGACGGGTCGGCGAAGACGACCTGACTCATGACCTGTGCGACCCATCGGTAGTTTCCCTGCCGAAAGTCGTCGCGCGCCCTGGCGATGACGGCCACGGCGCCTCCCATGTACTCGACGAACTTCTTCCCGGACTCTGTGGGTGGAAGGGGATTGAGATTGGCCGGGTTGCCGTCGTACCAGCCGATGTACTTCTGATAGACGGCCTTGGCGTCGTGCGACAGCGTGCCGTAGTAGTCGCGCGCCGACCATTCTCTCGCCAGGTTTGGCGGCAACTGAAGCGCTTCGGCGATCTCCGACGGCGCGTATCCGTGGTTCATCAGACGCACGCTCTGATCGTGCACGAACTTGTACAGATCACGTTGTGTGCGGAGCGCGTGCGTGACGCGCGTGTTGCCCCATGTGGGCCAATGGTGCTGCGCGATGAGCACCTGCGCGTCGCCCCCAAAGCGGTCCAGAGCCTCGCCGATGAACTTCGACCATCCCTTGGCGTCGCGCACCTCGGTGCCACGCAGCGGCAGCAGGTTGTGCAGCGTGTGCGTGGCATTCTCAGCCATGTCGAGCACTCGCGATTGCGGCAGGTAGAAGTGCATCTCCGCTGGTGCCTCCGATGCCGGCGCGAGCTGCAGCACAAACTGCACACCATCGATCGTCCTCCGCTCGATGGCCTTCGTGATGGAGTCAGTCGGCGCAATCAGCGAGCGGGTGCTGGATGTGCCGCGGCTGTCCCACTTTCCCAGGCCCGCGTCCACGTTGCCGCGTTCGTTGCGGGGGACAAGAATGCCGAACTGGTATTGGGCGCGTCGCCCCATCGCATTGCCGGCGATGACGGACTCGGATACGACCGCTTGCATGAAGCCGGCCGGTGCAATGATGCGCGTGCGCCCGCTCGCCACGTCCGCATCGCTGGTCACACCCTTCACACCTGCGTAATGATCCGAGTGGCTGTGCGTGTACATCACCGCGACCACCGGCCGCTTCGGACGGTGCTGGAAGTAGAGCGCAAGCGCCTCACGCGCCGATTCGGTGGTAAAGAGCGGATCGATGACAATGACCCCGGTCTTGCCCTCGACGATCGTCATGTTGGCGAGCGAAAAGCCCCGGATCTGGTAGACGCCGTCCGCGATCTTGAACAGACCATGGAGTGCATTCAACTGCGCTAGTCGCCATAGGCTGGGATTGACGGTCGATGGAGCGTTCGCCTGCTGCAGAAAGTCGTAGAGCTTTGGCCTCGCGGTATCAGTCGTGCTGCCGATGAAGCCGCGCATGGCATCTTCGAAGTCCTGCCGATCGGCGAACGGCAGCTGATCGAGTACTCGTGCATTGGCCGCCGTCACCGCAGGCTGCGCGGCTTTGGGGGGCTGCGCCTGCACAGCACGCGCCAGCAGGCACGGTGAGAGCGAAGAGATCAAGAGGCCCACTGCGCGCAGCGGAAGTCCAACTACTCGACGTCTTCTCATGGATGGCCCTCTGATATTTCGGAGACTCAGTGAAGACTGATTGTGCGTGCGCAATCACGACTGGTTTGTTTCCTTCGGCCTTCCGTCTCGCGTGCCGTCGCACGTTCACACGCAGCACGAGGCGGTCGGGATGTCATGTTGGGGAGTGCCCCGGTCGAGCAGGCGCTCAGTCCCCGAGGATTGCTCGCGCAGATAGAGTCCGTTCACTCCCTCGATGTTCTTGGTGTGCACCAGCCACTGGCCATCGGGCGACAACCCGCGGTCGCGGGTGAGACGGCTCGCGTCCTCCGGATCGAGGAGGCGCGAGATGGTGCACGCGCGAGGCTCGGCTAGCAAAGCGTGGAACGAGTCATGAGGCGAAGCTCCTCGTGACGGCATAACGAGGTTGTAGGATAAGTCCCGAATGGGCCAATGTGGAAACGGAACTTGAGGGCACGCGACGGGTTTGTCCCGCATCGAATGTGGTGTCGATTCGTCTCGCTGTCGAGCGTCCGCCATGGCCCGCTACAGGTCCGTCG
>JANNEV010000394.1:0-1926 GCA_031379145.1 Gemmatimonadaceae bacterium
CGACGGACCTGTAGCGGGCCATGGCGGACGCTCGACAGCGAGACGAATCGACACCACATTCGATGCGGGACAAACCCGTCGCGTGCCCTCAAGTTCCGTTTCCACATTGGCCCATTCGGGACTTATCCTACAACCTCGTTAGGTTACACTCCAGCTTTATGTATGCACGACAGCGGTCCGTTTCACGAACAGGCTCGAAGTCTCCGATCGCGTTGACTCCCTCGGATTGCGTCGACGAGCGATGACCGAGGGACGATCGGGTTCGCGTCGGTCGCATGGGCTCGGTGCGCCGACGGGAGGCGTGGCCGACGTCTGCCTGGCGAGCGACGCGCGCTTGACGGATTCCGTGGCGCCGATGATGCTTGGCAACGACAGCGTCAACACGGCTTCCTCGTATCTTCTTCCGGAGACACGGACGATGTCTCGTTCGTTCTGCACAGCGGTCATGCTCGTGCTCGGTACCAGCGTGCCCCTGTGGGCGCAGGCCACGGATTCCGCGCCGCCGAGTGTGCCGCGACCAGCGCCCAAGGTCAGCATCTGGCCTGCCCGGAGCGTGTCGATTCCCGCCGACCCGAAGGCGAAACCCATTCGTATCGGCATCTGGGACAGCGGCGTTGACACTTCGCTGTTCGCGGGTCGGTTGGCGCGCGACACGCGCGGGAGAGTCCTGGTGCGCGGCTACGACCCGTTCAAGCAGCGGCAGGACACGCCAATGGAAGCGTTACCACCGGCCTTGCTCGCTCGGCCGGACGAATTGAACGCGGCCACGATGGCGCTCGATGACCTCGATACGTTCGTGAGCAGTCCGGCCGCGCGCGCGCTCACCAAGCGCATGGCGGCCATGACGCCGGCCGAACGCAAACTGGCAGAAGATGAGATGGGGCGATGGACCGGCTACACGCATGGCACGTCCGTGGCGGACGCGGCACTCGTCGATCACGGGCAGGCCGAGCTCGTGATCGCTCGTATGGAATGGTGGCATGGGAATCCCCCGGTGCCGTGTTGGACGCGGGCGCTTGCCGATCGCGAAGCCGCGTCCATCCAGGATTTACTCACGTTCCTCGTCGCGAGCGGATCCCGAGTGGTGAACATGTCGTGGGGCCGCTACGAGCGAAGCTACCTCCGCAATCTGGAGCAGTGTGCCCCGACGATGTCCGTCGAAGAGCGGGCAGCGATCGCGCGGTACTCGGTCGACACCGTGCGCGCCGTCCTGCGCGCCGGGATGCTCGCGTCGCCGCAGGTGCTCTTCGTGGGGGCGGCCGGTAACGAGGGGCAGAGTGTGGCGAAATCCAACCCGGCCACCCGCTTGGACGTGGCAAACTTTGTGCTCGTTGGTGCGGTGAATGACGCGGGGGATCTGCCCGCGTTCACCAACGTTGGTCCAGAGGTCGCGCTCTTTGCACACGGCTGGAGAATTCCAGCACGATTGCCGGGAGGCGCGCAAGGGTTCGCGACCGGCACGTCGTTCGCGGCCCCGCTCGTGTCGAACACCGCAGCCAAGATGCTGGTGGTGAATCCGAAGTTGAGCGGGGCTGACCTGCGTCGTCTGCTGCTGGCAACCGCTGACACCAATGCCAAGGGACTGAAACTGATGCATACAGCGAACGCGGTGGCGGCGGCACGGGTCGAGCGGAAATAGTGGTCGCCGACCGTCGCTGTCAGATCCTCTCCCGGGCACGTGCAACCTAACCTTGCGTTGCTCTTGACAGGGCCTTCAAAGATTGCGGCCTGTTCGCTGGCGCTCACTGGCCACAACTTATGATAGGCCCTGCAAGAGAACGCGAGCGTTAGATTGCCAAGAACTGCGTGCCATGCCCCTTTGCATTCCTTCTCAGCTTGGAGTCTCTGATGCCGGTACGATGCGCTCTTCAGCGGCAGCAGCGCGCGTGGCTGGGCGTACTGCTTGTGGCGATCTCGAGCACGCCC
>JANNEV010000395.1:0-3741 GCA_031379145.1 Gemmatimonadaceae bacterium
CGCCGATTACTTCGCACGTCCGCTCGGCCAGAAGCTATGCCTCGCCCCAGCTGCCGATCGAGGAGGCGATCCGGATCGCGAGCGAAGTCGCCGGCGCGCTCGACTACGCGCATCGCCACGGCGTGGTGCATCGCGATGTGAAGCCCGAGAACATCCTGCTGCACGATGGACGTCCGATGATCGCCGACTTCGGCATCGCGCTCGCGGTGCGCGCGGCCGCCGGGGGGCGCATGACCGAGACGGGACTGAGTCTCGGGACGCCGCACTACATGAGTCCCGAGCAGGCGACCGCCGAGAAGGAGATCACGGCGCGCAGCGATGTGTACTCGATCGGCTCGGTGCTGTATGAGATGCTCACGGGCAACCCGCCGCACACCGGCGCGAACGCACAGCAGATCATCATGAAGATCATCACCGTGCCCGCCGAGCCGGTGACGCTGTATCGGAAGAGTGTGCCGGCGAACGTGGCGGCGACGGTGGCGAAATCGCTCGAGAAATTGCCGGCGGATCGCTTTGAGAGCGCGAAGGCGTTTGCGGAGGCGCTGGCGAATCCCGCCTTCAGCACTGGCAGCGGCGCGCCGGTGACGGCCGGAGCCCGCGCCGCATCGCCGCGCAGCCTCCGCGCGAGCGTGGTGACATGGGCGCTGATGGTGTGCGCGATCGGCGCGGCGGCCGCAGCCGGCTGGACGCTGCGCCGACCACCCGCGCCGCAGGTGATCCGCTTTCCGGCGCCCCTCGTCTCCGGCCAGCGGCCGTCGACCCTCGCGGAACTGACCATCGCGCTGTCACCTGACGGTAGCCGCCTCGCGTACGTGGCCGTCGACTCGAGCACGGCGCGGCACATGCTGTATCTGCGGGCGCTCGATCAGTTGACCGCGACGGCGATTCCCGGCACCGAAGACGCCACCACGCCCTTCTTTTCGCCCGATGGGCTCTGGATCGGGTTCGTGACGGCCAACGGCGACATCAAGAAAGTCTCGGCGACTGGCGGCCCCGTCAGTCGGATCGTGACGGATGCCGAAAGGGGCAGCACTCCATCGTGGGGGGACGATCACCGGATCGTATACCACGTGGCAGGGGTGCCGACACGCATCGCGGACGGAGGCGGTGCGCCGGCGCCGCTGGTCGATTCGACCAACCGGGAGCTTCGGGGCCTTGGGTATTTCGTGCTGCCTGGCGGCCGCGCCATGCTCTGGAGACAATGCGGGTATCGCTTCCTCTGCGATGGCGATCTCGCCGTGCTCGACCTCACCTCCGGAACATCGACGGTGCTCGTACCCGGAGCCTCGCGCGGATGGTACTTGCCGAGTGGCCATCTCGTGTATGCCACGAGAGAGGGTGCGTTGTTCGCAGTGACGTTCGATCTCGCGTCGTTGAAGATCACGAGCACTCCCGTCGCTGTGCTAGACGGCATTCAGCTGATTGGCCGGTTTTCGCTTCCGGCGGTGACTGTCTCGGCCTCTGGATCCCTCGCCTACGTTCCCGGCGGGCCCACGATGGCCAGCAACACCATCGTCCAGGTGGACCGCACCGGACGCGAAGAGACGATCGTATCGAAGCCCGGTGCGTATCAAGCGCTGCGGTTCTCGCCTGATGGCCGGCGCCTCGCATTCCACGATCGCGATGCGAAAGGGGGCTTTCAGCTCTCGGTCCACGACTTCGCGTCGGCCACCTCGCAACAGCTGACGTTCGAGGGCAACAACATTCGCCCCACCTGGTCGCCCGATGGCCGTCGCCTGGCGTTCGCGACGCAGCCTGCCGGCGCGGCGTTTCACATCGAGTCGATCCCCTCCGACGGTTCGGGCCCCGGTGCCCGAGAGGGGCCGGATATGGTTGGAGCGTTAACGCCCTTCTGGACGCGCGACGGCCAGTGGATTGTCTTCAACGGGCTATCGAAAGATGGGCGGGCTGATGGGAAGACCGACATCTTCGCCATTCCGATGTCGGGCGCGACGCGCACGATGCGCCCCGCGGTGGCCGGTCCGTCCCAGGAAGGGTCAGGCGAAGTCTCCCCCGACGGCAAGTGGATCGCCTACGTGTCCGATGAAACGGGCAAGGGGCAGGTCTTCGTCCAGCCGTTCCTGTCGCCGGGGCCACGCACCCCGGTCTCGACCGGAGGCTCCTCGGAACCGGTGTGGTTGTCGAACAGTGAGCTGGTGTACAGGGACGATGACGCCGAACGTCTCACGCAGGTGCGGCTCGCATTCGGCGCAGCGGTCACCGTCACGCGTACGGTCCTGTTCGATGCCCGGCCCTATGTGCGAGGCACCGGCTGGGGGTTGTGGCGCAACTTCGACGTGTCGCGCGACGGCAAGCACTTCATCATGATCAAGCCACTGGCGGTCGCACAAAAGGTCGAACCCATCGTCGTGCTGAACTGGGCGGAAGAAGTGAAGCGGTTGATGGCGGCGGCGGGGATCAAGTGACGGGGAGCGCCAGCGTGACTGGGTCCTGGCCGGCGCGTCGTCAGGACTTGAAAGGACTCTTCTTTATGACTAGAGTGGTCATATGACAACCGTCTCCATCTCGGAGCTCAAGGCGCGGCTCAGCGCCTTCATCGACATCGTTCGCGACGGCGAGGACGTGCTGGTGACCGATCGCGGGCGCCCGATCGCCCGCCTCATCCCGATCCCCCACGCGGAGCACGAGGAGGGGCGTCGCGAGATGCTGTTGCGCAGCGGGCGACTCCGCGGTCCGACCACGACGCTGGCTGACGATTTCTTTGCGCGAGCGCGCCCCGCTGACGCCAACGGTCACAGCCTCGCCGCGTTGCTCGACGAGCGCGCGGACGGGCGCTGATGGTCACCGCCGTCCGCACCCCGCGCGCGTGAGATTCTGGGATTCATCGGCACTGGTCACGCTGCTGCTGGAACAGCCGCGGTCGGAATCCGCCCGTACCTTGGCGGCTGAAGACCGCGACATGATGGTGTGGTGGGGGTCCGCCGTCGAGTGTGCGTCGGCCATTGCACGGCTGCACCGTGAAGGGCAGTTGAGCACGGCGGATGAGCGCGTCGCGCGCGCGATGCTCGTCGAACTCAGCACCGCCTGGTACGAAGTTCAACCGGGCACCGCCATACGTGACCAGGCGATGCGCGTGTTGCGCGTGCATCCGCTCCGGGCCGCCGATGCCCTGCAACTCGCTGCCGCGTTGGAATGGAGCGGTGGCGCCGCTTCGGGCATGTTCATCAGCTTCGATGAACGCCTGCGCGACGCTGCCTCGCGCGAAGGGTTCACCACGCCGTGACCACCGTGCCGGATCGCCTCACCGCCGCCCTGTCCGACCGCTACCGCCTCGACCGCGAACTCGGGGCCGGCGGTATGGCTACCGTGTATCTCGCGCACGATCTCAGGCACGATCGTGACGTCGCGATCAAGGTGCTCAAGCCGGAACTCGCCCAGTCGCTCACTGGCGAACGCTTCCTGCGCGAGATCGCCATCACCGCGCGACTGAATCATCCGCACATCCTCGCGCTGCTGGACTCGGGGGCCGACGCCAGCGGCGAGCTGCTGTACTACGTGATGCCGCTGGCCACCGGGCCGTCACTGCGCGACCGGCTCAGCACCGACGGTGCGCTCCCGGTGGCCGACGCGCTGCGTATTGCGAGTGATGTCACTGAAGCGCTCGTCCACGCCCACGCGCAGGGCGTGGTGCATCGCGACATCAAGCCCGACAACATCCTGCTGTCCGCCGGTCACGCGATTGTGGTCGACTTCGGCATTGCCAAAGCGGTCGACTCGTCG
>JANNEV010000397.1:0-8862 GCA_031379145.1 Gemmatimonadaceae bacterium
GACGTCTCGAACGCGTCAACACCCGATTCAGGAAGCAGAGGGTACCGCGGATCCGTCATAGGCGACCAACCACTCCTTGCACCACGGCTGAGAGCTTGGGCTCGGCGGATCGGGCCACCGCGATGATCTGCTCGAGGCTCGCGGGCTCCAGTGAGTCGGGCAGGCACTGATCGGTGATGATGGACAAGCCCAACACACGCATCCCGCCATGTCGCGCCACGATGACTTCCGGGACCGTGGACATGCCCACGACATCAGCGCCGATGATTCGCAGAAACCGATACTCGGCGCGCGTCTCGAGGTTGGGCCCCTGCACCGCGGCATACACGCCTTCGCGCATCGAGATGCCGTGCGCGAGGGCGACCTCGCGGGCGATGGCACGAAGACCGAGATCGTAGGGTTCGCTCATGTCTGGGAAACGCGGCCCCATGGCATCATCGTTCGGACCGATGAGCGGATTGTCACCCAGCAAGTTGAGATGGTCGGCAATCAGCATGAGGTCACCCGGCATCCACAACGGATGCATACCACCGCAGGCATTGCTCACAATGAGCGTTTCCGCACCGAGTGCGCGCAGGACGCGAACCGGGAACGTCACTTGCTGGAGTGAGTACCCCTCATAACGGTGAAAGCGTCCCTGCATTGCGACCACGCTCTTGCCCGCCAGCGTGCCGCACAACAGCCGACCCCGATGGGTCTCGACGGTGGAGAGCGGAAAGTTGGGCAGATCGCTGTAGTCGATGACCGTTTCCACGGCGATTTCATCCACCAGCGCGCCGAGCCCTGTGCCGAGAATGATGGCCGCGTCGATCGGTCGCGCAAACCGGGCGCGCACCGCCTGTGCACACGCCTCAATACGTTCGCGCGCATGGAGTCCGAGCGCCGGATGAGCGAGTCCGACGGCCTTGTGTTCCTGCGTGTACTGCAGCTGCGGAAATGTCTCGGGCTGTTTCACGATTCCTCCACCACATCCAACCAGGACGGCGTCGGTGCCGACCCGCGCGACGGAAGCGCGCGCGACTCCTGGATTCTCTCTCCCGACTCTTGCGGCGGTTCCGCCGCCGACGTGTCGCGCGCGACGACGACCGAGTGCACGTCCCGCGCGGGCTCCCGCATGTGTCCGAAGGCTGGCACCGGCTCGTCTTCGGCGGCCTGCAACTCCGTCAGCTGCCGCTCGAGGTGATGGCGCAGCTGCGCCAGGTATGTCCGACGCGCCCGCCAAAGCTGCTGCAGCTCATCTTCCGCTCGACGGACATCCTCTCGCACCTGCTGCACGGCCTGGCCGGCCTGCGCCTGCGCTTCGCGCACAATCAGCTGCGCCTCACGCTCGGCCTGTTGACGAATCTCACCACGCAGTTGCTGCGCACTGACCAACGCCTCGTTGAGCGCTTTATCGCGCTCGCGAAACGCCTTCAGCTGTTCATGGAAATTGCGCGCTTTGGTCTCCAACTCCTGGTTGGTACGCGCGAGACGTTCCAGCTCCTCGGCGACCTGGTCGCGGAACTGGTCGACACGCGCGCGATCGTACCCGCGCAGTGCGTTGCCGAAGTCATAGCGCCGAACATCGAGCGCAGTCAGGTGGAAAGCGTCGTCCGTCATGCAGACTCCCAGGAGTGGCGACCGCGAGCATGGCCGAGAAACTGCATGCCAAACATAAACGAGTGCTACAACCGGCCGCCGAAAAGAACCGTGCCAAGCCGGACGTGGGTGGCACCTTCCTCCACGGCAACCTCGAAGTCGCCGGACATCCCCATACTCAGCACGCTGGCGGGGTGACCGCACGCCAGCAATTGATCACGGACCGCTCTGGTACCCGCGAAGACCCGACGGAGCACCATCTCAGGGGCATCGTAGGGCGCCATGGTCATGGCGCCGACGACCCGCAGACTCTCCAGCGCCAGCAGCCGATCGCCGAGCGCCAGCACGTCGGCCGGCTCGATGCCCCCTTTGGTTGTCTCCCCACTCACGTTGACCTGCAGCAGCACGTCCACCGTTTTGTCGGCGGCTGCTGCGGCTGAGTGCAATGCCAGTGCCAGCCGCTCGCTGTCGACGCTGTGGATAAGGTCAAACTGAACCGCTGCGGCGGCCTTGTTTCGCTGCAGATGGCCGATCAGATGCCAGCGAACCGGCAGGTTCACGAGCGCCCGTTTGGCCTCGGCTTCCTGCACGCGGTTCTCGCCAACATCGCGAACCCCGGCGCGCCAGGCCGCCGTGACCGCCTCCGGACCATGCGTTTTCGTGACCGCGATCAACGTGACCGCTTGATTATGCCCGCCGCGCCGTCGCGCCGCGTCGATTGCCTGCTGCGCCATGACGATGCGTTCCAGGACCAGCATTTCGAACGCCGGGCCGGATTCCTCAGATGCAGCCGAAAGTCCCATAACACTGAAGGTTAGGCTCCCCCACACATCGAGACAAGTAACGCGTCATCGCGTCTGCGGATTCCAGCGCAACGCAGCAACGATTGCATCTGCAGCGCCGCAGCGTCCGCGCCGGGAAGCAATGGCTCCAACAAATACGGCGGAATGCGTTCACTCGCCATCCGGAGCCTGGGCAGATCAAGCGCCACGCTCCCCACCGGAATCGCTGAGTCGGCGGCGTACACGAGGCCCTCCAAGCGCCAACCAACGCCGGGATTGATCAGACGCCGTGTCTCGCCGGACAGCAACGCGCTTACCCGCAGCGGTCGCCCTGACGAGGCCCCTTGGCGGTCGATTCGCTGCAGCATTGAGGCCAAGCCTTCGGCCGGATTCGCATCGCGATCGAGCAGGTGGTACCGCTGCTCGAGCTCCTCTCGATACCAGCGCGCGCCGAGCAGGGGCACAGTGACCACGGCCACGTCTGTGCGATAGCCCTCAACGTGCTGCAGGTACCACAATGGAAAGCTGTCGTTGTCACCCGCCGTCAGGAGAACGCCACCATTCGGCACCGCGTCCAGCAGTAGCCGTCCGAACACCCTCGGCATCGACGCCGCCGGTTCGCGCCGGCGATCCATGACGGGCGCGTTCAACAGGAGGGGAACCGCAGCGACAGTGAGCACCACCGGGGTGATGAAGCCCGGCAACCCGCGGCTCAGACGCTCAGCAATCGCGCCGAGTCCGGCGCCCGCCATCATGCCCCAGCACCAGAACCCGAGCGCGAAGAAGTAGTCGCGCTCGCGCGCCTCATGCAACGCGCCGACCGGCAGAACTCCGGCGCCGTATGATGGCCCGGCCTTCAGGTTGAGCCAGAACGCGACACCTATTGTGCCACTTAGCAGCAGCACGAGCATCGCCCGGCCAACCCGCACATCATGTCGCCACAGCCGGCGCAATCCGAGGACCGACAACCAGGCCCACAGTACTGACAGGGACGTGCGAAGCCAGGCTGGCTGGGGGTACGGATGGATCCCGTACGCGACCTGCCAGTCGGCCCACTCGAACACATTCCCGATCTGCAGCCAGAGCGGCGCCGCGCGGGGCCACAAGCCGGCGACGGCGTATTGCTCGCGACGCAGCAGCGCCGAGAGTGCATCGAGTGTCACCGCGTGACCGGAGTTCAGTGCTGGGTCGTACGCCGCGCGAAGCGGAACGATGGCGATCGCCGAAGCGCCGAGCAACGCGAGTGCGACCCAGCGCAGGGCCTCTGCGGTGGTCGGACCCCGGCCTCGCCACGCCAGCGCCACCGCAGCCGGAAACGCTACGACCGCACTCAAGTGCAACGGGAGTGAGAGTGCGGTCAGGAAGGCCAGCAATGCGCGCCATCTCTCACGCTGCGCATTCGTGCGCTCGGCACGTCCCGCCTGCTCTCCCGCAAAAAGCATGGAGACCGACAAGAATAGGGCGACCGCGTAGACCTCGGTTTCGGTCGCGCTCGACCAGACGCTGAACATCGCACCGGCGCCGACGGCCGCCGCGACCGCCGCGCGCGCACCGATCCATCGTGTGCTCATCGCCGCGCCGAGCCCTCCGGCTGCGGCCGTGGCCACGACGGACAACAGGGTGACTGAACGCGCCGGTCCCGCCGCGCCGAACACCAGCGTGGCGACCCGCCCCAGAATGACCCAGAGAGGGGTTCCCGGCGGGTGCGGAATTCCCAACACGTTGGCCGCCGTCGCCAGTTCGTTCGCGTCCCAGAAGCTGAGGTCCGGCGCGGCCGTCCCGAGGTACGCCGCCATCAGCACCACGAACGTGACGCCCGCCGCGACCAGCGCTGACGGCATCCGCACCGATTGTCGGCGCATCAGCACAAACGGGTCCGGAGGAACGACCTCCGGACCCGCTCAGGAACGCGAACGACCTCGATCAATTGCAGCGTGATCAGGCCGGAGCGATCTCCGGTCCGCCGAGGAGCGGCGGGACCACAGGGCGCGGCGTCGGTGCCACCGTCGGAACAGTGGGAAACGGCAGGCCCGGCATCCCATCGGCCAACGGCCGGGGACCAAGGGGCTTCCCTTCCTTCAGCAGGATGATGTCATCACGCGTGAGGGTTTCCCGTTCGAGCAGCTGCGTGGCGACGATGTCGAGCAACGACCGATGCTCTGTCAGCACCGAGACCGCACGCGCGTGCGCCTCCATCACCACCCGCTTGACCTCGGCGTCCACCAGCTGCGCCGTCTGCTCCGAGACTTCGCGACGCGACTGGATATCGCGTCCGAGGAAGAGCTCCTGCTCATTGTCGCCGACGAGAATCGGTCCGATGGTATCGGACAGTCCCCACTGCGTGACGTAGCGACGCGCGATGCTGGTGGCTTGCTGGATGTCGCTGGCCGCACCAGTCGTAACGCGATTGTGGCCGAACACGATCTCCTCGGCTGCGCGCCCACCGTACGCCATCACGAGTCGCGCTTCGAGCTGTTCGCGCGTGACGGAGACACGATCGTCCTCGGGCAGCGTGAAGGCGATGCCGAGCGCACGGCCGCGCGGAACGATGGTCACCTTATGAAGAGGATCGTTGCCTTTGACCATCATGGCGCAGACGGCGTGCCCCGCTTCGTGGAACGCGGTGAGCCGACGTTCCTCGTCCTTCATGACGAGCGACTTGCGCTCCGCCCCGAGCATGACGCGATCCTTCGCTTCCTCGAGATCGCTCATGTAGATCTTGTCGTGCCCCTTTCGAGCAGCCAGCAGTGCGCCCTCATTGACCAAGTTGGCCAAGTCGGCGCCGGCCATGCCGGGTGTCCCGCGCGCCAGCGACGTCACACTGACGTCTTCGGCCTGCGGCTTGTTGCGCAGATGCACTTTCAGAATGCCCTCGAGACCGCGCAGGTCTGGCGCGTCGACGACGATCTGTCGATCGAAGCGACCCGGTCGGAGCAAGGCCGGATCGAGCACGTCCGGACGGTTGGTGGCGGCGATCAGGATCACGCCGTCGTTGGACTCGAAACCGTCCATCTCCACCAGCAACTGGTTGAGCGTTTGCTCACGCTCGTCGTGTCCTCCACCCATACCCGAACCACGATGGCGACCCACGGCATCGATTTCGTCGATGAAGATGATGCACGGCGCGTGCGCCTTGCCCTGTTCAAACAGGTCGCGGACCCGTGATGCACCAACACCCACGAACATCTCGACGAAATCTGATCCGGACATGGAGAAGAACGGTCGAGCGGCTTCACCCGCCACGGCCTTGGCGAGTAGCGTCTTGCCTGTGCCTGGCGGACCCACGAGGAGCGCTCCCTTGGGCAGTCGGCCACCAAGCTTGGTGAACTTCTGGGGATCCTTGAGGAACTCAATGATTTCCTGAAGCTCGACCTTCGCTTCGTCCGCACCGGCCACATCAGCGAAGGTGATCTTCGGCGTGTCACCGCTGAGCAGCTTCGCCTTGCTCTTGCCGAACGAGAACGCCTTGTTGCCGCCGGCCTGCATCTGCCGGAAGAGGAAGATCCAGAAGCCGATCAGGAGCACGTAGGGCAGGATCGTCACCAGGAAGCTGACGCCGCTGAAACGAGCCTCTTGCGCCGAGGTGCGGACTCCACGTGCGAACAGGCGATCCTGCTCAGCCTGCGCCGATCCGGTCACGAGGCGCACGTTGAAGCGCCGCGCCTCCCGATTGTTCACGCGGACGGGTTGGCGGAAGGTGCCCGCCATCACGTTTTCCGGCTGGAAAACGGCCGTTTGAATGTTGCCGGCATCGAGCTGCTGCCGATACGCAGAGTAGTCGATTTCCGGCGCCTGGGTGTCGCGTCCTCCCTGATACGAGAGGAACGCCACCGGGATCAGGATCACGAGGATCCAGAACGAGAGCGTCTTGGACAGACGGCCCCAGTCGCGAGGCTTCTTTGGCGAATTCATCATGGGTGCGGGCATCGTGTGGCCTTCTACTGCAAGCTGGCAACGTACGGGAGGTGCCGAAAGTTTTCGGCATGGTCGAGACCGTACCCGACCAGGAATTCATGTGGTGCGTCGAAGCCAATGAACTGTGTAGGGTGCGACAGCTCCGTGGCAATGTGCTTGTGCAACAACGCGCAAATCTCCAGCGATCGGGGGTTTCGCTCCGCCAGCAGTTCGATGAGTCGGCTCAGCGTCCGGCCGGAATCTACGATGTCCTCGACCAGTAAGATGTGTTTACCCTCCAATTCCGTTTCCGGATCGTAGAGCAGACGGACCACCCCGGTGGATTCCATGGCGTCCCCGTAGGACGAGGCGACGAGGAAATCCACTTGAAGCGGACGAGCGATGTCGCGGACGAGATCGCTGAGAAAGATGAAACTGCCCTTGAGCAACCCGAGCACGAGGAGGTCACCATCTGGGTAGGCCGCCGTGATCTCAGCACCGAGTTCGCGAACCCGCGCCTGAATGGCCTCGGCACTGTACACGATGCGCCTGACCGCGCGGCCGTCGAGGCGCGGGTCTGACGGATCCTGCGGCGCTGCGTCGTCCGGTCGTTCAGTCGTACTCGCGCTCACACCGGTACCAGATCAGTTCCGACCTACCGGGTCGGTTCGGGGCCGCATCGCCGCGGCAGACTCCAGGAACCCACACAATCTCCTGCTCTTGCAGGACGACCGGCCAACCGATCCGGTCAAGTGCGGGTACGCCTGCTTCCACAAAATATCGTGTCACGCGCCGTCCCGCCGGGTGCGCCGCGCTCCGAATGCGATCACCCGCCTGCCACGCACGCACAGTGATCGAACCATCCATCGCAACCAAACAGTTCCAGAGTCGTTCGATTCCATCGGGCGACGTCCGCACTGTCGCGCGCTCGGATGGCTCGGTAGCGAGCCGGCGGAAGCGCCACCTGTCCCACCGCGTCGGCAACGTAGGCAAATCGTTGACCTGCGCGTGTCGCGCGGACGGGAGCGCCGAGGGGGCACGTCGCAACTCGAACGCGTCGTGCCCCCGCTCAGACGTGCGCAGTGCCACCGCGCCGCCGGCGAGGGAAACATAGGCGCCTCGCCGTCCTCCGTTCGTAAACCGGACAAGGGACGCGGTTCCGCGCGCGTCCAGCGCGACGCCAACCCGCGCAAAGAGCGCTGACCACAGCACCGCGCGACCAGCTGGTGTGGTCTCCTCCAGCGCTCGACAGGGAATGCGAAGGACCCCCGCACGGGGCGCGGTCGGCCCGAGACCGTCCACGAACAGGTCGAGCTCCTGTCGCCAACGCGCCGCCCGCTCTCCAACCGACAGCATGGCGTCGGCAAAGCCAGGACTCGCCGACTCGATGACCGGCAGGAGATCGTGGCGCAATCGCCCACGGAGAAAACGCACCGTCGCATTGGTCGGATCGTCCATATACGGCAGTGTCTCGGCTTGCACCCACGCGGCTACTTCATCGCGCGACACTCCAAGCCATGGACGGACGACCGGAGACGTCGCGGCAAGCGCGGCCAGTCCTCTGGCACCAGCGCCGCGTAGCAGTCGCATGACCACGGTTTCAACCTGATCATCCCGCGTGTGCGCCGTGGCCACACGTGCCCGGAATGCTTTTGCCACCCGATGCAGGAAGCTCCATCGGCCACTGCGCCATTCCGCCTCGCTTTCGCCAAGCGTGCGGGCGCGTTCACGCACGACCGTCAATCCGAGCTTGCGCGCTTCCGCGGCAACCAACCCGGCGGCGGCGGTCGCGTAGCGTCCCGTTCCATGATCATACGTGGCCACCGCCGCCAACCGATCTGGCGCCCATCGTGCCATCGCGAACAGCAGCGCCATCGAGTCGCGTCCACCCGACACCGCCAGCACCAGAGGCCCTGGTGCGTTGGCCAGCGCGACGTCGAGCGCGGCCCGCAGCAGTGTGGCCGTTGGCACGCTATCCTCGGAATTCCCTTCGGCAATCGACTCGCTCTCCGTTGGCCGCATGCTACACAGATCGCCCCGCGCCGGCGACACGTCAACTGCTCCGACGGCGCCGGTGCCCCCTACCCTCCCGGCGATGACCTCGCTACAATCACTCTGCACCTCGTTCGCACTTCGCACTCGGAGACTCGCTGTGGAATCGCACGGAACCTTCGGCACCATCTGGGCGTCACTCGGGATGACTGCCTATTACATGGCGCTCATCTGGATCAACATCCTGCTCGGACTGTTCCTCGGGCCCCTGTTCATGATTCCGCTCACCTGGATCCAAGACCGCTTCGCCAAGGCGTAACCTCGAGGGCGAAGTGAACCAAAGGCAACGGGGCGATCCTTTCGGATCGCCCCGTTTTTTTCGCTGCGCGAAGCACGGGCACACGACCCGCGGTTCCGGTGCGGTATCAGGCACGACGCGCGGCGACCGCGCCGCGCATTTCGCTCGCCGACAGGACAACAGCGTCCCCGAGTGCCACGCTCCGCCCAGTGAGGTCGCTCAGATCACTGCCGTGATACGCCTCCTCACCATGTTGGCTGATATCGATGCCCGCGACCTCCTCATCGACGGGGATTCGAAGGGGCATCACGAGACCCA
>JANNEV010000421.1:0-2019 GCA_031379145.1 Gemmatimonadaceae bacterium
CGACGGAATCCTCGACCAGCAAAATGCGTAGCGGCAGCAACGGCGCCTCTGGCTCGACGCGGATTGGGGTCATTGTCTGATCCGAGTCGCCGATCCACAGCTCGAAGGGCACGGCGAATGCGAAAACGCTCCCCACGTCGACCGTGCTTTCCGCCCAAATGCGACCGCCCATCAGCTCCACCAGCCGCTTGGAAATGGTCAGGCCCAATCCGGAACCGCCGAATCGTCGGGTGGTGGATGAATCCGCCTGCGTGAATCGCTCGAACACCAGAGTGAGCTTTTCACCCGGAATCCCGATGCCGGTATCGTGGACCGTGAACCGAAGGGCCGTCGGCACCGCGACATTGCCGTCGGAACGCACGTGCAACGTGATGGTGCCCGTTTCGGTGAACTTGATGGCGTTGCCGAGCAGGTTCAAAAGCACCTGTTGCAGTCGCGTCGGATCGCCGATGAGGTTGGCGGGCACGTCCGAGTCGATGTCGCTCACCAGCGCCAAGCCTTTTTCCTGCGCACGTGCGGTCACCATCTCCATGATCTTCCCCACCAGGTCTCGTATCGAGAATCCGGTTTGCTCCAGCTCGAGCTGCGACGCCTCGACCTTGGACAGATCGAGAATATCGTTGATCAAGTTGAGCAGGTTGTCGCCCGCGCGACGGAAGATCTGCACGAACCGATCCTGCTCTTCCGACAGCGACGTCTTGGCGAGCAAGTCCGCGATGCCCATAATCGCATTCATCGGCGTGCGAATTTCGTGACTCATGCTGGCCAGGAATTCCGACTTGGTCCGGCTCGCGCTCTCCGCCGCCGCTTTGGCCTTCTTGAGCTCCACTTCGACCCGTTTGCGTTCCGTCACGTCACGCGCTGCGGCGAACACGCCTTGCAGCGTGCGCGCTCGGTCGTAAAACGTTGTGGCGTTGTACGACACCACGGTGGTCTTGCCATCGCGGGACCGCGCTGTCAGCTCGAAGTCGGAGACGGTCTTCTCGCTCAACACCAACTTGATCGCCGCTTCGGCCCGTTCCGGATCGGTGAAGTAGTCCTTGAAGGGCGCGCCAATCAACTCGTCACGGGTGCAACCGGTCAGCGCCTCCATCTGCTTGTTGACGTCGGTGATGATGCCGGCCGGATCGGTGGTCATCAGGGCATCGATGTTCGATTCAATCAACGAGCGGGTATAGAACTGCTGGTCGCGCAGGCGCTGATCGAGCTTTCGCTGCTCGGCTTCCACCAGTTTGCGCGCGGTATTGTCAGTGCCGATCAGCAGGTAGCCAATGATCGACCCCTGCGCGTCACGCAGGGCGGTGACCGAGACCACGGCGGGAAAGCGGCTGCCATCGCGCCGGATGTAGGTGAGTTCGTAAATGTCTTCGATCCCGCGCGACGCCTTGAATACCAACGCCTCGAAGCCCGGCAGGATGGGCGTGCCAAGTTCCTCACTGAGCGCCTTGGCCCGCGCGATGACCTCACCCGGGTCCGAGATGTCGGCCGGCGTGATCTTGTTCAGCACATCGGCGGCGGCATAACCCAGCATGCGTTCGGCGCCGACGTTGAAAATCTGGATCACACCATTGGCGTCGGTCGCGATACTTGAAAAATTGGCGCTGTTGAAGATGGCGTTCTGCAGCGCGCCAGCTTCGCGCAGTGCCGCTTCCACTTGTTTGAGAGCAGTGATGTCGCGGACAATGCCCGTGAAGTACCGCTCGCCTCCGAGCGTCATGTCGCTCACGGCAATCTCGATGGGAACGGTACGGCCGTCCTTCCGTTGCCCCACCGCCTCGCGACCCAACCCGCTGGTGCTCGCCGCGTCGTTGAGCCGGTAGTACTCGTAGGAGGCATCCGCCTGATCACGCCCCAGCTCAGGCACCAGCGTGCTGACGCGTTGACCGATCAACTCGTTCGCGCTGTAGCCGAAGATGCGCTCGGCCGCTGGGTTGGCCTTGGCCACCATGCCGTCGGTGGCGTGAAACGTCACGATGCCGTCGGCCACCGTGTTGAGCACGGTCTCGATGAGGGCCGAGC
>JANNEV010000046.1:0-4353 GCA_031379145.1 Gemmatimonadaceae bacterium
CCACCCGCACCGACCCCCACCCCCCGACGCGGCGTCCGCCGCCACGAGGCCTGACCGCTCCCGTCGAGTTTGGCACGCTCACGCCGCGCCGACTGTGCAATTTCGATCAGCAGAAGTGTGCAATTTCAATCGGCATTGACAGCGGCGCGGGTTTCCGCGGAAGTGGTTGGTCTCGCATAGCCGTGAGGTAGGCCATCGTTGCCACCACGGTCGCCATCTGCTTCATGTCGTCGGACTGAACGCGATCCACCACGTCCATGTTCGAGTGGTGCGTTCGCGAATTGTACTCGTACCGCTCCTGCACGAACTGGAAGGCGGGGATCCCGAGCGCGTCGAACGGCGAGTGATCGGTGGACGCGACGGAACGCGGACCGAGAACTGTCACGCCGAGGTCGGACATCGGTGCAGTGAAGGCCTTGAACACCGGTTCGATGGCCGTGTTGCCCTGCATCCAGATTCCGCGGATCTTTCCGGTGCCGTTATCAATGTTGTAGTACGCAACAAGTTTCGCGTGTTCGGGTTTGAGGGCCATCGTGGTGGCGTCGCCCAAGTGCTCTCGCACGTACGCACTCGACCCCAGCAGCCCTTCTTCTTCGCCGCCCCAAAGTGCAATACGAATGGTGCGGCGGGGCTTCGCGCCGACGGCCGTGAGAATACGCATTGCTTCCATCATCGCGCCGCTGCCGGTCGCGTTGTCGGTTGCACCGGTGCCACCGTGCCACGAATCAAGGTGCGATCCGATGAGCACGTACTCGTCCTTCAGCTTCGGGTCGGTACCGAGAATTTCAGCGATGACGTTGAATCCGCGCGGCGTCGTTTCGTCGATGAATTGTACTGCGACATCGAGCTGCATCTTCACCGGCAACTTCTTGTCGAGCACGCGAACCATGCGGTTATAGTGCTCGACGGCGAGCGTGACGCTGGGCAGTCCGGTGCCGGCGGTCGAGTCGCGCGTGCCGCCGGCGCCCATGAAAATCGTTCCGCCATCCGTGCGTTGCGTTACCCAGGAGAGATCGCTGCCCCCGGCCGAAGAGTCCGCATCCGCGCCGCGATCAAGCAACGCAATCACACCTTCAGACTTGTAGAAGTCGTTCAGCTGACGCTGAAAGTTCAGCATCGCGCGCGCGGTGACTGCCGCCGCGGGCCCGCGAGGCGCGGGAGCCGTGGGTTCGGTCATCGCTTCGGCGATTTCCTTGTCCGTCATGCGCAGCACGATCCGTCCGTCGAGCATCCGGACAGCGCGCTTCGGCTGCGTCAACACAATCTTGCTCCGAAGCTTTCCACGATACGTGGCCAAATCGGCCTCGTTCTCGATGGTCGGGCGCACCACCTCGGCGGTCACGCTCCCGCTGGTGCCGGGAGACCATGCCTTCGGCAGGGCAATCAGCGGCTGTACCTGCGGCTCGAGCAGCGTCGCCGAGAAACGTTGAAGCGACCAGCCCTTGCCGAACGCCCAACGCTCCTCGTGCACATTCGCCAGACCCCAGCTTCGCATCGCCTTCATGGCCCAGCTCCCGGCCTGTTCGATATTGGTGCTGCCGGTGAGTCGAGGGCCGTAGACATCAGCGAGCCAGCTGACATGGTCCATGACCTGCGATCGCGACATGCCCTCATCCCGAATTCGTGCCAACATTGCCTCGTCCACGCGTTCAGTTTGCGCTTCGACACTCTGGGCGATGGACGCGACGGCGAGGACTGCAGCGATCGCGGCATGACGAAGCAGCGAGGTGGATTGCATGAGGTCAGCTCTTGTGTGAGACGGAGACAGCAGTCACGACTCGCGCCGCGCTCCAGCCGAGCGCCATCGCCAGTACGAGCGTCAGTGCCATGACTCCGACGCCTGGTAGTGGAAAGATCTTTCCGAGCCGATCGAGCAGCAGGGGGAACGATGCGTATTGCATCTGGCGCCCGAGGAGCACAATCCACGCGAGCAGCGACGCCAGCATGGCCTCTCTGGGCGCAACGCTGCTTCGGCGCAGTAGCGCGTAGAGCCCGCAGGACACGGGAACCGACCACCACCCGAGAAAGACCGTGCCGGCGGCAATCAGAGCCGCCAAGAGCAGCTGGCGAAGGATCGCGTTCATCGCGAGCCCACGGCGGGCGTCAACGTGAGGCGGGCACGCTGTGAGAGGGGTGGCAGGTCGTCCGCCCGACGGGGCAACCGCAGCGAATCCAGCGCGCCCTTCGACCAACCGTCGATCCGGTTGTCATAGCGCGTGCTCAGCGGATGCCCCGATTGGCCGCCGGGATATGTCGCCCACGCCTTCCGCGGCGTGCTCAGCTCGACAACCATTCGCCAGCTCGGCCCAAAGTGACCCTCCCCGGTGGATGGCCACAGGGTGGCGTTGCCACCCTGCACAGGAATGGAGAGCCGCGAGAACGCCGGGAGCTTCGTGAGGTGCAGGATGTTTGCGTGTCGAACCTTGTCCCAGCGCCAGCTGTCACTGCTTGGTGCGCCGAGGCGCGCCGTGACGCTGTCAAGCGCGCTGCTCATCACTTGCGTCAACAGAGCGTTCTTCGATTCTCGCTCAGGAGTGCTTCGATCATCCCACCAGACGCTGGCCGAATCGCGTAGCAGCACGGCCGTCATCATGTCGTTGGGTGTCGGATTCCAGCTGGTGTCCGTTCGGAACTCGTCCCAGAGCCGTGTTGAGAGTTGCTTCATCATCTCCTCGAAGAGCACGGCGCGTCGGTTCTCCGGCGTGTAGCGGCGGTCCCATTCCCCAAGCAGCGTTGCCGCGGCACGAAGCGTCGTCTTCGCGGGGGCGGTCGTGGCGGCGGCGAGCAATACTTCAACGAAGAGGTCAGCGCGGGCGCTGCCGGGGTCCGACTGGTAGCGTCGCATCGCGTCTGGCGTCACGGCAGAGTCGGCGCGGAGCAGGGTGTTGATTCGCATCGCACGCCACGGTCGTTCCCAGTCAGCGCCGAAATAGTTGGGCTGCACCTTCGGATCAAACGGCTCCTGATTCGCTGACGCCAGAAACCCCTGCGTTGGACGGAAGGCTTGTGGGTAGTCGCTCACCTGCCAGTTGCCGATCCAGTCGTTCGAACTCTGGCTGCCGTCCCGGAGCCAGTCACCGCGCGTGTCACCCGGGCGAATCGGATAACGACCGGTCGAGCGGATGGCGATCGTGCCACCAGTGTCCGCGGCCAACATGTTCTGCGCCGGCGACTCATACATCTGCCCCATGGCAGTCAGCAGTTCGTCCGATGATCGAGCGCGCGCCGCGGCCTCGAACCCCTCAAGCACGCGCATGGATTCGAGCACGGTCCAGCGCACCGACACCCATTGCGAACCCACCTTGCGCATCGGGCCCCGATGGGTGAACCGCAGCGTATCCGTTCCGACAATGCTGCCCGCTGCGGTCCTGTACTGCTCCACGCGAAGCTCGAGCGGCTTGGAGACGCCATCCAGCGTGTACGTCGTCGGCGTCGCCGGGTTGTCGACCGTCTCGACGTAGAAGTCCATGACGTCGCCGCCCGTATTTGTGAACGTCCACGCGACTGCTTTCGTAAAGCCGATGACCACCCCAGGCGCTCCCGGAATGGTCACGCCGTAGACGTCCAGCGAGTCCGGTACCACAAGGTGAACCTCATACCAGATCGAAGGCAGCGTCAACTCAAGATGAGGGTCGCCGGCGAGGAGCGCGCGTCCACTCGCGCTTCGCGATGGCGCGACCGCCCAGTTGTTGCTTCCAATAGCATCGGCCATGCGTTCCGGTGCAAACGCGAGCAGGTGACCGGCGCTATGCGGTCCAACGGCGGTCAACATGTCCACCGCCTTCGCATCCGGCGGTCCCGGAGGCGGAAGCACAACGGCATCAAAGCGCGTCGCCGTTTGCCCGTTCGGTTGAATCGGTTCCACGATCGGCGAGTGCACGGGAAACAGCGCGTCTGCTGCCGCGCGTCCTACGCGCGCGCTGGCTTCCAGGTGCGTCAGTTCGTCGCTGGTGGTGGCGAGCGTCGACCCCATTCGGTTGAGCAGATGCAGAATGTCGATCATCTGCATGCGGGCCGGTTGACGACCCAACAGTGTGTACTCGACAGGATATTGCGACGGCGACAGTCCATCGATGAAGGCGTTGACACCGTCCACGTACGCGCGCATCAGTCGCCACGACGGCCCGGTGGAATCGAGTCTCGCCAGTCGCTGCTCCGCAGAACGCGGCATCCCCGACGCGCGGGTCGCGCGATCCACCGGTAGTGCGCGAGCACCGACCAGCTCGGTGAGTGTTCCTCCGCCGGCGCGCCCTTGTACCTCGAGTTGGAAGAGCCGATCGCGCGCCACGACATAGCCCAATGCTCGATACGCATCAGCGACGGACGCTGCGAAAATGTGCGGCACCGCGCGGT
>JANNEV010000530.1:0-34245 GCA_031379145.1 Gemmatimonadaceae bacterium
CGATCGCGTACACGTAGGCGATCACTCTTGTCTTCATGTTCGGGTCGTAAAGTGGCGTCCCCGCCGTCCAAGCTCAGATCAGCCCCAGATCTTCATGTCCACCAATGCGAACGAAAGAACTGCGTTCACGAGCTGGGCCAGAATTCCCATGTTGCGTCACCTCCCATCGGGGTAAGTCACGCGTGTCCCGCTCGGGACGACACGTGCTTTAACGAGGTTGGCTCCGCTCCTCCTGACTTGGCCTGCCCGCTCAGCTCCGCTCTACCGGGAGACGGGGACGTTTTGTGTTGATCGTCTAAGGGTGACGAAAAAGTTGGAACCGCATGTCCACGCGCACCGAGCGCAGACTATCGATCAAGTTGCATCCATCGGTTCGTGGCATTGAGTACCGCCAATACACTACTCGTTTCCGTGCTCTCCTCGATCTCGCAACTGCCGGTCAACAGCACGCTGTCGCGGCCCTCGCGCGCGGCGATGCTCACGAACACATACTCCCGATCAAACACATTCACGATCTGCGACGCCTCCAGCGCCAGTGCCTGGGATCGCACCGAGCCCGGCCCCAACGCCTCGACAATCGCCAACACGGTCGCGCGGGCTGCCAAATCAATCCGCGAACGCTCGCTCGCCAGTCCCTTCGCTTCCCCGGCGAACGCCCGCTCGCCGTGAGAAAGCGTCACGCGGCAGGTCAGCCCGCGCTCTCGCGAACGACGTAACTCGACATCCTCGAACACCAACAGTCGGCGCTCCGTCGCACTCGCTCTCTGCTCCAAAGGCACCCGACTACTGGACGCGCGAGCCGACGGCGACGGTACGCTCTGCCCACCAGGCACCGCACCAGCTCCGAAACCCGGAGTGGCGGCAGCCGAAGCGGACAATATGGGAGTCGGCGGAACGAAGACGGTCGTCGGGGCCTTGGGCGCGGCCGGCACGTCGTTGGCCCGATTCGGATCAAGCGTCGTGGCGATCGAGATCTTCCGATGATTCACCCGCAAGCCGAGCTGGGCTATAAGTGCGCTCTCGATATTGCGCACCGTCTGCTTCGGGGCCACGACATCCGTCGTGAGCACGTGCACTTCGTCAATGGTGCCCGCGTCGCTTGGCACAATCCGCACTGACAACACACCCGGAAGCGTGGCGATCAGCTCCTCGGCGCGACGTATCGGTAACACACTTCCCGCGATCGCCCCGGAAGGGGCAAACGGGGAATTCATGCCGAAGTTGACTGGAATCGACAGGAAAGACTCCGCAGGTGAATCGAACCAGCGTTGGTCGACCTCTTCTCGACGCGAGCAATATGTGGTCGAGTTCGCTGCACGGCAAGCCGCACGGCGCGGCAAGACGTTGTGTGATATGGAAATACCAAGTTGCACCTCAATCCGTGTCGAGCTCCGAGGTTGCCCCCCCCTCGTACTCTCGCAATTTGCGGTACATCGTCCGCTCGCCAATACCCAGTCGCTCCGCCGCCTTTCGACGATTGCCGCCCGCTTCCCTCAGCGCCGCCTCTATCGCCGTCCGTTCAATATCCGCCATGGTCGTTCCCGGCCCCATGTTGATCACGGTCGGAGCAGGCGCCCAGTCCACGGGCTCGATCCCTCGCCTGAGCCCCAGGACCGCGGGAATCTCCACCAACCCCGGGGTCGCCCCGGTGGCGGCTGTGCGCACCTCGCCTACCCAACCTGGCGCCGAGCCTCGCGCCTCCTGATCGATCCGCTGTCGCAACTCCTCGACTTGGAGCTTGAGTTCGACCAAGGATCGCACGATGAACTCCAACTCCCGCCCTTGCGCCCGCTCCCCCTCTCGGAGCACGGGTCCGACGTGAACGGGAAGCAAGCGGCGGCCCCCTGCGTCGCGAATGGCACGCGGAATGTCATCCGCCACGATTTCACGCCCGGGTGCGAGCACGACCATGCTCTCGACCAGGTTTCGCAGTTCTCTCACGTTCCCGGGCCAGGGGTACTCCACCAACAACGAAAGAGCGTCTGCCGAAATCCCGTGAAACGGTCGTTCATGCATGCGAGAGAACTCGGCGACAAATCTCCGCACAAGCACGGGTATGTCGTCACGCCGTTCACGAAGGGGCGGCAGGTAGATGCGCAACACGTTCAGCCGATAGTACAAATCGGCCCGAAACCCGCCCTCCTCCACGTGCTCGCGCAATGGACGGTTTGTCGCCGCCACCACTCGAACATCCACGGCGATCGCGAGTGCACCACCAACCCGCGTGACTTCGCGCTCTTCGAGCACGCGTAACAGCTTTACCTGTGTGCTGGACGGCACCTCGCCGATCTCATCCAGAAAGAGCGTTCCTGTGTCAGCGAGCTCAAACCGTCCCAACCGACGTTCGGCCGCCCCGGTAAACGATCCCTTCTCGTGGCCGAACAACTCACTCTCGAGCAATGAATCCGGCAGGGCCCCCACGTTCACCGCGATGAACGGCTTGCCGCGGCGTGGACTCAGGCGATGAATCGCGCGCGCCACCAACTCCTTGCCGGTCCCGCTTTCTCCTTCAATCAGCACCGTGCTCGAGACCGGCGCGATCTGCTCGATCTTCACGAGCACCTCTCGAATGGCCGCCGACTCTCCCACCAGTCCGGTCAGCTGCGCGAGACGCTGTCGCTCGAGGCGACGGCGAATACCATCCACCACATCGTCCAGGACAATGGGCTTCGACCAGGTCTCTCCGTAGCCCGCGTCGCGCAGCCGCTCCTGCACGCCTGGATCGCTCACGTCGGTGAAGCCGACCACCGGAACACCGTCCCAGAGCTGCTGCCGCACCAGGGACACGTTCGCTGCGTCCAGCAGCGCACCGGTCAGTACGATCACGTCAGGTCGGGATCGACGCAGATCTCCGCGCACGTCGTCCATCGGTGAAATCATGACGGTCGTGATGCCCAGCGCCTCAAGCGCAGCATTCAACCGCACCGCAGGCTCGACGTCGGTCATCAGAATCGCGACGACGCCGGCTTCGTTGTCCTCTGTGCTGCCGCGCCGCGCCACTGCCGTGCGCGAGCGATCGCTCACGCGGTCCCTGGTCGCTTGTAGAACGGCAACTTGACGACGCGCGCGGGCACGGCGCGTCCTCGAATGTCCAGCTCGAACATCGTTCCCTCGACCGCGGCCTCCGGCGGCAAATAGCACGTGCCAATCGGAATACCGAGCGTGGGACTCATCGTACCGCTCCGCACCTCGCCACTCGGAACACCAGCGTACCGGACGCCATGCCCGTGGCGCGGAATCGCGCGCTCGTCCAGCGTGAAGCCAACGAGTTTCCGTGCAGGGCCAGCGGCGTGTTGGCGCGCCAAGGCCTCTCGCCCAACGAACGATTCCGGCTTCGTCAACTTGACAATCCAGTTCAGCCCGGCCTCGATCGGCGTAGTCTGGTCATCGAGCTCATGCCCATAGAGGCAGAGACCAGCCTCAAGTCGGAGCGTGTCGCGACACCCGAGTCCGCACGGCGTCACCCGACCGGTCGCCACCAGCGCCTGCCAGAGCGCTACTGCATGCTCCGCGGCACAGTACAACTCGTACCCGACCTCGCCAGTGTAGCCAGTTCGCGAGATGATGCAGGGCACACCAGCCACGCTCCCCTCAGCGAACCAATAGTACTTCAGGGCGTCGAGTGAAATGCTGGACAGTTCCTGCACCACGCCGAGCGCCATCGGTCCCTGGACGGCGAGTAACGCCGTGGCATCCGAGACGTCGCGCATCGTGCAGTCAAAGGCCCCGAGATTGGCCTCCAGATGCGCAAGGTCCTTCTCACGATTACTGGCATTGATCACCAGCATCAGATGATCGGCCATGCGATAGACGAGCAGGTCGTCCACGATCGTCCCGTCGTCGCGCAGCAGCGTGGAGTACTGGACCTGCCCGACAGCCAGCGCGGCGACGTTGTTGCTGGTGACGGACGCCACGAACCGGATGGCGTCGGGGCCGGCCACCAGCACTTCGCCCATGTGCGACACATCGAAAAGCCCGCACGCCTTCCGGACGGCGCTATGCTCCGCGGAAATACCCTGCGGATAGTTCACCGGCATTTCAAAGCCGGCAAACGGAACAATCTTGGCGCCGAGCGCAACGTGTACGGCATACAGCGGGGTGCGTTTCAGCGCACCGGTGTCGGGAGTCGTCATGGGCCTGGATCCGGGTCAGCGCGGCGATGATTTCGAGTCGCGGTGTAACATGCCGAACTCCGCCACGCAGTGCCAGCGTGTCCGCCTACAATGCCGCAACGACGGCCATGACCGCGGCCGCGTGTCCCGCCGGCTTTACCTTCTCGAACACATGGGCAATCGCACCGAGCGCGTCGATCACAAACGTGGTTCGCTCCACGCCCATGTACTTGCGCCCGTACATCGACTTCTCCTTCCACACGCCGTACGACTGCGCAACGACGTGCTCCGTATCCGCGAGCAAGACAAACGGGAGCTCGTACTTGGCCTTGAATTTCACGTGCGACTTCGCCGAATCGGGGCTGACGCCGAGAATCACCGCCCGAGACTGGTCGAATCGCGGAACGAGATCGCGAAACTCGCAGGCCTCAGTCGTACACCCCGACGTATCGTCCTTGGGATAAAAATACAGCACCACTGGTTTCCCCCGCAGCGACGACAACGTCAACGACGAACCATCGTCGGTCTCGACGGTGAAATCGGGGGCCTGCGAACCTATGGCAAGAGCGGTCATGATGGTCTCCTTCATTGATCGATTGGAAAGACAACGACAGCGGTTCGGACGCAGACACGGACACGGACACGCAGAGTCAGCCGATCGGCACACCGCCCATCAGCACAGCCATGATGGCCTTCTGAATGTGCAGTCGATTCTCAGCCTCGTCCCACACGACCGACTGAGGGCCATCGATCACGTCGGCCGATACTTCCTCCCCTCGATGCGCCGGCAGGCAGTGCAGGAAGATGGCCCTTGATGCCGCCCCGGACATCAGCGCTGCGTTGACCTGAAACCCAGCGAACGCACGCACCCGGTTCGCCTGTTCCTCTTCCTGACCCATGGAGGCCCATACATCTGTGGTGACCACATCAGCGCCCGCGACGGCCTCTGCCGGATCCCGAAGCAGGCGTACATCCCCACGCGCCGCCGCCGCAAGAAACGCTGGATCAGGATCGAACCCCTCCGGACACGCCAATCGAAGGGAGAAATCAAGATGCGCGGCGGCTTCGATCCACGAATTGGCCATGTTGTTCCCGTCGCCGATCCACGCGACTCGCTTGCCGCGATACTCGTCCAAATGTTGCTGCACTGTCAGAAGATCGGCCATGACCTGACAGGGATGCGACAGGTCGGTCAACCCATTGATCACCGGCACTCCGGCAAACTGCGCCAGCATCTCAGCGTCGGCGTGTGCAAAGGTGCGGATCATGATGCCCTGCGCGTAGCGCGAGAGCACGCGTGCCGTGTCAGCGATTGGCTCACCGCGCCCGATCTGCACATCACGCGGAGACAGAAAATGCGCCGTACCGCCCAGCTGCGCGGCGCCCACCTCGAAAGACATCCGCGTGCGCGTGGACGACTTCATGAAGATCATCGCCAACGCCTTCCCCAAGAGCGGCTTGCCGACGTATTCGCCGCGTCGCATGCGCTCCGCCAACGCCAGCAATCCCGCGTTCTCGTCGGGAGAGAAGTCCGCGATGTTCAGGAAATCGCGATGCGGACGATCATGCGACATGGCAGCAGACATGGCGGGCGACTCGACGGTCTGGGAACACAGACTGGGAACACGGCCTGGGAACACGGCCCAGGACGCGGATGGGGAACAGCGCCTGAAAACGCAGAAGGCGCGGCCGACCGGCCGCGCCTCGACACCTGCGTTGGGAAAATATGCAAGTGGTCTGCATAACGACACCCCGCCGGTCTCAGCCCGCTCAGAGGATGTATTTTCGAAGGTCCTCGTCCTCGGCAATGGCTCGCAGGCGATCTCGCACCATGTCCGCAGTCACGACCACCGCCTCCCGACCGCGATCAGGCAGCTCGTAGAGCACATCCTCGAGCAGCGTCGTCATGACGGTGTGAAGGCGCCTGGCGCCGATGTTCTCCATACGCTCGTTCACCCGCGTCGCCATCCGGGCGATCTCCGCGATGCCGTCGGGCTCGAACGTCAGTGAGGCTCCCTCGGCCTCCACCAGCGCCGCGTACTGCTTGGTCAGCGCGTTCTCCGGCTCCGTCATGATGCGCACGAAATCCTGCTCGGTGAGCGGTTTGAGCTCGACACGAATCGGGAAACGGCCCTGCAATTCCGGAATGAGGTCGCTCGGCTTGGAGACGTGAAAAGCGCCCGCCGCGATAAAGAGGATGTGATCCGTCTTCACCATGCCGTAGCGGGTTTGCACGTTGGAGCCCTCGACGATCGGAAGCAGGTCGCGCTGCACGCCCTCGCGCGAAACGTCCGGCCCTCCGCCCTGCCCGCGCTCGCCCGCGATCTTGTCGATCTCGTCGAGAAAAATGATCCCCATGGCTTCAACGCGCTCAAGCGCATCGGTGGTGACATCGTCGAGATCAATCAGCTTGTCCAGCTCCTCATCGAGGAGAATGCGGCGGGCTTCGCTCACCTTGACGGTGCGCCGTTTCTTGCGCTTCGGCATCATGTCCCGAAACCACTCGGCGATGCTATCCATCCCTTCCGGCGCGCCCGGCGTGACCACGTTGCCGGCGGGCGCCGGACTCGATTGCGTCACCTCGATCTCAACTTCGCGCATTTCCAACTGCCCATCGAGCAGGAGCACGCGCAGCTTGTCCCGGGTGCGCTTGTAACGGTCGACGGTGGCATCGGATTCTGGTTGCGCCCCGGCGCTCACCGCAGCGGCCACGGGCGCCGTTGTGGACTCGTTGTCTGCTCCCGCACTCGGCGATGTCGCCGACGAGACACCAGCCGGAGGGGGCAGCAGGAGATCCAGAAGGCGCTCATCGACCTTCTCACCGGCGAGATCCTCCACCTCGCCCTCGCGTTCCGTTCGCACCATGTCGATAGCCCCCTCGACGAGATCGCGCACCATCGATTCGACGTCGCGACCGACGTAGCCCACCTCCGTGAACTTCGATGCCTCCACCTTGGTGAACGGCGCGCCGGACAGCTTCGCCAGCCGGCGTGCGATCTCCGTTTTCCCCACGCCCGTAGGGCCGATGAGAATGATGTTGTTGGGCGAGATCTCCTGCCGGATCTTCTCCGGAGCTCGTTGACGGCGCCACCGGTTGCGCAAGGCGATGGCCACCGACTTCTTGGCGTCGGCCTGACCCACGATGTAGCGATCGAGCTCAGCGACAATCTGTCGAGGCGTCAGGTCAGCCAGCCGAGCAATTGCCTGTTCAGTGCGAGGAGAGGGCATGCGGAGCTACGTACCGGGCTCGATGACGGTGATGTTCGTATTCGTGTAGATACAAATCTCGCCGGCAATGGTGAGTGCCTTTCGCACGATCTCACTGGGCGCCAACGACGTCTCGCGCAACAGCGCACGGGCGGCCGCCTGCGCATAAGCGCCACCCGAGCCGATGGCCAAGACCCCGTCGTCAGGCTCGATGATTTCGCCGTTGCCCGAGATCATCAGGCCGTTGTCCACGTCGGCCACAATGAGCAACGCCTCAAGGCGGCGCAGCACGCGATCACTCCGCCACTCCTTGGCCAGTTCCACGGCGGCTTTCGGCAAATTGCCAGGGTAGCGATCGAGTTTCTCCTCGAACTTCTCGAAGAGCGTCAACGCGTCTGCTGCGGACCCGGCAAAGCCCGCCAGCACGCGTCCGCCCTTCAGCGAACGCACCTTGACGGCGGTGGACTTCGCAACGGTGTCGCCGACCGAGACCTGTCCGTCTCCACCCAAGGCGAGCTTGCCGTCGCGCCGAACGGCAAGGATAGTTGTGGCGCGCATCTGAGGAAGAGCCATACTGGAAAATAGCACGGCGTACGGCGCCTGACGTCCGGCAGGTTCCGATCTCCAGGTCCACCTCCCATGACCGTTCGACCATGACGCCACCCATCAGCTACGCCGACGTGCTTGCGGCGCGCGCCAGACTCGCGACGCATCTGGACCCCTCGCCGGTGCGCCACTATCCGTTGCTCGACACGCTGGTGGGACACGGCATTCACGTACTGGTGAAGCATGAAAACCACTTGCCGGTGAACACGTTCAAGGTGCGCAACGCCACCGCGGCGCTCACGGCGTTGACACCCAATCAGGCGGCGCGCGGCGTCGCGGCAGCGAGCACGGGCAATCACGGCCAAGGGCTTGCTTGGGCAGGACAGCGCTTGGGCATTCCCGTCACCATTTGTGTGCCGCTCGGCAACAACCCGGACAAGAACGCGGTCATCCGCTCGCTCGGTGCAAAGCTGATCGAATCCGGACAAACGTACGACGATGCAGCTGCGGCCTGCGCGACGCTCGCCGCGTCGCAGGGATGGACGCTGATACACTCCACGAATCACCCTGACGTGCTGGCCGGTGCGGCCACCATGACGGCGGAGTTTCTCGAACAGGAACCCGACCTGGACGCCCTCGTGCTCGCGCTCGGGGGCGGTTCGCAAGCCGTTGGCGCCGTGGTTGTACGCGACACGATCCATCCGACGCTACAGGTGTTCGCGGTGCAGAGTGACGGAGCGCCCGCACAACACCACGCGTGGCACGACGGCCGCCCACGGAGCGGTGCGGCAGCGGTCACCTTCGCCGAAGGTATCGCCACCGGATCAACCTACCATCTGACGTTCGACACACTGCGCGAGGGGCTGACCGACTTCGTACTGGTGCCCGACGCCGGGATCGCGCAGGCGGTTCGCGACCTCCTTCGCATCACACACAATCTGGCCGAAGGCGCCGGAGCAGCGGGGCTGGCAGGATTGCGGGCGCTGGCACCGCGATTGGCCGGTCGTCGCGTCGGCATCGTGCTGTGCGGAGGAAACATCGATTCCGACACGCTGACGAACATCCTCGTGGACCGCCTCTGATGGTGCGAGGTGCGGTGACGCGCCACGTGCCTACGCGCGCGGATGAGCCTGACGGTACACTTTCTTGAGGCGCTCCACGCTGGTGTGCGTGTAGATCTGCGTCGTACTGATGCTCGCGTGACCAAGGAGTTCCTGCACCGCCCGCAGGTCTGCCCCTGCATCTACCAGATGCGTGGCGAATGTGTGCCGAAGAGAGTGCGTGGTGAGTCCGGCGCCTTCGTCAACCGCAGCGAGGAGCGCGACGATGGCATGCTGGATGGCACGCGGGCTCAGGCGCCCTCCGCGCTCACTGAGGAACAGCGCGCCGCGCGCGAGGCGAGCGGACTTCACGCCGGCAAGCCTCGCCACCACCACATCGCGCTTGCTCAGATAGTTGCGCACCGCGCGCTGCGCATGATCGCCGAGCGGCACGATGCGCTCCTTCCTGCCCTTTCCACGCACCTTCACTTGCTGCGACACAAGATCGAGATCGGCCAGATCGATGCCACGCAGTTCCGAGAGTCGGAGGCCGCAGGAGTAGAACAGCTCCAGCATGGCAAGATTTCGCACGTCGATAAACTCACCCGAATGGGAGCGGGTGACCGCGTGGGTCATCAACGTCTCTGCCTGATGCTCGTCGAGATAGCTCGGCAGCGTGCGGGGCAATCGCGGAGAACCGACCGCCCGCGCAGGATTCACGTCGACGCGCTCGTCACGGTGCATCCAGCGAAAAAAACTCCGAACCGCCGAAAGTCCGCGCGCCACAGACCGCTTGGCAAGCCCTCGCCTCGTCAGGTGGGCCATGAAGCCGCGAATCTCCGTGCGGCTCAGCGTGTTCCAGTCCCATCCCGCGCCGCCACGCGTGGCCGTGAGCCACACAGTGAACTCGCCAAGGTCGCGACTGTACGCGGAGACCGTGTTCGGCGACAAGTCCCGCTCCTTGGCGAGGTGCACCAGGAACTCGGCGATCTCCGCGGGCGGCAACTCTTCGGCCATCATCGGTCGCCCATGTGCGGCTACCCGATTGGTAGCGCTGCGGCGGCCAACGAAGTCGGCGTCATCGCGATACCGGCCGACTGCTGCCATGACGAAAAATCGGCGAGCGCACGCGATGCGTAGTGTCGACGCTTGCCCACCTTGTCCCGCATGATCTCTTTCGAGAGCCCTTCGAGCTCATCCAGCAGTCCGAAGTTGGCGTTCATCGGCTGGAAATGTCGTGGGTCTGCTTCGCGCAGGTAGCGATACAGCGCGCCAAGCATCGTGGTCGGTGGCGGCACGACTGGCGCCTCGCCGGCGAGCTGGCGAGAGAGGTTGATGCCCGCCAGCAGACCAGTCGCCGTGCTCTCGGTGTATCCCTCGACGCCGGTAATCTGTCCAGCGAACAGCGTCTGGGGCGCATCGCGAAGCGCCAGGTGTGCCGAGAGCGAGGCGGGCGCATTCACATACGAGTTGCGGTGAATCGACCCGAAGCGAAGAAACTCGGCGTCGGCCAGTCCGGGAATCATCCGGAACACACGCTGCTGCTCGGGAATGCGCAGGCGCGTTTGGAACCCGACGAGATTCCACATGCGTCCGGCGCGATCCTCCATGCGCAGCTGCGCCACAGCCCAGGGCTTGATGCCGGTGCGCGGATCACGCAATCCGATCGGCTTCATGGGGCCAAAGCGCAGTGACTCGCGTCCGCGACGCGCCGCCTCCTCGATCGGCATGCATCCTTCGAAATACGGCACCGAATCAAACTCGTGCGCGGTGAACTGATCCGCTGTGATCAACGCATCGATGAATGCGTCATACTCGTCGCGCGTGAACGGGCAGTTCAGATACGCCCCCTCCTCACCCGCAGACTCCAGCGTTTCCTTGCCCCAACGCGACGCGCGGAACGCGATGTCAGTATTCACCGACTCGAACGACGCGACCGGCGCGATTGCGTCGTAGAACGCGAGCGACTCCACACCGAGTTTCGCGCGGATACTCTCCGCCAACGCGTCGGACGTGAGCGGACCGGTGGCGATGATTCCACGCTCAGGAAGTTCGGTGATCTCAGCACGCACGACGGAAATGCGCTCGTGCGCATAGACGCGATCCTGCACCGCCTGCGAGAACATCTCGCGATCGACCGTCAGTGCCGTGCCGCCGGGAACGCGTGATCCGTCGGCACAGTCCAGAATGACGGAGCCCAGCAGACGCATTTCCGCCTTGAGCAGACCATGCGCGTTGGTGGTTTCGGTGCTCTTGAACGTGTTCGAGCACACGAGCTCGCCGAGCTTCTCGGTTCGGTGCGCCGCGGTCCCGCGCACCCCGCGCATCTCGTGCAGGACGACGTTATGGCCGCGCTGGGCGAGTTGCCATGCCGCTTCACTGCCAGCCAGGCCACCGCCGACCACATGGATCTCGTCGGACGTGTGGCGAGCGTCGCCGGTCACGCGACCTCCGCGACCTCTGCCGCTTCCTCCGCGTCATCCGTCGAAGCGACGTCCCACTCGTTGGTACACTTGAGACACTTGCGATAGGAGCCACGCGTTTTGTTGCTCTTCATCTCGGCGCCGAGATATCCGCACTCCGGACAAACCTCCGCGATGGGCTTGTCCCAAACAACGAAATCACAGTCCGGATAGTGCTCGCACCCAAAGAACGCCTTTCCGCGTTTCTTGCTCCGCCGTTCGGCGATCTCGCCACCGTCCTTGGGACAGAAGACACCAGTTGGCATGGAACGCGTGCCGCGGCATTTGGGAAACGTGCTGCAGCCGAGAAAGTCGCCCGATCGGCCGTGACGAATGACCATCGGCTTGCCGCATTCCTGACAGAGATACTTGGTCAGTTCCGCGGGCTTCTTGTCGCCCTTGATGGGGCGCGTGTACTTGCAGACTTTCGGGTGATTCTCACAGGCAATGAACGGGCCGAAGAAACCGCCCTTGGCGACGAGCTTACCTCCATCCAGCGGGCAACGCTCGTCTGGAAGTCTGGTGAGATCGTAGGCTTCGGCGATCAGGACATCGAGGTCGTCGTCATTGAGCGTGCGCTGGAACGGCGTCCAGAATTCACTGAGCGCGCTCTGCCAGGCGAGTTTGCCGACTTCGACCTTGTCGAGCTCTTCTTCCATGAGTGCGGTGAACCGGACATTGAAGATGTCCGGAAACTTCTTCACCATGACTCGTTCAACGGTCTCGCCCATGACCGTCGGGAAGAAGCGGCGTTGCTGCAACTCGACGTAGCGACGATCCGCCAGCACCGAGATGATGCTCGCGTATGTGGACGGGCGCCCGATGCCGAGTTCTTCGAGTTTCTTGACCAACGAGGCTTCGGAGAACCGCGCCGGTGGCTCGGTGAAGTGTTGCGTGGATGTGATCGCGGAGACGGGCACGCGCTCGTTCAACTCCAGGAGCGGCAGCGACTGCTCATCCTCGAGCGCTTTGCTATCACCCTCCTCACGCGTCTCGCGATAGAGCGCCAGGAAACCGGAGAACTTGATGACAGAACCGGTGGCGCGGAACAGATACTGCCGACCACCAGCGGAGGTATCAAAATCCACCGTGGTTGTGTCGAAGACGGCCGGGGCCATCTGCGAGGCCATGAACCGCTGCCAGATCAACTGGTAGAGCTTGAATTGATCCGCCGTGAGGTAGCGCTGTACCGCCTCGGGGCGACGCGTGGGATCCGTGGGGCGAACGCCTTCGTGGGCGTCGTTGGTGCTCTCCTTCTTGCTGCCGTACAGCTGCGGAGTGGGCGCCAGATGCGCCTCGCCAAACTGCGCGCGCAGCACATCACGCGCCGATAACGCCGCTACCTCCGACACGCGATCGGAAACGGTTCGCATGTACGTGATGAGACCGACCGCACCATCGGCCTCGCCAACGTCCATGCCCTCGTAGAGATCCTGTGCGAGACGCATGGTTCGCTTGGAACCGAAGCCGAGCTTCTTCGCTGCTTCCTGCTGCAGCGTCGACGTATTGAACGGCGCGGCCGCATTCTTTCGGCGCTCTCTCCGCTTGATCTCGGTGGCAACAAACTGCTTGAGCGCTTCGGTATCGGCGAGGATGCGGTCGGCATCTGCCTTGTTCGGGATCTCCGGCTTCTTGCCGTCGATCTGATGCAGCTTCGCGACGAACGCCTGCGCGCCCTTTTTCAGGTCGGCGGCAACGGTCCAGTACTCCACCTTGTTGAAGGCGCGGATCTCCCGCTCACGTTCCACAATGAGCCGTAACGCGACTGTCTGCACACGGCCCGCAGACAGCCCCTTCTTCACGGTCTTCCACAACACCGGGCTGGCCTTGTAACCGACCAATCGGTCGAGGACGCGCCGTGCCTGCTGCGCGTCGACCTTGTCGCCGTCGATTTCCGTCGGCTCGGCGATCGCCTTTTTCACCGCGTCTTTGGTAATCTCGTAGAACATCACGCGACGAATCGGCGCCGTGACGGCGTGCCTCGCGGGCGTCGTGAAGAACTGCTCCACATGCCAACCGATGGCCTCTCCCTCGCGATCAGGGTCGGTGGCGATGAAGACTTCGCTCGCGCCGCGGGCAATCTTCTTGAGGTCCGCGAGGATGTCCTCTTTGCCCTCAATGGTGACATAGTCGGGCGCGAAACCGTGCTCGATGTCGATGCCCAGCTTTTTAGCGGGCAGGTCGCGCACGTGACCGACCGTCGCTCGCACCGTGTAGCGGGAGCCGAGATACTTTCCGATCGTCTTCGCCTTGGCCGGTGATTCGACGATCACCAGTGACGTGCCGCTGGCTGGCACGAGTGCATCGTCGTCGCTCGACTCGGTGCCCGACGATCCGGCACGTGCCTTGGCCCGCGTGCTGACCGCCTTTTTCACGGCAGCCTTCTTGGCGACGGTTTTCGTGGCCGTCTTGCTGGCCGTCTTCCTGGCCTTCGAGACGACCGTCTTGGGCGCGGTCTTGCCGACGCCTCGAAGCGGCGGATTGACGACCGTCGCCGGTGACGCGGGCGCAGACTCTGTCTGTTTCTTGGCGGCGCTGGCGCTTTTGGCGCTCGCACGCTTGGCCGGAACCTTCGTGGCCTTCTTAATTGGCATCAGCTCTCAGTGTATCTGGGGGCGTTCACTACCACCGGTGGCGTCGTCGAAACCACCGTCTTCCGCGATGGCGCGGATTTCAGGCAACCCGATCCGACCCTCCACATGCACCAGCGCCCGCTCCACCAACTGCTCAAAGTCGTTGAGACTCACTGCGCCGGATCCCCCTAGCATGACCAGGTATCCCCAAGCCTCGGCAGTGAACCTGCCGCGCTCGTGCGGCCCCTGCACTCGAAGGGGCGCCTCACGCGAAATCAGCGCGCCGTCCCACTCAGGGGATGGCGCAGTATCGCTATAAAGAAGTGAGAGTATCTCACCGATCTGACGCCGATCATACCCCTGCGACGACAGATAGGCTTCTACCTCGACAACATCAGTATCGGCGGCGAACCGTTCGCGCAGATCCTCAAGCAGGGGCGTCCAACGATCGTCCATTTCCTAACCTAGCCCCCCGGTCAAGTCGTGGGCAAGCGCAACGATGAGATCGATAACTCGTTGCGAATCATTAACTTCCACATCTACCTCAATGTCTGCCTGCTGGTAGAGGTCCTTTCTGGCCACCCACAACGCCTCCATCGTGGCTGCCGGATCAGCGCCCAAGAGCAGCGGTCGCACCACTCGCGAACGCGACAATCGATGCAGCGCAGATGTCGGCGAGATGCGCAAGTGGACGAGACGTCCGGGTGGCCGCAACAACGCAACTACGCCCGGATTGGTGATCCATCCTCCTCCCGGCGCAGCGACGGCTGGAGATCGACTGGCAAGCTCTTCCGTCAGCTCAATTTCCATCTTCCGGAAATACCCCTCGCCAGAATCGGCGAAGATCTGAGGGATGGACCGCCCCGTTCGCTGGGTGATCTCAATATCAAAGTCAAAGACCTCCCGACCGAGCTCGCGCGCGACCGCTCGCCCGATGGTCGATTTTCCGGAACCCGGAAGCCCGATCAACACCAGATGGCCGTCGAACTGGGCCCCGAGCGCAGACACTAGCCGAATCGCTCGTCCAAATGGGCCAGATAGCCGGCCAAATTCCGTTGCACCTCGCCCAGCGAGTCGCCACCCACCTTCTCCAGCAGCGCATCCGCGAGCACGAAGGCCGCCATCGCCTCAGCGATCACGCCCATGGCCGGAACCGCAGTGACGTCCGACCGCTCAGCCACGGCCGACGCCGCATGCCCGGTCGCCATGTCGACCGTGCCGAGTGGTCGCATCAGCGTAGAGATCGGCTTCATGGCAACGCGCACGACCAGCGGTTCACCGGTGGTCATTCCTCCCTCGGTGCCTCCGGCGCGGTTCGTGCGCCGCTTCACGTGTCCGGCTCGCGTTCGACCAGGCGCGGCATCGATCTCATCGTGAACCTCGGCGCCCGAGCGCCGCGCCGTCTCAAAGCCGAGACCGATCTCGACACCTTTGACGGCGGGAATCGAGAGCATCGCCTGCCCGAGCCTACCATCGAGCCGTCGGTCCCAGGAAACGTGCGATCCAAGTCCCACGGGCAGTCCGGTGACGACCACCTCGCAGATTCCGCCAAGTGTGTCCCCCGCCCGCTTCGCCTCGTCGATACGTCCGATCATGCGCGCCTCGGCCTCGGGATCGAGCGTGCGAAGCTGCGAAGCGTCAGACACGGCATTCAGATCGTCCGGCAACGATTCGGGGCGCGCGGCGTCGATGCCGCCGAGATGCACGAGATGCGACCCGACGCCGACCCCGACCGCGCGCAGTAGCACCCGGCAGATGGCACCAGCCGCAACGCGCGCGGTCGTCTCTCGGGCCGATGCGCGCTCGAGAATGTCACGCGCGTCGGTGCGGTCGTACTTGAGCAGTCCTGTCAGGTCCGCATGCCCGGGACGAACACGAGTGACGCCTCGCTTGCGCATCCCGTCGGCGTCTTCCGCTCGGGGCGCGGAATCCATGATTTCTTCCCAGTTCTTCCAGTCGCTGTTGCGGATCAGCATGGCTACCGGTGAGCCCAACGTCTCCCCAGCGCGCACTCCGGACAGGAACTCGACACGATCGGACTCGATCTGCATGCGACGCCCACGGCCATACCCTTGCTGCCGCCGCACAAGATCCGCGTCGATGTCGGCCGCGAGCAGAGGCAACCCGGCGGGGACGCCTTCCAGCACGGAGACGAGCGCCGGCCCGTGGGACTCGCCAGCGGTAGTGAAGCGGAGCATGCGGAAGTTGATAGGGGGTGCGGGAGTCGTGTGCGACCGGCCAAGCGCCGTCGAGAACGAGAATCGCAACCTAGAACACGCGCCCCGGAAACGCACGGGGCGCCTGCAGGGCGCGCCGACGTTCCTCGCGAAAACAACGCGCCGCGCTTCACTGGAAGCGCGGCGCGTTCGACCTCGCAAGCATGGCGATTCGGCCAATCGTGCCGAACAGCCGCACCATCAGCGACCAGCGATCACGACTATCCGCAAGTCGTGGTAAAGTTGTCCGGCAGTGCAACCATGGTGACGCCACGTTTCGTGGCGCCGATGAGCACGATCTGTCCGTTCGGGCGAATCGAGGCCCGGACGGGTCCGACAATGGGGTCGCGAATCGGCACCGTGGCCACCTTCTTGTAGCAGTAGCTGTCAAAGATATCGATGACCGGCTCGCTGGAGGCGACGAACACCAGTCGTGTCTTGAGCGGCGTGGAATTCATCCCGGCGTTGAGCGGATGGAAATCGAGCCCACCGCCGCTCGACCGTGACTGCAGGATGCCCTGCAGACGGAGCGTGCGATCAAGGATGTACGTGCTGTCACCTTTGATGGCACCCAGTTCGCCATCGAAATTGATACCGACACCCTGCACGCGGGCGAACGCGTTGGCGATGAAGTCACTGACGTCCATCGGCCGCGAGATGCCCAGGTCGATCACGGGCATCGGTGGGTACAGGTCGAATCCCGTTGTCACGTCATACGCCATGGCGCGACTCCCACGAACCGGTCCCCCTTCGCCAACGATGGCGCGGCGGAAATTGCCCGAGCTGCGCACGTACGTCGTGTCGCGGAAGGCCAGCTCCGGCAGTCGAACAACTACCGAGTAGTTGAATTTCGTGCCATCCACGAGCGTGATGGTTTGCTTCGCTGGCAGCAACACCGAGTCGCTGCCGAAGCCCTGCGCGGCGAAACGAATGATCTCCAGCGTATCGGCTCGGCCGGCCGTCTGACCGATCGCTTGCTCGTAGAAAAAGTGCGATGTGCGCTTGGTGAGGTTCTCCCAGCGCATGGTCCCCTGGTTCGGGAACGGGACCGACTGACCGGGCGTCGGCGTCGTGGAGTACACGAGCACCACGTCCTGGCACGGTGAGCCCGGTGCCACGTCGCCGGTACAGGTCGATGCGATGTACTGCGGTCGATCACTGAAGTCGTAGACCGTTCGCTGCGTGATGGGAAGATCCGTCGTTGCCGATTTCACGGTGGTGACGCTATACGCGAGGATGTTCGGCAGCGGATAGCGGAAGACTTCGCGGCCTGTTGTTCCCTGTTTCAGGTCGACGTAGCTGATATTCGTGCCGCCGGAGTTGGCGATCAGCAACGTGTCTCCCATGATCCCATCACGGGTCCGCGGCCAGGGACTGATTCCCCATGGACGCGATCCGACGATGATCGGGCTCCTGAAGGTGGAGTCGGCGAGATTGAACACCTCGACCTGGTTCCGCTCGATGTTCGTAAGATAGAGGCGATCATTCCGTGGGAAGTACATGGCGTCGGCGATCGTACCTCCGAGCGGAAGCGGATTCGTGAACCCCGCCACGACCGTCGCAGAGTCGAGCTTTATCGCGCCCGATGTGGATCGTGCCACGTCACGACGTCCGTTCGCATTCCGGGCGAATCCGACCACTGTGACCTGGGTCGGAAAGACGGAGATCGGCAATCGGGTCCTGAACGTTCGTACCAGCGTGGAGAAACTGCCTGCTGAGGATGCGGAATCTGCGAGCAGCAGCTGTCCACCAAGGGCGCGTACTTCGTAGCCGAGTACAGTGATGCCGACCGGATCGGTCGCTTCGACGAAGATCGTGTCACTGACCTCAAGCCGATCCATGACGCCCGTCTTCACGACGGGAATGGTGTTGGCCGTGGTCGGGCTCAGGACCGCGTAACTGACGGGCGCACCGAGTACGCGTTGATTGAGCGAGTCGACGATAAACGGGGTCACGGTAATGACTTGTCCCTTCACCGTATCCGGAACGACGAGCGTATCGAGCATGGACACGGAGTCCTTGAGCGGCGCACCGAGCAGCGCCGAGTCTCGCGAGACATACGCGCCGGCAATGGCATAGCCGAGCGTGCGCACTTTGTAGCGGGCGCGCGCAGACAACGAGATCACGAGAGATTTACCCGTGACCACAGGTGACCCTGTTGCTGGACTGGTGATGACGACCGTTGGTGGCTCGAGGTTGCCCACCGTCATCACCAAGCGTGCAGTGTCCGACGTATTGCCGGCGCCGTCAATCACGATCGAGCGAATGTTGACCGTGGAGCCGATCGGCGCGGAAGCAGGAACCCGGAACTTGAGCGCGACATCAATGGCCTGCAGCGCCGTCGTGATGGTCGAATCGTACTGTGCGGTCACACTGCCGCTCAGGAACACGCGGACGGTCTTCAGTCCGATGTTGTCGGTGGCGCTGACACGCATGGCGAGCACGGTATCGCCAGCGTCGTTGCCCTTGGCGATAGTGACGCGCGGGGCAATCGAGTCACGGAACGGAGGGTCGATGACTTCGTCGCCTGAGCAGGCGGCGAGCGCGACCAGCGCGCCGACGAGCAGCAGCGCGTGGAGCGGATGGTGACTCGTCCGCCGGCGCGCCTGCGGCGAATGGTTGGGAATCGCGAGCATGGTTCGAATGTCCTCGTCGCGTTAGCGGCCTGGGGGAGGCGTAATGCCGTCGTCGAGGATGTGCGGGGTCACCAGGATGAGCAGGTCCCGCTTGGTCTCGTTCCTCGAGTTCTGCGAGAAGAGGCGACCAATGAACGGCAGGTTCATGAGCACCGGGATGCCACTGCGAAAGCGAGTGGTTTCCGTGACCGTGAGACCACCAATGACCGCAGCTTCACCGTCCGCAACCAGAACCTGCGACTCAGCACGTTGCCTATTGAAAATGACGCCGACGTCCGTCGCCGCGATCTCCGCACTCGAGTTCTCCGCCTTGATGCTCATGAGCACCATGCGGTTGTTCGTGATTTGTGGAGTAACGGAAAGCTTGATGCCGGCTTCTTCCTTCGAGACAGCCGCGCGAGGGAAGAACGTCCCCGCGTTCGGCTGGTTGCCGGCGCCACCACCACCGCCACCTCCACCGCCACCTCCACCGCCGCCCGCACCGCCAGCGCTCGCGTCAATGACGCGGATCGGAATCTCTTGTCCGACGAAGATCTCGGCAGATCGATTGTTGAGAATCGTAATGCTCGGCTCCGACTGCACGTCCGCGAGGGAAGATGTCTGGAGCGCGTTCAGGAATGCCGTCAGTTGATAGCGACCCAGCGCGGTGCTGTAGATCAGGTTCAGCGCGTTTGGCTTGATGGCATTGTTGGCGTTGGCGATGCCAGCAATGGCATTGCCACCGAGTGCGATGCGTGCCGGTCCCTCAAACGGGGTCCCACCGCCGACGGCATCGGGAACACCATCACCGTTGGTGTCAACGGGGCGCAGGGTGTTGGGGTCGGTGCGGGGCACCAGCTGCTGGAAGAACTGCTTGTTGCCCGTTCCGAGATCATAGGCGAGTCCGATGTCCTGGATGCCCGTCCGATTGACGAAGATGATCTTGGCCTTGATGGCGACCTGTGGTGTTCGCACATCAAGCTCCTTCAGTCGCGCGATAATCTCCGGCAGGCGGGAAGGAACATCGGTGATGATCAACTTGTTGGTGGCGCTGTCCGCCACGACCGAGCCCCGGACCACGCACCCCTGACCAGCGCCGGGGTTGTTCTGTTGCGGGTCGCCGCCGTTGTTGCCCTGATTCTGCGGCACGCCGGATTGCATCGAGGTCAGGCCGGTACAATCGCGACCGAGCAGCGCGATGACCGTCTGACGTAGTGCTGTCGCCTTCGCGTAGTTCACGTCGACCACCTGCGTGATGGTGGGCTCGAGGGCCTGATTGGACGCGAGATTGCGATAGCTGTCGACGGTGATGATGCCGCTGGCATCTTCGGTCGCGGCGAGCCCCTGCGACTGCAGGATCGCTTGCAGCGCGACGTCCCACGGTTTGTCGCTGATGTCTGCCGTTACCTCACCCTTGACGTCCTTTCCGACCACGATCGTGCGGCCGGAGAACGTCGCGAAGGCCGCGATGACGTCACGGATATCGGTGCCGTCGTAGCTCACGGAAATTCGCGGCTTCTGCTGCCGACGAAGCGCTGCGGGGACGGTGCTCGTACCCGGCGTGCGCTCGATGTCGCCGCGATCCGCAATCACCTTCATTTTCTGCGCGCTCGCCGTGTTCATCGGTGAGTGATCTGCCTTGGCCTCAGCTTGGTTGGCGGAATAGCTCGCCTCTGTGCGATCCGCTTCAATCCTGGCCGCGGACTGTATATCCCCGCGGACATCGGGTTTGCTCTTGACCTTGACCGGGTCGGTCGAGGCGGTGACCGTGACAACCGACGGGGCATCAAGGCGTCCAGCCGCGACGGCCGTGACCGGCGCGCCTTCATTCGTCGATTGCCAACGAGCGAAGTCGGCGCCTCCGCCGGTGACGATCAGCCGAAGCTCCCCCCCAGAACGAGCCACCGTGTACTGGCGAGACTCGTCAAGGTCGATGACCAGGCGAACCGTATCCGCCCTGTACTGCGATAGGCGGATGTTTCGAACGGCGCCGCGAATCTGCCCGTCGTAGACCGAGGTGCGGAGCGCCAAGCTCGCACCACTGAGATCGACGACGATTCGCGTGGGACTGGCAATAAGAAAGTGTCGGACACCGATCGCCGAGTCGATGGCGATTGAAATGGCCGCGCCGGCGGGCGCGGTCTCGACGGAGATGCTCGAGACGCGTCCGCGCCCCGGCGCGTCGTCCGCGCCGGCGGGTGTTGTGAACAGCGTGCGGCCAGACGCGGGTGCGGAGTAGACTGTCGCGCTTCCGTGCGCAGCGAATGCGAGTGTCGCGGTGATCACCGCAACGGTCGTCGGTCCCATCATGGGTTCCTCAGTTTCGTCGTGTCACTGCTCAGCTGCAGCGTTTCCTGCCGATTGAATCCGAACTCGTCGAGCGTGAACTGCACGGACTTCTGCTTGATGCCGGACACGCGCAACCGGCCGAGCTGCTGGCCAACGCGAATGCGATACTGTGCTTTGGAGAAACTGTCTCGCAGAATGGCCACCGAGTTGTCGCCGTCGGGGTCGAACGCCACTGCGGTAAGACGGAGATCGGAGAGCAAGGGACGGACTTCGCTGGTACTCATCAACGAACGGTACGGGTCGCGGCGACCGGACCCGTTGTAGTCGAAGACTTCCCGCTGCAACGTGATCTCCGAGGGAAGTCCCGTCACTCGTTTGGCAGCGACCGCCGGTCCCATGGTGCCGGCGGATACGGCCGTGATGGCGGCATGGCGAACAACCTGCGAGGCACTCGCGTTCGTGGCAGTCTGCGCCGCGATATCTCGCGCACCAAACGAGAACGCAATTGCGGTGAGCAGGTTCGGCGCGAGCAGGTACAGGACACGACTCATGAGGACTTCTCCCGCACGGCGACGAGCTTCGGAGGCGTGGTGCGCTCGACGTACGTCTGCAGTGTGATGGTGGAGGCTAACGCACCCTTCTGCGCCGTCTTGATGACTGACTGGCCTCGAATCGGCGAGCCACTGATGATCGAGAAGGACACGGGCGCGACAATTCGCGGAAGCGAACCGACGTTGGCGAGGAAAGCACCGAACTGGTGGTAGCCACCGATGATCGTGACGGTGTAGCGATACGTATCGAATCGATCGCCCGGAATGACGGGCTCCGGCGTCACGCCGCCTACATCGAGGCCGGCTCGCCGAGCCGCCGTGGAGACTTCCTCCAGCAGCGCGGGCACCTCCTGCCCCGTGGGAACGAGTCGGCGCATGACAACAAGGGCCGAACGGTTCTCTGCCGCTTGCGCGCGCAGCCGGTCGATGTTGCCGGACGCGAACTCCTTGGCCGCCCGCTGATTTGCGGTTTCGAGTGCCGTCAGCCGCACCGCGTCCGCGGCGATCTGCTCGGACTTGGCTGCGTGGGGATACAGCACATACGCACCGGTAAGGACCAGCGCGACGAAGCCGATCACGAGTTTGATCTGGTCGGACTTGGACGTGGGCAAGAGAGCCATGATGATCTCGGGGTCAGCGGACCGGGACGACGAGCGGCGAAGTGCGAACGACACCCGCCGGCGGCACTTCATACGAGGCGGTCAATTCGAACTGCGTGACATCCTTGTTGTCGACGACAACGATTTCGGACTTCGTCAGGGCCACACGCTGGATGAACGGCGAGCTCTCGAGCTGCCGCATGAACATGGTGAGCGCCTGGATGTCAACCGTCTGCCCGACGATCCGGAAGTCGATGTCGGGATGCACGTTGACCGAATCGGCCACCACCTTCGTCTTGGCGGAGTCCTTTGCAGCGGCCTTGGCAGCCGGCGTGACCGGCGCGCTCGACGCACGTAGCGTGTCCGCTCCGGGCGGAAGCGGAGCCTTGCTCGTCTGCTCGAGAATCGTCAGCCAGGTGAACGACGGCAACGCGCGACTGACCTCGTCAAGAATGTGCGCCCAGTTGTACCGATTGTCGTCGATGGTGCGGATGATCTGCAGCTGCCGATGCACGGAATCGCGCTCGGCCGTGAGCTTGCGTCGTGCCGCGAGCACTTTGGCATAGCGCGTGGAATCGCGCACCGCGGTCTCGAGCTTGGTTCCGACTTCGCTCGCGCGCGCTTGCTGCGACGTGAAGAGCACGCCAACGCTCGCGACGGCGACGACCACGGCGCTCGCAGCGCCGACGAGCCAAGGATCGCGTACACTCCTGATGATCCCGCCGAGCATCGCGGCGGCGTCGGAAGAGTTGCCTCCCCGCGAAGTTTTTTTGACACCAGGCAGCAGGTTGATTTCGAGCATCATGTTCCGTGTCCTCAGGCCGCGGCGCGAAGAGCGAGTCCGACCGGCAGCATCAGCAGTGGTGCGATTTCATCGGCGGCGAGCAGCTCCAAGGCGCCGTCGCGTACCGCGATTCGCGCGAGCGCGTTTGCCGGTTGCACGGTGATGCGCAGTCGTTCGGCGAGCCAGGGCAGCAGTCCCGGCACACGCGAGCCTCCGCCACACGCGTACACGGCACGGATCTGACCGAAGTTGCGGGAGGACGTGGCGAGAAAGGTCGATGCGCGCTCGATACCCACGGCGATCTCCTCTCCGCGCAGCGCGACCGCACCATCCAATTCCAGCGTCCGATCGAATCCGCGAAGCATGTGTTCGCCGTCCTCGCCGCTGATTCCGTGCTCTCGCTGCAGATCCTCACGGAACCGACGGGTACCGACGGTGAGGTCGCGCGTGAGAATCGGCACCCCGTCATCCAGAATGTTCAGGTTCGTGACTTCATTCCCGATGTTGATCAGTGCGACCGTTCCTTCCATCGCATCGGGGTGATTCGCTTCGAACGCGTTGTGCAACGCGAACGCGTCCACGTCGATCACGGCAGGGGAAGCGCCGGCTTCATCGAGCAGGTGTCGTCGCGCGAGGACGAGCTCTCGCTTTGCCGCCACCAGCAGCACGCTCATCTCCAATCCGTCCGCCTCGGGGTCAAGGATCTGAAAGTCGAGCTCCACCGACTCCATGTCGAAGGGCACGTGCTGCTCCGCTTCCCAGCGCATCAACTCGCGCGCCTGTGCTTCCTTCACGCGCTCGATCGCGATTTTCTTGACGATGACGTCGCGTCCTCCGACGGCAGCGACAATGTGCTTGGTCTTGGCGCCAGTGGCTTCCAGCGTCTGCCGGATGGCGTCGCTCACGAGGCCAGGATCCATCACTTCGCCGTCGACGATCGCCGTCTCGCCGAGCGGCGTGACGACCACCTTGGAGAGCTCCGGCGTGCCGGAGCTATGATCGATGACGGCCGCTTTGATACAGCCGGAACCGATATCGAGCCCGATGGTGATCTTCTTTCGTCCGAAGAGCTGCATGGATCCGGGGGTTACGCGTGATGTACGTTGCTTTGCACGATTCCGTGCGAGACACGGCGAGCAGGACACATTGACCTAGCCGATCGGGCGATTCTCCCTAAGAACGACCGGCCGCTCACGAGGTAACGCTGAGCAGAGGCAACGAGCGGGTATAACTGCCGTCAGTGTGATAGTGTCGGCTCCAGTGCGCCCGGACTGTTGCGCCGTTACACAGCGGGACCATTCCGTTCCGTCAGCGCTCTGACCAGAGGTGAAACGGTGCGCGGGACGGCAACGCCACGGCCGCGAGCGCGCGTCGAAGTGCACACTGGGAGTATCGGATCCGGACGGCACTCCCTACGTCCGACGCATGACCGTGAGGACTCCGCACCACCACCGCGCCTTCGACCAAGAGCTGGCCATGTGTGGCGTGCACGGCGCCGCGAACGAGCAGCACTCCTCTCACACGCAGCGTACCGTGCACTACGAGGTCCTGATCAATCGCGAGCAGACCTTCGTGCTGTGCCACTCCGTGGACCTGTACCGGCGCGGTGTCGCGGACCATCACGGCGTGCCATGGTGGATAGACTGGCACGAGTCCGCCTGCGACTGCGAAAGCGCCGGCGCGGGTGCGCGACGCGATCACAGACCACGCACGGTCGAACCGGAGCGCGTCCGCCGTCGGGTCGATACCCGTTGCAACGGTCGGCGATCCGAGAATCGTCGCGCTGTGGCTGATGACGCCGCCCTGCGACTCGACGCCGCCCACGGAAAGCGTGTCACGCCAGGGACCACACTCGTCCGCCGGCGCCGTGTCTTGTCCCGAAATCAACGCAGAACCGAGAACCGAGAACGGGCCTATGGCCGTGACCGCCGCACGCAATGGCAGGGAGGGCGGCTGGACGAACAAGGCGCGACCGACGCGCCGCGTCGCCGCGGAGGCCGCGCCCGAGCGTCGGCTCTGTGCGCGCGACTCGACGAAGGCGATCAGCGGTTGTGTGCGTGTCACCGTGACGTCAACGGCCTCGCCATCGGCGGTGGTTATCTGTGCGTGCACGCGCGCTCCGATGGCCTGCGCGGCGAACGCTGCCGCGTCCCACGACGCGACCGTTCGAGCGATACCTTCGTCCGCAGCCAACAGGGAGCGGGCGCCGTTCCATGCCTGGCGCGCCGCGCGAGATGCGCGCCAGGCGATGAACTGCGCATCCGCTGCCAGGAGTGCCACGAGGACCATGGCCACGAGCACGAATGGGAGGACGATGCCGGCGCGCCCACGCGCTCCCCCGGGGCGCACACTCATTGTGGTGAACCGGGGCGCAACGCGATGACCACGGCGATGGAATCAGGCAGCGACAGTCGAGAAGATCCGGCGCGAGGCGTCACGGTCGGTGCGGCCCGAAGTTCGATACGCACCAGTGCGGCGGTGGTGTCGCCGAGATGCACTGGTACATCCGAGCGATCGCGGACGTCAATGTGAAGACCCCGCGACTGTGCGTTCAGCAACGGACCGGCTACTGGCTGCAGCACGTCCCAGCCCAGCCCATTGCGCTCCCGCCGACCGAGGAACGGCCGTCCGCCGCTGCGATACAGCTCGTATCGAATGGCGCGTGTCACACGAACGGGGCTGCCAACCGCGGGGACGCTGGGTAGCGGCATTGCGAGTACCAGCTGCAGTGTCGGCGCGGCGGGCGCGGCGCTGCTATCGAGCAGTGAAGATCCGCGACAGGCGCGCGAGCTGTTTTGCGTGCGTACCACCGCACTATATGCCATTGGTGCCAGCATCGAGTCGGTCGTCGCGAGAAACAACTGTGCGTCGTCACCTGCCTGCAGCGCACTTCGCCAGTGCGTGTGTGCGGCATCCGCACGATCCGTTGGCAAGAGCTCCACACGGTCGAGCGGCCCTCGCCCGGAGCACACGAGGCCGGCGCCCACCATCGTGCGTATTTCAAGCGTCGTATCCGTCCACGATTGAAGCTCCGATGATCGCAGAGCGCGCAACTCGGCCGACAATACCGCTGCCGCGTGACGGAGTTCGTGCGAGGCCGTCAGGCTGGCATCCGTGCGTTGCGCGACACGATGCATGGTCAGGAGCAGACCTGCCGCGATCGCCGCCAATAGCGCGAGAAGGGGGAGAGCGACGAGCAGCTCCAAGAGCGAACTACCGCGTCGTCCGTTTCGCGGCCGGTGCTGGCACAACTGGCCCCTTCCGAGTGAGCTCATGGACACGACCGCGCCGTACTCAGCGTGAGCTGCTGCGTGTCGCGCAACGAGATCGGCGAGGGGAAGAGGTGCACAACGACGCGCTGTGCCCGGAGGGCGGACTGGCCGAAGCCGGCAATCACCGTGGTCGCGTGACGTGACGCGAAAACCAGCGGAGCCGTTGGTGCGACACACCCCTGCGACAATACGTGCTCAGCGCGCGACGTTGCATCTGCCTGTGCGTGGGACACCTGAACAGCATCGTCGGCCAGGGTAGCAACAGCGCGCACGCTGGCGGTGAGCATCAGACCCGCCGTGGCCAGCAACAGCAGGGTTACGAGGCCTTCGACAAGCAGTCGACCGTGGCGCTGGTGTCCTCGCCGATAGCGGGGCACGTCGGACTTGGTGTGGCGGGGCTCTGTCGGCATGGCCCAAACCTGAGCCGATGCGAGCGTTGCTCCGTCACCGATTCGCTGCGATCGGTTCTATTCCGCCGCGATCCCCAGCAGTCCGCTGCTCGTATGCAGCGGCAAGAGTATGATGAAGGCCGCACCGCCTTCACGGGCGCGTTGCACCCAGATCGTACCGCCGAGATTCTCGATCGTACTCGCCACAATCGCCAGCCCGAGCCCCGTCCCCTTTCCGGGCTGCTTCGTCGAAAAGAAGGGCTCGAAAATCCGTTCTTCGTCTTCGGGGGCCACACCGGTGCCGGAGTCGGCCAAGACGACTTGCAAGAAACGGTCTGGTGACTCGGGACGCGCCAACCACGCGAGCGCTCGACGGCTCGGCCGATGCAACCAAGGGTCGTCGGGCCGGTCGGTGCGACGCTTCTCGGACGTCTCCCCGAAGTCCGAGACGTCGTTGATGTGCGTGCTGATCACCATCAGTCCGTCGCGGTCCATGGCGTCGGCGGCATTGAGCAGCAAGTTGACGAAAACCTGCTCGAGGTCGTGGCGTTCAGCATACACGACGCCGTTCGGCGCCTCGAGTTGCGGCAGGAGTTGAAAGCGCCTCGTGATTCCCTGATCGGCAAGTAGCCGCAGCACCTCGTTGATGACGTCATCCACCACGACCGGCTTTGGCGTCAGGCGTCGCGGCCGCGAATAGTCGAGCAGACCGCGCATGATACGGTCGATTCGGCCGATCTCCCGCTCCAGTGCATCGAGTGCCTCCGTCGTACCGGCGATGCCATCGGTGCGCATGCGAAGCACGTGTGCGTAGTTCGCGATCGCCGACAGCGGATTCCCGATCTCGTGCGATACGCCGGCCGCAATGCGCCCCATCGTCGCCAACTTCTCAACGCGCATGCGCAGCTGGTTCGCTGCGAGCAGTTGCTCCGTCATGCGGTTGATGCTCGACGCGAGCAGGTCGAATTCCTGGGTCGAGCCTGCGGGAACACGCTGCGTGACTTCACCCTTGGCGATGGCCTCGGCGGCAGCCACACACGCGGCGAGCGGAGCCTCCACCACACGCTGCACTTCACGCCGCATGACCATCGCCCACACCAGGGAAACGAGCGACAGCAGGACAAGCACTACCGGCCATCGAAGCGGCGAGGGCAGATACTCAGTAAGCCACATAGATGCGATGACCCCGAACAGCGCCGACAGGCTGGCGGCGGCGAGCACGTAGCTCAAGCGGGTGTGGATGCGCGGGAATGTGGAATTGGGCACCGCGCACGATGCCTTGCTGCGACCGTATGGGCAACCGGTGATTGTCCACCTGCACTCTCAGGGGACCGGAAGAACGAAAGGGCCGGGCGCATGCCCGACCCTTCTGTTTCGACGAACTCGCGTCGCCGGCCCTTCGCCAGCGATGCCCTACTTGCAGGCCGCGCCGCCCGGTTCACCTTCGGCGCGACCAGTAGGCGTTCCGCTGCCGACGCCGATGTCGCAGGACGCTCCGGTGGCGTTCGCGTGCGTTGCCGCGCCGGCCCAGCCCGTGGCGGTGGCTGCCGTCACGCTCAACGCAACACCCGACGAACCTGCAGGCGCCGTGAAGCCGGCGTAGGTGTTGTTGTCGGCGAACCATGCCTCGGCGGCCGGTACCAAGTTCTTCAAATCGAACTTCATGGCCGTGACGTACGCCATCTTCTTCGTGTCAGCGCACTTGATACACCCGATCGCTGCCAAGATGCCGATGATGACCACCACGATGAGCAATTCGATGCATGACCCTCCGATTTGCAAACGGAATGCCACGCCCGTGCGATGATCACAACATGTTGATTTTCAATCGCTTGCACGCACCATAGCGCCACGCTCCTTGGAACTCCCCGGTCGCTTTGCAAGAACTCCTGCAGGTTGCCTATGCCAGCGACGATCCTCGATGCAGCGCGGCTTGTATGGCATAACGAGCGAGGGGCCGAGCTTTCGCTCGACCCCCGTGCCCCGGCTCCGGAGAGCCGGGAGTGCATCCGCACCACTTTACCTACAGGCGGTACCACCCGGCTCGCCTTCGCCACGACCAGTCGGCGTTCCGCTGCCGACGCCGATGTCGCAGGCGGCACCCGTGGCGTTCGCATGCGTTGCCGCGCCAGCCCAGCCCGTGGCCGTAGCCGCCGTGACGCTGAGTGCGACACCCGACGAACCCGTCGGCGCGGTGAAGCCGGCGTACGTATTGTTGTCAGCGAACCAGGCCTCGGCGGCCGGTACCAGATTCTTCAGATCGCTCTTCATGGCCGTGACGTACGCCTTCTTCTTGGTGTCCGCGAACTTCGGAATCGCGATCGCGGCCAGGATGCCGATGATGACCACCACGATGAGCAATTCGATGAGCGTGAAGCCTTTGCGGGTAGAACGGGTCGCAGAACGGGTCATTGTATTTCTCCGAGAGGGGGCTGACGTTCAATCCGCGTGAATGAGGATTGACTCGACGGGATATTGCATGGCACATCGCGGGCCAGCGGCGGCTGAGCAATCAAAGTCATTGCGGTTGCATCACTTACATCATTTCGCGGCAGACGCGCTCGGCGGAACGCCTCTCTCAGAATGCCTGATCTCGTGCAGCTTGCACGGTTAGCAGGTCCATTGATGCGCTACTGACAGAGAGGGTCGCTGCTGCCGTTGCCACCAAAGCTCATGACGCAGGTCTTCCCCGGCATACCGACGTGTGTTGCCGTGGCGGACCAATCCGTCACTCCAACCACGGCGGTGACCGTGACGCCCGGCGAACCCCGAGGAACGGCAACGTTCGCATAGCTGCCATCCATCGCATATCGAGACTCGGCGGTGGATGCGAAGTTGTGCAGATCCGCCTTCATGGCCGAGACGTATGCGCGGTCCTTCGAGGCTCCGAACTTGGAGATCATGATCGTCGCGAGGATACCGATGATCAGCACGACCATCAGGAGCTCAATCAGGGTGAATCCGGAACGCCGCGGCGCGGCCTCCCGACCGAGCGGCGCATCACGTGTGATCATTCACGCTTCCCCGTAGCGAACGAGCTTTCGGTAGAGCGTTGACGGATCGATCCCGAGCATTTCTGCGGCCCGACTCTTATTCCCACCTTCGTTCTGCAGCACCCAGTGGATGTACGCGCGTTCAATCGCTTCGAGCGTCGGGCTGGACGGCGTGCGCTCCGTGACCAGCGGCTCGGCGTGTCGCTCGGAGATTCTCGCCGGCAGCGCGTCGGGACTGATGAGGCTTCCCGGAGACAGTATGACGGCGCGTTCCAACGCGTTCTCCAACTCTCGCACGTTGCCTGGCCATTGATACGACAAGAGAATGTCCAGCGCCGAATCAGACAGCCGTTTCGGCGACCCGCCGCGTTGCGCCGCCGAACGGTCGAGAAACGTCTCCGCGAGGAGCGGAATATCTTCGCGACGTTCACGAAGGGGCGGCAGATGCACGGCAATGACGTTCAGCCGGTAGAAGAGGTCCGCTCGAAAGCTCCCGCGCTTGATCTCATCCTCGAGATTCCGATTGGTGGCTGCGATCACGCGCGCATCCACCGACTGCGCTTCGGTGGCACCAACCGGAATCACCTCGCGCTGCTGCAGCACCCGTAGCAGTTTCACCTGCGTGGAGGCGGTAGTCTCACCGATTTCGTCCAGAAAGAACGTCCCGCTTTGTGCTGCGGCAAACAATCCCTGCTTGTCCTTCACCGCTCCGGTGAACGATCCTTTCACATGACCGAACAGCTCGCTCTCCAACAGCGACTCGGGTAGGGCGCCGCAGTTGATCGACAGGAAGCTGTGTTCGCTGCGCGTGGACAGGTCGTGCACGTATCGCGCAACGACCTCCTTGCCCGTGCCGGATTCGCCAGTGATCAGCACCGTCGAGTCCGTCGGCGCGACCGTCTCTGCCAACCGGAGCACATCCACCCAACTCCGGCAATTACCCACGGGCCGGCCCGGACCGTTCCGATCGCGCCGCCGGATTTCCTGCTTGAGCACATGGTTCTCTGCCCGAAGTAGCCGATGCTCCGAAGCGCGGCGAAGAATGGCGATCAGCTCATCGTTCTGAAACGGCTTCTGGATGTAATAGAACGCGCCCTGATTCACAGCCTGAATAGCCGACTGCAACGTTGCCTGGGCCGTCATGAGGATGACGGGAATTTCTGGATCAACCATGCGCGCCGTGGCCAACACCTGAACGCCGCCAATATCCGGCATGCGCACATCGGTGAGCACGATGTCTGGCTTGAGTTCGGCAATGCGTTCGATGCCCTGCTTTCCACCGTGTGCCGTAAAAGGGATGAACCCCTCTGTCTTGAGCAGGATGCGAAGCGAGTCCAGAATTCCGACCTCATCGTCGACAATCAGCACGCGAGGCGCAGTCTCGGCTGCGGGGGTGGATGCGATCATGCGGAGACTCCGAGCAGGCGCGACGGTGCTGTGGGCACGCGTGAGCCCAGCGTCGGAAAGATCAACGGTGCTTCGTCATTGGCCACGTCAGGCGAGACACCGAAAGGTGAGGACAGCGGCACGAGCACGGTGAAGCGCGATCCGCGCGACAACGTGTCGACGAGGATGAGTCCGTGATGGGCCTCGATCGCGCGATGCGCCACTGGCAAGCCCAGTCCCGTGCCACCGACTTTTCCACTCACAAACGGCTCAAAGAGTCGTTCGCGAAGATCGCTGGGAATTCCTTCCCCATCGTCGGTTACCACGATCGCGACATGGGCGCCATCGGTCACGGCGTGGCGTGCTCCGCTGGATCGCGTCGCCGTCGGTGCTTCGGCCTCCTGTCGGCGTACCGCCACGTGCACCAGGCCGGCGGCACCAGCCGCCTGCACGGCATTCAAGACCAGATTGAAGATCGCGCGATGCAACAGATCTTCATCACCGTCCACGAGCGGCAAGTCAGGCTCCACTTCCACTCGAAGCTGCATCGACGCCACACGGTCAGGATGTGTCGCGGCGACCAGTACGGCCGCTTCGGTGATCGCTCCCAGATTCAGGCGTTCCACGCGAGTGACCCGCGCGCGAGCGAAGTCAAGAAAATCGGACAACAATCGACTCAATCGGTCAGACTCCCGAATCATCAGTCCAAACAGCACCCGCTCATCGTCATCCTGCTCGGTGATCCGCGCGGTGATGCCTCGCCGCCGCGCCAACTGTTCGGCGGCGCTCCGAATGGAGGCCAGCGGGTTTCGGATCTCGTGCGCCAACGATGCACTCAACTCGGCCACGGCCTGCAACCGCTCCGCACGCACGTGCAGGGACTGCATCCGCTTGCTGTCGGAGATATCCTGGAAGATGGCGGTTGCTGACGCTCCTGCAGACTCTGTTCCGCCCTCAGCCACGGTAGTCGTAACCCCGATCTCGATGTCGGCACCGTCGCGTCGAATGAGCGCTTCCGCGCGCGTTGTGCGAACCCCATTGCGCGAGGATTGCTCCAGCAGGCTCGCGAGCACCGGCGCGACCCCATCGAGCGTCTCGACCAAGGGACGCCCTACAAAGAGTCGCAGGTTTATGCCCAGCAGGTCGGTGGCAGCCGGATTCGCATACACCAGGCGTCCCTCGGCGTCCACGGTGATGATGCCGGAACGGATCGAGCGAAGGATGTCGGCCGCTTCGAGCTGGACCTTGACCAGTTGCGCCGCGAGCGCGTTCTGGCCGAGCCCAGCCTGGCGAAGTCGAATGGCGACCATCCCCGACCCGATGGCGACGATCGCGAACACCGCAAGCTGGACCACCATGCCCATCGGAGATGCCGCCGTTCCCAGCCAGCCAACGTCCACCGAATAGAGGACACAGGCCGCCCCGGCGACTGCCAATCCGCCACGAAACGGTAACATCAACGCACCGCTCGCGATCACCAGGATGTACAGCGCCGCGAATTGAGAGCTCCAGCCACCGGTGATGTGAACCACGGCCGTGACCAGGAGCAGATCGATGGCGCACTGCACTCCGTAATAGCCTGACCCGAACGTCCCGCGGCGCATTTCGCCGTACATTGCCGATGCGACTGTTCCGAGAATCGCCGCCGCAAATGCCAGCGTCGCCACCAGCGTATCGGTCGGATCGGCGCGACTCCACACGAACACTGCGGCAACCAGAATCGCACAAGCCAGACCGACGCGCCCAAGCCAGACCCACCGCAGCACCCGGCGGGAGTCGAGGAGGCCATCAACCGCGATGCGGGGGGACGTTGGAGTGTATCGCACTGGACCGTATGAGGGTTTCGGCGCGCCCCGCCGGGCTGGATTGGCAGGACTCGCAGAATGCAAGACGCGCGGATGACCCGGCGATCTTGCAGATTGCAGTACCATGACGAATCACCTGCTCGCCCGTTTCGCTTTCCCATGATCGCCGACTCTGCCGCACTCGCGAGCCAGGAGCTCAGTTTCAGCAGCGCCACATTGCGCCTGCTGACCGTGTTGCTGCTGGTCCTGCTGAACGCTTTTTTCGTGGCCGCGGAGTTCGCGCTCGTCGCCGTCCGTCGAAGCCGCATCGATCAAATGGCGGCCGAGGGAGACCGCGGCGCTCTTGTGGTGCAGCGAGCGCTGACCCAGCTGGATCGGTACATCTCGGGCACTCAACTTGGCATCACGCTCGCGTCCCTGGCCCTCGGCTGGATCGGTGAGCCCGCGGTGGCCGTGCTCGTGGATCGGTTGCTGCATCTGGTCAATATCGAGCCGGCGCCCGGCGCACTGCACACCGGCGCCGGTATCGCGGTGGCGTTCGGTGTGATCACGTTTCTGCATATCGTGCTCGGCGAATTGGCGCCAAAGTCGATCGCGCTCGCCAAGCCTGAGGATGTGAGCCGACTGGTTGTTCGCCCGCTCATGCTGTTTTCCCGCGCCATGTCGCCATTCATCAACATGCTGAACGGAACGGCGAACGCGTTGCTGCGCATCGTGGGCATTCAACCGACATCGGAGAGCGGACATGTGCACTCACCGGAGGAGCTCCGGCTACTCGTCATGCAAGCGCGGGCGCACGGTACCCTCGCTGAGTCGGACTCGGCGATGCTGGCCGGCGTCTTCGACTTCCACAACAAAAAGGCGATCGACGTGATGCGACCGCGCACCGACATGGTGGCCATCTCTGAAGACGTAACCTTGGAGGAGCTGGTCGTGGTGCTGCGGCGGGAGCGGTATTCGAGGTACCCCGTCTATCGCGACACCCCGGACGATATTGTGGGCGTATTTCTGGCCAAGGACTTCTGGCTCCTTGAAGACCCTGCGACGTTCGTACTCCAGGACCACATTCGCGAACCGCTCTTCGTGCCGGCGACGCGAGCTGCCGAGCGGGTGCTGGACGACCTGCGACGGACGCGCGCGCATCTGGCCGTCGTTCTCGACGAGTACGGCGGCACCGCCGGAATTGTCACCATGGAAGATCTTGTAGAAGAGGTGGTCGGCGATATCGCTGACGAGTATGACCCGTTTTCGCGAGATGCCGTGCTCTACGAGGGCGTGTTGGAACTGGCCGGCTCGATGTCCTTGGTGGACGTGCGGTCCGACCACAAGCTTCCGGTTCCCGAGGGTGATTGGTCGACCTTGGGTGGATACGCGTTCGCTATGCTCGGCCGACTCCCCAAGGTCAG
>JANNEV010000532.1:0-7732 GCA_031379145.1 Gemmatimonadaceae bacterium
CTGCTCAAGCGGCTCAAGATCGTCGACGCGTTCCGTCTATCCGGCGAGGGCGGCGAGATCCGCAACCGCCCGGAGTGGATGATCCTCGACGTCATCCCCGTCATTCCGCCCGACCAGCGCCCGCTCGAGCCGCTCGATGGCGGCCGGTTTGCCACGTCCGACCTCAACGACCTGTATCGTCGCGTCATCAACCGGAACAACCGCCTCACCAAGCTCATCTCGCACCGCGCGCCGGAAGTCATCCTGCGGAACGAAAAGCGGATGCTGCAGGAAGCGGTGGACGCGTTGTTCGACAACGGCCGTCGCTCCAAGGCCATTCGTGGTCGTGGCAAGCGTCCGCTCAAGTCGCTCTCCGACATGCTCAAGGGCAAGCAGGGCCGGTTCCGTCAGAACCTGCTCGGCAAGCGCGTGGACTACTCGGGGCGTTCGGTCATCGTCGTCGGTCCGGAGCTCAAGCTCCACCAGTGCGGTCTACCCAAGGCAATGGCCTTGGAGCTCTTCAAGCCGTTCATCATTCACAAGCTCGTCGAGAGCGGTGAAGCGGAAACGGTGAAGCGCGCCAAGAAGATCGTGGAGCGCGAGAATGCCATGGTCTACGAGGTGCTGGAAGGCATCATCAAGGATCATCCGGTGTTGCTCAACCGCGCGCCGACGCTGCACCGTTTGGGCATCCAGGCGTTCGAGCCAGTGCTGGTCGAAGGCAAGGCGATTCGTATTCATCCGCTCGTGTGCGCGGCGTTCAACGCCGACTTCGACGGCGACCAGATGGCCGTGCATGTGCCGCTCTCGTTCGAAGCACAGATCGAGTCGCGCGTGCTCATGCTGTCGTCCAACAACATTCTGAAGCCGTCTGACGGTCGTCCCGTCGCCGAGCCGTCACAGGACATCGTGCTCGGCTGCTATGTCGCGACCAAGGCGCCCATCGGTTTTGATGCGTTGCTCAAGGATCCTGCGCTGGCCATGAAGCTGCCGGCGTACACCGTGATCGACGAAATCGAGATGGCCATCGTCAACAACCGGACCGACTTCTATTCGGCGATCCGTTGGTATGACCGTCGGGCGGAAACGCCGGAATGGATCATCACCACCACGGGTCGAGTGCTGTTCAACTCGATCGTGCCGCAGGGCCTCGAGTTCCTGAACAAGGACATGAAGAAGAAGGCGCTCGGCGAGCTCGTCTTCCAGAGCTATCGCAAGTGCGGGCTGGCCGAGACGGTGCAGCTGCTCGATCGCCTGAAGGACTTCGGTTTCCGCAACGCCACGCGCGCCGGTGTGTCGATCGGCATCGAAGACCTGCACATCCCGAAGGAGAAGGTGCAGTTGCTCGCCGAAGCGACCGAGCGCGTCGAGCGCTTCGAGCGCGCGTACGCGACGGGTAACATCACCAACGGTGAGCGCTACAATAAGGTCATTGACACGTGGACCCACGCCAACACGGACGTGGCCGACGCGATGGTCAAGGCCATGCGTGAATCGCAGGGCGGGTTCAACCCGGTGTTCATGATGTTCGACTCCGGCTCCCGTGGTTCGCGCGACCAGATCCGCCAGTTGGCGGGTATGCGCGGCCTCATGGCCAAGCCGCAGAAGAAGCTCACCGGTGGTATCGGCGAAATCATCGAGAACCCGATCAAGTCGAACTTCCGTGAAGGCTTGTCGGTGCTCGAGTACTTCTCGTCCACGCACGGCGCCCGTAAGGGTCTGGCCGACACGGCGCTCAAGACGGCCGATGCCGGTTACCTCACGCGTCGTCTCGTTGACGTGGCGCAGGACATGACGATTGCCGAAGAGGATTGCGGCACCATCCTCGGCTTGGACACGTCGGCGCTGAAGGAAGGCGAAGATGTGATCGAGCCGTTGGCCGAGCGTCTGGTTGGCAACGTGGCGGCGGAAGATATCTTCGATCCGATGGAGCGCGATGAAGCCGGCCGTCCGAAGCTGCTGGTGGAAGCCGGGCAGCTGATCAGTGAAGAGACCGCGGACGCGATCGAAGCGTCGGGCATTGAGACGGTGAAGATCCGTTCGGTGCTCACGTGCGAAGCCAAGCGTGGTCTTTGCCGCATGTGCTACGGTCGCAACCTCGCCACCATGGCGATGGTCGACATTGGTGAGGCGGTTGGCATCATTGCCGCCCAGTCCATCGGTGAGCCGGGTACGCAGCTCACGCTGCGTACGTTCCACATCGGTGGAGCGGCAGCACGTATCGCCGAGCAGACGAAGCGCAACACCAAGAAGGCCGGTGTCATCGAGTACGGCGATCGCCTGATCACGGTGCAGAATGCCGATGGGCAGAAGGTCGTGACGTCGTACGAAGGCGAACTGGTCATCAAGGCCTCGGCGGACAAGAACGCCACGATCGAAGCGCGGCTCGCTGTTCCGCTTGGCGCGTACCTGATGGTGGAAGACGGACAGGTGGTGAAGAAGGAGGACACCGTCTTCACGTGGGATCCGTATTCAAATCCGATTATCTCGGATGTGGATGGAGAGATCCGCTTCGTCGACCTGGTGGAAGACGAGTCGCTGTCCGAGGAGCTCGATGAGCTCACCGGTTTGCGTCAACGCGTCATCATTGAAGACCGCGAGAAGAAGCTCCACCCGCACATCGAGATCTGGCAGAGCAAGGGTGGCAAGGAGAAGCGCGTCCGCGACTTCATCGTGCCGGTCGGCGCTGTCATCATCATCGAGGACGGCGCGAACATCTCGGCCGGTACGATTCTGGCCAAGATCAGCCGCGAGGCGTACAAGACGCGCGACATCACGGGCGGTCTGCCGCGTGTTGCCGAGTTGTTCGAGGCGCGCCGTCCGAAGGACCCGGCGACGATTTCCGAGATCGACGGCTTTGTGCGCTTTGGCGAGATCAAGCGCGGCAAGCGCGAGGTCTTTGTGCGTCCGGCGCTGGTGGACAAGGGCCAGTGGGTGGTCGACGAAACGCAGGAAGAGGCGGTGTACGAAGTGCCGGCCGGCAAGCATCTCCGCGTGCACGAGGGCGATCGCGTGCGTGCCGGTGACCGCCTGTCTGAAGGCCCCGTCAACCCGCATGACATCTTGCGGATCAAGGGCCCGCGCGCGGTGCAGGAATACCTGCTCAACGAAGTGCAGGAGGTGTATCGCCTGCAGGGCGTGAAGATCAACGACAAGCACATTGGCGTGATCGTCAAGCAGATGTTGCAGAAGGTGCGTATCGTGGACTCGGGCGACACCGAGATGCTCGAAGGCGAGCATGTCGATCGGGCGATGTTCCGCGACGGAAATGATGAGGCCAAGAAGAAGAAAATCCGTCCGGCAACGGCGGAGCCGCTTCTGCTCGGCATCACCAAGGCCTCGCTCACCACGCAGTCGTTCGTCTCGGCGGCGTCGTTCCAGGAAACCACCCGCGTGCTCACGGATGCAGCCATCCGCGGTTCGCGCGATGACTTGCTGGGACTCAAGGAGAACATCATCATCGGCCATCTCATTCCGGCCGGTACGGGTATGTACCGGTATTCGGAAGTGGATGTCGAGTCGGATGCGCTCCCTGCGCCGGAGCCCATTCCGGAGGCGTTGGAGCCCAACTTCGAGGCCCTGCTGCCGTCAGCCTTTGCGGAGCCAGTGCCGTTCACGATGGGCGACGAGCCGCTCTGACGGCGTAGTGATTGACGACAACAGAACGCGGGCGGCATCGGAGCACCGATGCCGCCCTCGTTCTGTTTTGTCCAACAACAACCCGTGGTATCGCGGAGTACGCCCCGGTGTGACACGCGCCTTGGCCCTACTCATTCTGGCGCTCGAGCTTACGGAGTACCGGGCGGCCGGGAGGGTGGTGGCGGTCGTCGCGTCATGAATGCCCGCGCGGAATCGAGCCAAACGTTCAACTTGACGAGCGCGGGGTCGTACGCGCGTTTGATATCCGCGACCGGTGCAGTCGATTCGACGACGCGCGTGAATCGGCCACCGCGCACATCGGTCAGTATCGTCATGACTACGAGCGAGTCCGCGCGTTGGCTGATGACGCCGGAAACAACGAAGTCCGCCCGCAGTCCCCAGCCGAGTGAGATACGGTCCGCGCCAGTTCGCGCGCTCGCGCGATCGGTGAGCTCATTGTCGACCACCTCGTACTTCTCGGATGCCAGCGCGGATCGAAGAAACGCCGCCGCGTCGCGTCCGAGACTGGAGAATTCGCGCTTCCCAGTGGCGTTCGTGAAGCCGGAGATCACCACGCGAGTGCGGCCATCAGCGGGCGGCGCGAGGAGGGGAACCATGAAGGTCAGCGCGTTCTTGCCGCCCTGCGCATTTGCCGGAGAGCCAGACAGCCCTCCAGACGGAGTACCGGGCGGTGCGTTCGGGAGGGGACCTGGTGGCATGAACGCTGAGGCGTCAACGCGCATCTGCCGCGGCAGGCGTGCCATCTCCGTCTCCATACGCGCGAGCGCTTGCGTCATGGAGTCCGTGAAAATCCGCTTGACCTCGTTGAGAAAGACCTCGCGATCAAACGCAACTTCGGTGTTGGGATCCTCGGTCGAACGCACGAGGATGCGGGCGACTCCCTTGCTTGCCGACGGTGCGTTGCCTGCAGCAGAAATGCCGGCTGAAGTGGTCGTGCTACTGTCTGCGCGCTTCGCTGTCGCCTCTTGCGCGGTCACGCGCTTGAGCATGACCTGCATGATTGCGAGCGACTCGGCGCGTGAGAGGGTGACGGGCACTGCGATGGCTCGCGCGCCGTCCGTGGCTTCAGCACCCAGGGCGCTGTCGCGGAAGGCGGCTCCGTTCTCCGGCGCGGTCGCACCCGTACGACGCGCGGCCTCTGTATATCGCCCACCCGGGGTATCGGGTCGGCCCATGTTTCCCGACCTACCTGCCTCCATGCGCAATGAGTCTGCACTCGCGCCCGCGGAATCACTTCGACCGGCGGTGCGAATGCGCTGCGCCACCGTCAGCGAGGCTGCGAGTAGCAGCGCGGCAGTAACGACGAACGGCCATCGCCGAAGAGAGGAGCGTGGCGATTCGACGCCCGCACGACCGGAGAGCGGTGGTATGGCATCCATTTCGGCCAGCAGGGCCTGCGCTGACGCAGGACGCTTCCCGGCGTCCTTCTCCAGGCAGTGCATGATGACCCTGGACAGCGCCTCGGGGACGTCGGTCAGCGTAAGGTGTGGAGCAGGCGGCGTCACGGTGAGCTGTGCGGCGAGTGTCGCTTGCGGCGAGGACCCGGTGAACGGCGTTGTTCCCGTCAGCAGCTCGTAGCCGAGCAGTCCAACGGCGTACAGGTCGACGCGATGATCGGCCGCTGGGTCCGCTGCGAGTTGCTCCGGGGCCATGTAGGCTGGCGTGCCAATGGCCATGCCTGTCGTGGTACCACCGGCCTGCGGGATGGCCGCACTGAGCGCCTTCGCGACGCCAAAGTCGGTCACCAGCGCATGCATACCGGACGTGAGGATGTTGTCGGGTTTGATGTCCCGATGGACGATGCCACGTGCATGAGCGTAGGCGAGGGCATCGACGACATCGTGGAGGATGCGCACGACATCGCGCACCGGGAGTCGGTTCTGTCGCTTGAGCGCGCCACGCAGTGACTCGCCCTCGATGTACGGCATCGTGTACCAGAGCAGCGCGTCGTCGTCGCCGGCGGCGAGCACGGGTACGATGTGCGGGTGCTGCAGCTGAGCGGCGAGCTGGATCTCCCGCCGGAAGCGTTCTACGTTCACGCCGGCCGCGAGGTCAGGCGGCAATACCTTGACGACGACACGCCGCTGCAGCGCTCGCTCGGTCGCAAGGAAAACGCGTGACATGCCGCCGCCGCCGAGCTCCCGATCTATCTGGAAGCCCGCGTCGAGCGCGCGTTGGAGGCGAGCCTGAAAATCAGTCACGGGAGCGCTTGCATTCGGGCCTCAAGGTACAGCAGAGCGAACGGAAGAGTGAGTCTGGATCACGTCGTCAGGATGGCGGGACTCCTCCCTGATTCATACGTTGGGCGGTGCGTCGATGTTCACGCGACCGCAGAAGTTCGTTCACCAGTCTGGGGAGAGAGTGATGCGACGTACAGTGGTGGCGCTCGGGGCGTGCTGGCTGGCCGGCTGCGCGAGCAGAACGGGTGCTCCGCCCGACCTGTCGCAGCAGCGGATAGGATCGCAGTCGATCGTGGCAGGTTCCGGGTCTGCGTCGGTCGCGCTGCGGTCCGAGGCGACGGCGACTTCTGCCATTGTCGATTTGACACCGGATAAGGCATTCGCGGCGCTGGAGGCGGCATACATCGCGCTGGGCATCCCGATTGCAGAAAAGGCGCCGGCCAGTCGTCGCCTTGGGAACCCGGCGTTCCGGGTCCGTCGAAAGCTGGGCGACTTGCCGCTGATCAAGCTGCTGGACTGCGGGAGCGATAGCGGCATGCCCAATGCCGAGACCTACATTCTGACTTTGACCATTACCTCGGTGGTGTCGCCGAACGCCGCCGGGGGGGTCGGTACTGCAGACCGTGCTCGAGGGAGACGGGAAGAACCCGTTGACGAACGCCGCGAACAACGTTCGCTGCGGATCCCTGGGGGAGCTGGAGAAGCGCATTGCGGCGCACGTGAGAGCATCGGGGGTGAAGTAGTTGCTCGTGGGTTTCGACCTCCCGGGGTGAGTTGACCCAGTCCGCGAGGCTGACTAAGCTTAGGGTTCTGTTCCGTGCCGCGTCCGGCAGTGCCTGTCGTCCCGTGCAGCGTTTCGCATGAGGAGCGGGCGATGTGGTGCCTCCGTTGTGAAGGGAGGTATCGTCGGCGTGATTCACGTAGATGTCGGTTTCCGAACACCCACTAGGCGAATGCCAACGATCAATCAGCTGGTCCGACGCGCCCGCAAGGACGTCGTCGAGAAGTCCAAAGCGCCCGCGCTCAAGAGCAATCCGTTCAAGCGTGGCGTCTGCACCCGCGTCTACACCACGACGCCCAAGAAGCCCAACTCGGCGCTGCGTAAAGTGGCCCGTGTTCGTCTCACGAATCAGCTCGAAGTCACCGCGTACATTCCCGGTGAAGGGCATAACCTGCAGGAGCACTCCATCGTGCTCGTGCGTGGTGGTCGTGTGAAGGACTTGCCGGGTGTGCGCTATCACATCGTACGCGGTACGCTCGACGCCTCCGGCGTGAACGGCCGCAATCAGAGCCGTTCCAAGTACGGCACCAAGCGCCCAAAGAAGGGCGCAGCGGCAGGCGCGAAGGGCGCTCCGGCCGCCAAGGGAGGTAAGAAGAAATGAGCCGTCGCAAGACCGCAGTAAAGCGCACCGTTCTGCCTGACGCGCGCTACGACAGCCAGACCGTCTCCAAGTTCATCAACTCGTTGATGATCCAGGGCAAGAAGTCCACCGCCGAAGGCATCTTCTATGGCGCGATGGACATCGTCGAGGCGAAGACCAGCCAGCCGGGCGTGGGCGTGTTCAAGCAGGCCTTGAACAACCTCAAGCCGGTGGTGGAAGTCAAGAGCCGCCGCGTCGGCGGTGCCACGTATCAGGTGCCGGTGGAAGTCCGTCAGGATCGTCGTACTGCGCTGGCGATGCGTTGGCTGATCGGGTATTCGCGCGATCGCAACGAGAAGTCGATGCGGGAGAAGCTCGCCGCCGAAGTGTTGGCCGCGAGCCGTGGCGAAGGAAACGCCATCAAGAAGAAGGAAGACACCCATCGCATGGCCGAAGCCAACAAGGCGTTCGCGCACTATCGCTGGTAGGTCGTTTCGCTCCGGTACAACGGCGCCCCGAATCCTTGCGATTCGGGGCGCTTTGTCGTTTCGG
>JANNEV010000538.1:0-4403 GCA_031379145.1 Gemmatimonadaceae bacterium
GAACTACACCTGCGCGTTCGCGACACACCATCGCGCTATCATACCCGCTTGCGGCGAATCGGCAATAGCCGATTTCCTCCGCGAGTGTTCGCGCACTGCCGTCGCATGCGTTCGATTCCGAGCGTCAACAAAAGTTGACGCGGTGTGTCAACCGATGTTGACGTTCTTATACGCTCGCTCCCCGTGCAGATCATCGCGGACGCCGATTAATCACGCGTGACGGACGCCAACCAGCGCGCCGCCTCAGGAACCGTCCATCCTTTCCTGGCAGCATACGACAGCAGCTGATCTTCACGCGCCGGCCCCGTACCGAAATAGCGCGATTCCGGGCGCCAGAAGTACCATCCGCTCACGCTTGCTCCTGGCGCCATGGCGTAGCTCTCGGTCAGTGAGATACCGGTGCGCACGCTCGCATCTGTCAGCGCGAACAAGGTCCGCTTCTCCGTGTGATCCGGACACGCGGGATAGCCGGGCGCAGGACGGATGCCCTGGAATTGCTCCTGCACGAGCGCGGTCGGGTCCAGGCGTTCATCCGTGGCGTATCCCCAGAACTCCATGCGCACACGTTGATGCAGTCGCTCGGCGAACGCCTCCGCGAGCCGATCCGCCAATGCCTTCGCCATGATCGAACCGTAGTCGTCATGCGCCGCCTCGAATTCCGCGACAAGCGCATCAAGGCCGTGGCCAGTGGTCACGGCGAATGCGCCAACGTAGTCCAGCACGCCGCTCTCGCGCGATGCGACGAAGTCGGCGAGACAATAGTTTGGACGTCCATCGCCTTTCTTGTCGAGCTGTTGGCGCAGCATATGGAGCGTGGCCGCCGCCTTCGCGCCGGTCGCGTCATCGTACAGGACAATATCATCACCAACTGCGTTCGCCGGCCAAAATCCGAACGCGGCGCGCGCCTCAATGCGACGTTCGCTCACCATCCGATCGAGCAGCGTGCGCGCATCTGCATAAAGTGACCGCGCGGTTTCACCAACCACGGGATCGTCGAGAATGGCCGGAAAGTGGCCAGACAGCTCCCACGTCTGGAAGAACGGTGTCCAATCGATGTACGGCACCAGGTCATCCAGCGGATACGGCGCGAGCGTGCGTGCACCAGTAAAGCTCGGCGTCGGCACCTTCACCGAGAGATCGATCGGCGCTCGGTTCGCGCGGGCTGCCTCGATGCTGATGAGGCGCTCGCGGTTCCCGCGCGCGGCACGCGCGATGCGCAGGGTCTCGTATTCCGCGCGAACGCCAGCGACGTACTCATCGCGACGGCCGTCGCTGAGCAAAGCGCTGGTGACGCCCACCGCGCGCGATGCATCGAGCACATGCACGACCGGCCCGGAGTACGCGGGTTCGATCTTCAGTGCGGTGTGCGCCTTGCTCGTCGTGGCACCGCCAATGAGCAATGGCACCGTAAACCCCTGTCGCTCCATTTCGCTGGCCACGAAGGTCATCTCTTCAAGCGACGGTGTGATCAGGCCGGACAGTCCGATGACGTCGGCGCCCACATCGCGCGCCTTGTCGAGAATAGCGGCACAGGAGACCATCACCCCCATGTCCACCACTTCATACCCGTTACACTGGAGCACGACGCCCACGATGTTCTTCCCGATGTCGTGGACGTCGCCTTTCACAGTAGCCATGAGCACGCGCCCGGCCGCCTTGCTGGTGGGCGTCTTGGCGGCCTCGATGAACGGAATCAGGTGCGCCACCGCTTTTTTCATGACCCGCGCGCTCTTGACGACCTGTGGCAGGAACAGCTTGCCCGCGCCAAAGAGATCGCCCACCACGTTCATTCCGCGCATTAGCGGCCCTTCGATGACATCGATGGGCTGCGCGGCCTCGAGCCGCGCCGCTTCGGTGTCTTCGACGACGAACGCGTCGATGCCGTGGACGAGTGCGTGCGACAAGCGATCGCCGACCAGCAGGCTGCGCCACGCCACGTCCTCCACGGCCTTGGTCGCACGCCCCTTGAGGTTGTCCGCGACCTCCAAGAGTCGCTCCGTAGCGTCGGCGCGACGGTTGAGGACCACATCCTCAACGCGCTCCCGGAGATCCGTCGGAATGTCCTCGTACGGCAGCAGCTGGCCGGCGTTCACGATGCCCATGTCCATGCCCGCGCGAATGGCATGGTACAGGAACACCGCGTGCATCGCTTCCCGCAGCGGGTTGTTCCCCCGAAACGAGAACGACATGTTGCTGACGCCTCCGGACACCTTGACGTACGGCAGCATCCGTTTGAGCTCGCGCGTGGCTTCGAAATACGCCAGCGCGTAGCCGGCGTGCTCCTCGATGCCGGTGCCGATGGCGAAGATGTTCGGATCGAAGATGATGTCCTGCGGCGGGAACCCAACGCGCTCGGTAAGCAACGCGTAGGCGCGCGCACAGATTTCGATTTTGCGCGCCGCACTGTCCGCCTGACCCTGCTCGTCAAACGCCATGACAATCACGGCCGCCCCGTAGCGCCGGACGAGAGTGGCCTGGCGCAGGAACTCCGCCTCTCCTTCCTTGAGCGAGATGGAGTTGACGATGCCCTTGCCTTGCAGGCATTTGAGGCCGGCTTCGATGACCGTCCACTTGCTCGAATCCACCATGATCGGCACGCGCGCGATGTCAGGCTCCGCCGCAAGCAGATTCAGGAAGGTCTGCATCGCGTACAGCGCGTCCAGCAGCCCCTCATCCATGTTGATATCGATGATCTGCGCGCCGTTCTCCACCTGCTGGCGCGCCACGACCAGGGCCTCATTGTAGTGCCCGTCGAGAATCAGCTTGGCGAATCGCGCGGATCCCGTCACGTTCGTACGCTCGCCAACATTCACGAAGTTGGTGTCGGGCCCGACCAGCATGGGCTCCAGTCCCGCCAGGCGAAGCAGCGGCGTGATGGTCGGAATGCGGCGTGGCACCACACCCTCCACCGCGTCGGCGATGGCCTTGATGTGCGCCGGCGTCGTGCCGCAGCATCCTCCGACGATGTTCAGCAGGCCGCTCGTAGCCCACTCCTTTATGTGCGCCGCCATCGTGGCCGGCATTTCGTCGTATCCGCCAATGTCGTTGGGGAGGCCGGCGTTCGGATGCGCGCTCACGTGCGTGTCCGCCAACCGCGAGAGCTCTTGCACGTGCGCGCGCAGTTGGGTGGCGCCCAGGGCGCAGTTCAATCCGATGGACAGGGGTTGGACGTGCGATACCGAGATCCAGAAGGCTTCGGCCGTTTGTCCGGACAGGGTGCGCCCGCTGGCATCGGTGATGGTACCGGAAATCATGACGGGCACGCGCGTGCCAGTCGCCTCGAAGTGCGATTCGATGGCGAACAGCGCCGCCTTGGCATTGAGCGTATCGAAGATCGTCTCGACCATCAGGATATCTGCGCCGCCGTCGAGCAACCCGCGCACGGCTTCCGCGTACGCGGCGACAAGCTGGTCGAAGGTGACGTTGCGCGCGCCAGGATTCTCCACTTCGGGAGAGAGCGAGGCGGTGCGATTGGTCGGGCCGAGCACACCCGCGACATAGCGCGGACGCGAAGGGTTCCGCGCCTCAAACTCGTCCGCGATGCGCCGTGCGAGTGCGGCACCGGCCACGTTCAGCTCGTACGCCAATGACGCCATGCCGTAGTCCGCCATCGAGACGGCATTGGCGTTGAACGTATTCGTCTCGAGGATATCGGCGCCGGCCTCGAGGTACTGTGCGTGGATGGCCCCGACGATGTCCGGCTGCGTCAGCACCAGCAGGTCGTTGTTGCCCTTCACATCGCTCGGCCAGTCGGCGAACCGCACCCCGCGATAGTCGGCCTCACCCAGCCGATACGTCTGGAGCATCGTGCCCATCGCGCCGTCCAGCAGCAGAATGCGCTCCTGCAACAGGTGTGGAAGTGCCGCGAGACGTCGCGCGGTACGTGCGTTGGCGTCTGACCCGTTCGACCTCATGTCGTAGCGCTCCGTGCGGCGGCCCGCACTTCCAGAAGTCGTTGGGCCAGTCCCTTGGCGCGTGCGAGAAACGTGAGTTGCATGAGTGCGACGGACGGGAGAAACGTGATCCAATGACGCCGTTGCCACATGCGGGCTACGACGAAAACGGCGGGAAGGGCGACGGCGCCCAACAGCAGAACAGCAAGGCCGGCGATGACGCGGTGGGCGCTGAGCAAGCGCACGCCAACCGACACGCCAAGCACAAGAGCGCCAAGGTTCAGAACGGTCGCCACGGACATTGGCGACCACGCGACGCTGCCGTCTGGCCGCACGATTCCCTTTCCGTGCCACGCCAGTCGACGCATGAAGCCGCGAACGCTCTTGGGATTGCCCAGGTGAATGACTTGCAGACGTTCGCTCTGCCAAATGCGCCCGCCTTGCGCTCGGATCCGGGCGCAGAGGTCGTAGTCCTCGTTTGACACGAGACGCTCGTCGAAGCCGCCAATG
>JANNEV010000544.1:0-17095 GCA_031379145.1 Gemmatimonadaceae bacterium
GACTTGGCGCGGCTGAGGGTGGCCCTGGTGGCCCTGGTGGCCCTGGTGGCCCTGGTGGCCCTGGTGGCCCTGGTGGCCCTGGTGGCCCTGGTGGCCCTGGTGGCCCTGGTGGACGCGGTGGTCGGGGCGGCTTCGGACCAATGATCCCGGCAACGCCGGAACTGGACCCGTTGGTCGGACTAGAGAACCCCGCCACGCCGCTTCGCGCGAAATTGCTCGCAGTGCCCGCGCTTCGCGCTCGGTACTTGCGATATGTTCGCGAGATCGCCGAGCGTGATCTGGACTGGGCGTCGGTTGGACCGATGGTGGCGCGCTACCAACAGCTGATCGCCGCAGACGTATCGCGCGACACGCGAAAACTCTCCAGCACCGAGGCGTTCACCAGCGACGTGTCGGCCCTGAAGAGTTTCTTCGAGAAGCGCCGAGCGTACCTGTTGGAGCAGGTGCCCGTGAGCGCGACGGGCCGCTGACCGCGCGAGTGACGCAGATGGTCAGCGGCCGCGGGAGTGCTAGTTCTTCGCGCGAGTGCCGGACAGCGGCTGCGGGGAAACGGGCATTTCCATACCGACGATCTCGCGCGAAATCGTGCCAGTCAGCGCATCGCCGGACGCCTCCATCGTGTAGGTGCTCACCATGGTACGCGTCATTTCTTCGCCGTTCATGTTGAGTTTGGCGTCGCTCTTCTGAACGAACACCACCTTCCCGGCCGTCGTCTTGGCCGCAAAACGTGCGGGAGGGCGCGCGGGTCGCCCTTCCACGGGTTCAGTCTTCAGTGTGGCAACCAGGGAATCCCCTTCAACGGCGATGTTCAGGGAAGCCTTGGCGTTAATCGGCACCTGTTCGCCGTTCTCGATCCGCATGCCGGCAACGAGCGAGATATCCCACTGTCCGACGAGCGGGTGGGCTTGAGCCTGAGCGAGGGCGGGGCAGAGGGCGAGGGCAAGCAACAGAAAGCGACGGGACATGTGCGACAACTCCGGGAAAGACGAGGAATGGTGATCAACAGGATGCCAGACTGGCCGAACCTTTGACACAGCCCGGCGCCAGATGGATTCCATCCCGCAAGGATCGCGATGGAACGCATTGACTGCCCGCCAAGTGGACGACGGCGTACGGCGCGCGCATACTGTTGCTTCGAAAGATAGCGACGGCTCTTCCTCCCTCGGAGTACGCTTCCTGATGACTGGCCGCTCCTTGCTCCACCGCACCGCGAGACGCTGGACGAGGTGGAGTATTGGCGTCGCCATCGTCGCAATCGTCGCCATCCTCGCCAGCATCAGCGGGACGGCCGCCGCCGCGCAGCGTCGCGCGCCCATCCCCGCCAGTGCGGCAGCGCCGTTGACTGCGCTCGTTGGTGGCACCGTAATCTCGGCGACCGGTGCGCCGCCCATGGCGGATGCGGTGGTGCTCATCGATGGACGGCGCATCGTTTCCGTGTCGCCGCGGGCCGCAACTACGCTGCCCAGGGGAACGCGCGTCATCGACGCCGCCGGAAAGTTCATCACCCCGGGGCTGATCGATGCGAACGTGCATCTCGTGCTGATGATCACACCGGAATTCTACGTCAAGTACGAGGAGCGTCTGTCCGACATCGCGGTGCAGTCGGCGCAGGTGGCGCTCAAGTACGGACTGACGACGGTCATGGATTCCTGGGGGCCATTGGAGGCGTTGCTGGCGGCGCGTGATCGCATCGCACGCGGCGACGTCGCGGCGAGCCGCGTACTGGTGGCGGGCAACATCGTGGGGCTTGGCGGACCGTTCAGTGCGTACTTCATGGGCACGTACGACCTGCGCGGCACGGACCTTCGGTACGGCGGATGGGTGCATCCCATGATCCAGTCCCGGATCAACGCCATGTGGGAAGCAGGAGCAGGGCCGGAGCTGCTGGGCATGACGGCTGAGGAGTCGGGAGATGCCATTCGCGCGTACCTGCGTAAAGGGCCGGACTTTCTGAAGGTGGCCGTCAGTGCCCACGGCATCGGGCCGGTGGAGCCGCTGATGTTTTCGTCTCCCGCGTTGGCCGCCATGCGCCGTGCCACGACGGAGGCGGCAAAGCCGTTTCAGACGCACACGTTTTCGCTGGAAAGCCTGCGGGAAGCGGTGGCGGTGCGACCACAGTTGCTGCAGCACCCGAACGTCATGAGCGTACTGCCGCACACGCCGTCGCAGTTTCGCCTGCTCGATTCGTTGATGGTCGAGATCAAGCGATTCGGTATTTACTCCGCGCCGCTGATGGTGCCGCTGCAGTCACAACAGGACGTATACGACAGCTGGGGAACGGCAGAACGGCGCCGGGATCCATCCCTCGGCGCAGTGATTCACAGCCGACAGCCGGCAATGACCAAGGCGGCGTTCGACGCCAAGCGCGCGTCTCTCCAGCGCTGGATCGCATCGGGCGTGAAGTTTGTGATTGGCACGGACCAAGGACCCGAAGCGGAGGAGCTCGGACCGGTGGTGTGGGGCCGCATGGGACGCCGACATTTCGAAGTCATGGAGGGCCTGCAGGAGGCCGGTATGTCGCCCATGGAGATCGTGATCGCGGCGACACGGCACGGCGCGGAGGCATACGGCTTGGCTGATTCGCTGGGCACCGTGGAAGTCGGCAAGGTGGCCGACCTCCTGGTGCTTGACGCTGATCCCTCGGCCGATGTGCGCAATTTTCGTCGCATTCATCAGGTGTTCAAGGCCGGCGCGGTCGTCGATCGCGCCGGCCTGCCTACGATCAAGGTGCTGCGATGGGATCCCGAAGCGAAGTGGCCCCGGTAACCAGCACGCTTACTTGATGGCGCCGAGTGTGGGCCAGTTCTTGTCTGCCTTGACGATGTTGCCGGGCACGTCGCGTAACCAGAACTCCTGCGTCTTCTTGTTCTTGTTCAGATACAGTTTGTTGTTCTCCACGCGCCAGGCGTCTGGGTCGATGTCGTACTTGCCATTGCCGGCAACACCCGCAGCGCAGTAACCGCCGTACTGCGGCACATAGCGTTCAGGGTTCTTCATGAACGCATCGCGATTGGCGCTGTTGGCAAACAGATACGTGGCGCCGTCGTGCTTGACGCTGAATTCGGTGAGGCCCTTGGTAGGCTGAGCGGCCACGAAGTACGCGACCGCATCGTACCCTTTCACGGCCAGTCCGTCGTTCGTGAGGTTCTTGGCCAGAACCGTGTGGGCCATATTGGACTGCGACATGGCATTCTGTGCCATGCTGGTGGACTGCGCGACGGCGCGCTGCGAGACGAGTAGAAGCGCGCCGATCGCAAGCACGGCGGCCTGCGCGCGGCTGAAGCGTGTGGAATGCATGGGAAAGCCCGATGGAGAGTGGAGGACAGTGGTGCTGTCGCGCCACCTATTCGCAATCGCGCGCGATGGTTCCACTCGCCTGTTGCGAAGTCACGCTGCACTGACCAGCGTCATCGCTACGCAGCGCCCTGCTCGCTTTTCGTATCGGACGGAACCGCATCGCGCAGTCGTGCACGTTCGCGGCTGATCTTCAGTAGTCGGTGCGCGGTGGCGCCCGTGATGAGACGCACGCCACGCTGATACGTGAGGTACTGGTAGGCCCACTGCACGAACACGGTGATGCGATTGCGGAAGCTCGCGAGGTAGAGAATGTGCACGAAGAGCCACGCCATCCACGCGACAAAGCCCTGCAGTTTCAGCGTGCCGATCGCTGCGACGGCGCGATGACGTCCGATGGTGGCCAGATCGCCCTTGTTGAAGTAGGTGAAGGGCGTGCGTGTCTGGTCGCGCAGATCGCGCAGAATGCAGCGCCCGGCATGTGCTCCCATTTGGTTGGCGGCGGGTGCGACAGCAGGCACGGGCCAGCCATTCGCGGCGATCACTCCGGCGATATCTCCGACTGCAAACACCTGCGGATGTCCCGGCACCGAGAGATCCGGTTCGACCAGGACACGGCCGGCGCGATCGAGCGGTGCACCAAGCTGCCGTGCGAGCGGCGAGGCCTGGTTGCCGGCTCCCCAGAAGACCGTGTGTGCAAGGATCCGTTCACCGCTCGCAAGCGTCACGCCCTCGTCGTCCACGTCAACCACTGCCGTTCCGACGCGTACTTCGACGCCAAGCTCCGCTAAGTCGCTGGTCGCACGCGCGCTGAGCGATTCGGGGAACTGGGGCAGAATGCGCGACCCACCTTCAAGCAGGATGACCCGGGCAGTCGCGGGATCGATACGTCGAAAATCGTCCCGGAGTGTCTTGCGCGTGACTTCGGGAATCATCCCGGCCAGTTCCACGCCGGTTGGCCCTCCTCCGACAATCACAAACGTCAGCAGTGCGTCGCGCTCTCCCGCCGCGCTGGCACGCTCGGCGGCTTCGAAGCTCAGGAGAAAGCGCCGTCGCATTTCGAGCGCGTCTTCGATGTTCTTGAGGCCCGGAGCGCTCGCTTCCCACTCGGGATGTCCGAAATACGCATGGCGGGCGCCACTGGCAACGATGAGGTAGTCCCACTCGACCGTCGTGACGCCGGCATCGAGCGTCAGCGAGTGCGCGTCTCTGTCGATGGAATCCACTTCGGCCATGATGACGGTCGCATTGGCCTGATGCCGGAGCATCCAGCGAATGGGCACCGCGATGTCGGCCGGATTGAGCACCGCCATGGCGACCTGGTACAGCAATGGCTGAAACAGATGATGGTTGGTGCGGTCGATCAGGGTGATGCGAACCGGGGCGTTGGCGAGCGTGCGGGCTGCGGTGAGCCCGGCGAATCCGCCGCCAATGATGACCACATGCGGCCGTGGGTCGAGCGCGTGCGTGCTGGTGCTGCGGGTGCTGGTGTTCGGTTCGGCGCGCATGGTGCAGTACTCCGGGGCGCTGTGCCGAGTCGACGATGTGGCAGTCGGTCGAGACACGCAGAAAGGGGAGCGCCACAAAGGCGCTTGTGAAATATTTCACAAGCGGACGCCTTCGGCAAGGGCTTAACGGCGTTTGCTTGTCTCGCGGCGCGACTCTGAGGGCGAACTTCCGGGCACAGCAGGGGGTTTCGATAGCTTTCGCCGGGCGCGTCCGCGATGCTCGGACGAGACTCAGCAGGCGAACGGTGCGCGAGCCGAACGCCGCGCGGCACCGATCCCCTTTCCACGCTGGTACAACTCATGGCGCATCTGCAACTCGTGGCGTTGGTGGTGCAGGAGTACGATCGAGCGATTCGCTTCTTCGTCGACGTGCTCGGTTTCGAGCTCACCGAGGATGTGCCGTCCACCACGAATGACGGCCGACCGAAGCGATGGGTGGTGGTTCGCCCGAAGGGAGGGGAAACGGGAATTCTGTTGGCCCGCGCCGAAGGCGCCGTGCAGCTTCCAATCGTCGGCAACCAGTTCGCCGGACGGGTGGGTTTCTTCCTGCGCGTGGACGATTTCGACGGGAGCTACGCGACAATGCAAGCGGCCGGCGTTGCGTTTGTGTCAGCGCCGCGACGGGAATCCTTTGGTTCCGTGGCGGTCTTTCTCGACTGTGAGGGCAACAAGTGGGACCTGCTTGGGCCCCTGCCAGAGCAGCCCGATCGCTAACCCGGTTGGCAGCTCATGGGCTCGCCCAGGCGCACGTAGGCTTCAGGGGTCCACGTGGGATTGAGCGTCGTGCGACCGGCGGGGAAGAGCAGCACGACGGTGGAGCCGAGCAGGAAACGTCCCATCTCATCGCCCTTGTGGAGGGCAATCTCCCGGTCGGCGTAGAGCCACTCGCGGACGCCCCCTGGTCGTGGCGGATTGACGATGCCATGCCACACGGTGGCCATGCTGCCAACAATCGTGGCGCCCACCAGCACGAGCACGAACGGCCCCTGCGCGCTGTCAAAGACGCAAACGACGCGTTCATTGCGCGCGAACAGGCCGGGGACTCCGCGTGCGGTGGTGGGGTTCACCGAGAAGAGTTCGCCCGGAACATGAATCATGCGCCGCAACGTTCCGTCGCACGGCATATGAATGCGGTGATAGTCTCGCGGACTCAGATAGATCGTGGCAAAGGTGCCGCCGGCGAACTGTTCAGCGAGCGACGTGTCTCCGCCAACCAACGCCGCGGTGGTGTTGTGGTGGCCCTTGGCCTGAAAAATTTGATCGTCCCTGATGAGGCCACATTGACTGACCGCGCCGTCCACCGGACACACCAGATCGGCCATCGCGATCGGGCGAACACCGCTCCGGAGTGGTCGCGTAAAGAACGCGTTGAAGCTCTTGTATCTCGTCAGGTCGGACTCGGCGGCCTCAGCCATGTCCACGGCGTAGCGCTTCACGAACCACCGAATCAGCGCCGTCGTCAGCGCGCCGGCGCACGCGTTGGCGACGTGGCCTGCGAGCGTGGTGAGCGCCTGCTTTGGCAACAGGTACTGAAGCAAGACGGAGCGTGGGGGCAGCACGGCGCGGGGAAGAGACGTGGCTCGTTGGAGGTCGGCGAGAAAACCGACCGTCCGTGCGCCAGAGAGGGACCCGAAAGCGATCTTGGACAGTATCGCACGGAGGGCTGTCTTCTGTGTACTGCCGGTGGGCTCCAACGGGAGACAACTGCCTCTGACTGGAACCGAAGCCTGCGCAGTCAGTACTATTCGTCTGCGTCTCCCGCGGCGAGCCCGCCTCAACCTGAGTCCCGCCCGGGTGCTTCCGATCCCCCGCCTACCTGCCCCCATGCGCATCGATCTTTCGAGCGTTGTTCGTCTCGCCGGCCGCGTGACCGGGCTGTCCATGCTTGTCGTGGGCGCGCTTGCCGCACAGAGCAACGGCGCGGCAAAAGCCAAGCCCACTGCAAAGCTCAAGGGTGCCGAGGTCGCAGCGCCGCTGGTCGGCGCCTGGGCCGGGACAGCAACGGTGCCGCTCAAGGACAGCTCCATTGTGGTGCCGGTGATGTACACGTTCACGCAGACGGGAGGCGCCATCGGCGGCGTGGCCATGGTACCCGGACAGGGGACGGGACCCATTTCGAACGTGGTTCGGTCCGGTGCGAAACTGCAGTTTCGGGTGACCGCTCCCGAGGGCAAGTTGCTTGAGCACGATGGGAACTTCGGTGCGGACGGCGCGATCGAAGGACTGGTGAATCTGGACAAGCTGCCCGTAGCCAAGTTCCGCATCACCCTCAAGCCAAACGTCCCGCCCGGGAAGTAGCGGGACCGCCGCTCCGTGGTCTGGAGTCCGAGTTAACGATGACGTCGCGCTAGTTCGTCCCTTCGCGGCTTGGCATCGGATCGAGTTTGAAGGCCTGGAACGCCGCATTCGACACCAGGCAGTAGGCTGCGAAGAAGTAGAAGCCGGTCCCCGCCACCGCCGAGAGGTTGGCTGTCCCCTTTGCGGCCAGCAGCGCGATGAGCATGCCCACGGCGAACACGTCGGCCATGGACCATTTGCTGATGGACTGCACCAGCCCGACGAGCCGAAGTCGCGCCGCCGACTGGCGCATCGTCACGATGGGGATCAACAATGCCGCCTTGGTGAGCGGTACGATCACGCTGAACACCAGAATCAGGCCGGCGACGAAGTCGTTACCCGATGCATGGAGACTTCGGATGGCGCCGATGACGCTTCGCGTCTCGTTGGACAGTTCGCGTGTGGTTCCGAACAACTCCATGGTCGCGCGGATAGTCAGGACCGGCTGCACGAGCCCGGGCCAGAGTAGCGCGAGGGACAGGAGCGACAGCACGATGGCGATGCGATTGCGCTGGGTCATGCCGGCGAACTTAGCGAACCGTCGCACGGACGGACACCCGCCACATGGCTCCGCAGCCGGAACGCGATAAATTGCGGGATGCCCAACATCCTGCAGCATCTCCCGGTCGGCGAAAAAGTCGGCATCGCGTTTTCCGGTGGCCTCGATACCAGCGCCGCCCTGCACTGGATGCGCGCCAAGGGGGCGGTGCCGTACGCCTACACGGCGAATCTCGGGCAACCCGACGAGTCGGACTACGATGAGATCCCGCGCAAGGCTATGGCCTACGGCGCCGAGCACGCGCGACTGATCGAGTGCCGGGCGCAGCTCGTGGCGGAGGGATTGGCGGCGTTGCAATGTGGCGCGTTTCACATCACCACGGCGGGAGCCACCTACTTCAATACCACGCCGCTCGGCCGCGCTGTCACGGGGACCATGTTGGTGGCCGCGATGCGTGAAGACGATGTGAACGTGTGGGGAGACGGCAGCACGTTCAAGGGCAATGACATCGAACGGTTCTATCGGTACGGGCTGCTCACGAACCCTGACCTGCGCGTCTACAAGCCGTGGCTTGATCAGCAGTTCATCGACGAGTTGGGCGGACGCACCGAGATGGCAGAGTACCTGATCGCTGCCGGCTTCGAGTACAAGATGAGCGTGGAGAAAGCCTACTCCACCGACTCCAACATTCTTGGCGCCACACACGAAGCGAAGGACCTGGAGTTCCTGCACAAGGGCATGCACATCGTGCAGCCGATCATGGGCGTCGCGTTCTGGCGCGACGACGTGCCGGTCTCCCGCGAGACGGTATCGATTCGCTTTGACGAAGGCATGCCCGTGGCCATCAACGGGCAGAGCTACGGCAGCGCGCTCGAGCTGTTCATGGAGGCCAACGCCATCGGCGGTCGTCACGGCCTGGGCATGAGCGACCAGATCGAGAACCGCATCATCGAGGCGAAGAGCCGGGGCATTTACGAAGCCCCGGGACTCGCCCTGTTGTACATCGCGTATGAACGCCTCGTCACCGGCATCCACAACGAAGACACCATCGAGACCTACCGGGCCAACGGGCGGAAGCTGGGTCGCCTGCTGTATCAGGGACGTTGGCTGGACTCCCAGTCGTTGATGCTCCGCGACTCGGCGCAGCGATGGGTGGCGCGAGCGATCACCGGGGAGGTGACCATCGAACTCCGTCGCGGCAACGATTACTCGATCATGGACACGTCGAGCCCCAACCTGACGTACAAGCCGGAACGGCTGACCATGGAACGGGGCGAAGCCTTCTTCACGCCCCTCGATCGCATCGGGCAATTGACCATGCGGAATCTCGATATTGCCGATACGCGCGAGAAGCTGATGCTGTACACGGAGACGGGACTGCTGCGCGCGGCGGCGAAGAACGGTGTGCCGCAGTTGCCATCGGGCGCACACGGTGTGTCCGGCGACTAGCGCCCGGAGATCGGACGGGAACTCAAGACGGGGGACGTGCATATCTTTGGCACTATGATGCCTGCCTCCGTACGCACCGCTCTGCTGCTTTCCGTCGTGCTCGCCGCCAGCACCCTGCCGCACACGTTGACCGCGCAGGGATACCCGTTCAGCCAGCGCAGTCAGCTCACCCAGCAGGTGGCGTTGACCGAGATCCGCATTGAGTACGGCCGCCCCACGGCACGCGGTCGAACGTTGTTCGGCGCGTTGGTACCGTGGGACAGCATCTGGCATCCGGGCGCCGACCTTGCCACGCAGATCACAGTGAGTCGCGATATCGTCATCGAAGCACAGGCGCTGCCCAAGGGTACGTACACCATGTGGCTGATTCCTCGCGCACAGGGGGCGTGGACGTTCATCTTCAATCGCGCCCGGAACGTGCAGCACACGCCGTACCCCGGAGCCGCATCAGAACTGTTGCGTCTCGACGTGATGCCCGACCAGGCCTCGCACCTTGAGACCATGACGTATCAGTTTCCGATGGTGCTGCGCGACGAGGCGATTCTGCGACTGCAGTGGGGTACCACCGGTATCAACCTGCGCATCAAGGCGCCGTACAAGCCGGAGTAGCGCGCGCTGACTGCGGCGGACGACCGCCTTGATTCTTCGTCCTCAACGCATGCCTTGTCGTCTCATGCAACTCAACAGATGATGGTCCCTGCAGCCTCCGCTGCGTGACGCAGGCGAGGCTGGCATCGACGCTGCTCTGCGCGCCCGTGGCAAGAGTGCCGGCGCAGCCGACACTGTGCGCACCTGACCATACAGCCACAGCGAGTGTTCGAGAGCACCGAGGTAACGCTCCATAAAACCTCCCACCAGAGTATTGGCCGACTAGCCGTCAGCTCCCGCCGTTTTCGCCGGTGCTTCGATGCCCACATACCAGGTGTCGTCGAACGACTGCGCGCGCGGGAACAGTCGGTCACGTTCCGTGCCCGCCGCACCGCGCCAGACCACGTAGTCTGGTTTCTGCGGCGCTCGCGCGAGCTCGTTGAGCAACGCTTCGCGCTGCTTGTCGCAACGTTCCTGCGCGAGTCGCACCAGTTCTCGCATCGTGTCTTGCCGTGTCACGTAGTCTTGCCGCAGCCGCTCGACCAAGAGCGTCCGTTCGCTCGCAAGCGCCGACGCCGGGGCTGGCTTCTCGAGCTTCGTGACCAGCGCCTCCACTTCGTCTTTGAGCGCGGGTCCGATGAGCTCTGGCGCGCCGGGAGGTTCCTTGGGAGTGGTCTGTGACGAGAGCGCGCGCAAGAGCGCCTGATATTCGTCCCGCAGCACATCGAGCAACCGAACGCTGTCATCGTTCATGTTCGCCGGTCGATCCGGCGCATCGGCAACACCGTGCACATCCTTCTGCGCGATCGCTCCGACGCTGTTCAGGAAATCGAACTGCTTGCGCGCCATCTCCCCAGGCGACAATGGCGTGACTCGGCTTCTCGCTTTCCGCCGCTCGAATAGCGACAGATGATCCCACGCGTCGTCCATGGAAACGCGCGCATCGCTGAACGCTTTCAACCGATGGACCAGTTTGTGCGCACGCGTGGCGGGCCCTTCGCCGGGGCGCTTTCCCGCGTTGGCCAGCTCTTCGTGGAAGAACTGCTCCTCCATGGTGGGCAGGTCCTTGCGTGCCACGCCGTCGAGACGATCCGCGTAGCGCGCCTCGAGGTCACGTCGTCCAACCCGCCAGCGCGCGTTCTCGCTGTAGTTTCCCCACTCTCGGGAGAGGACCGCTTCGACTATCGACTGCGGATCGAGTGCAAGCAGGACGGTCTCTGGCGATGCCGCGACCGCGCTGGTCAGCGCATCGGGCGCGTCGCTCTCGGCCTGCATCTTCCTGGAAAGCACGGGATAGCGAGACAGGTCGGTTACGTCGACCGAGCCGCCACGCGCGGCGCGGCTGATGCGACGCGCATCGCCCTGATCGAGCATCGCGACAGCCGAATCGAGTACAGGCTGCGACGGCGGATCTGTGACGTAGGTGCGTAAATGGCTCGATTTTGTCCAGTCATAGCCACCGGCGCGATACGCCAGGTTCTCTCCGAGCGACTCATCCATGGTGACGGACAGCCAGAACGGTCGTTGCGGTTGCAGCGCATAGGTGAGGCCTTGGCCATCGCCGGGAACTGCCTGCGCCACGAGTCCGAGCGTCTCGACGATGGGGCGGGATGGATAATCCTGAATGAACACCGTGAGCGGTTCTTCGATTTCGCGGAGATCACGGACTTCAGTGAGAGTACGCTGCACCCGAACCAGCGCCTGATAGCACGCGGTGTGCGGCGCAGCAACATCACGGTACTGTTTGAGTGTGTAGTACGAAATCGGCATGCCGTTCCCGAGAATTTCGAGCGCCAGCCGTCCGCCACCATCGCGTTCCTCCACCCAGTTGTGCGCGCCACGGAGCACCTGCTTGCGACGCAGTTCTCCCTTGAGGATCTCTCCCCAGTTCTCGGCGACCGCGCGCCATTGCAGCTCGTCGCCCAGGGCGTCGAGCTTTCCCGACTCCACCTGCACGATGGTGCGCCGTTCCGCACGTTCGCCGCTGCCCAGAATCGGCAGTACTTCCGCCTTTACTTCGAGGAGCCGCTGCACCTCATCGGACGACGGACCGTCCAACGCCATCCATTGGTTTTCCGGCACGATGAACTGTGACATGGTGGTCGGAATGCCCACGACCTCCGTATACGCAGCGGCCGCCGTCGCGTTGTCCACGAAGGTGAACGTGGACACGACCCCCACGCCGACCAGCTCTTTCTGCGGGCCGTCACTCGCTCCGTCGTCCCGGTCCTTGAATACACGCACGGGAACGAGAAAAGACAGTTCGTAGTCGGCCCAGTCGCCGATGTTGTCGTTGGGCGAGGACACATCGCCAATGCTGGTGGCTACCATGTACACATGCGCGAATTCGCCGTCCGCTTCCTCTGGCCCCCACAGCGACAGCTCAAGTCCGTCGATCGGCTTCCCTTCCCGGAGCGGTGTGTTGTAGGTCGTCTTGATGAACGCGTCCAATGCCGAACGTCGCGCCAGGAGCGGCAGCACCCGGATCGTGCTCTTGGTGAAATGAAACGGACCGGCAATGGTGCGGTTGGCGGCGCCGAGCGACGTGTTGAACAGCCGAGTGGTGTCGGTGCCGGGGCCCGGTTGCACCTTGTAGAAACTGCCGTCGGGCGCACTCCAGCCACCCGCGTTTTCGTCGCCGGAGCGACCGGAGTATTCGCCATGCGAGCGCCAAGCCACGTTCGATCCGGCCGCATACTCCATGTCGGCGTTGAACCAGAACGGGGCCACGGGCTTCAGTACGGCAATGTCGCAGGAGGTGCCGGCCCATTGCCGAGACACTTCCAGGCCGAGCGTCTCCACAATCGGCAACGACGGCCAGCGATGCATGATCACGGAGTAGCCGCCGCTGGCGTCCCCCGTGAGAATGCGCTCCTCGCCCATCAGGCCGCCGCCATTGATGCCCGTGACGCGCATGGGTGCCGTGGTCACCGCCTGATACGCAAAGTCCGATGGCACTTCGGCGCGTCGAAATTGCTTCAGATTGAGCGTGTTGACGTAGAGGTCGGGCTTGGTCGGTAGTCCCATGGTGGCGAGGCGGCGCACCATGGCGGAATAGTTGTCGGTGGTCGCTCCCGCATGCGTCGGAGCAACGCCGAGTCCGTGCAGGAGCCCCAATGCATCGCGGGAGAGTCCCATCGCTGACTCAGCGAGGTTGCGCGCGATCGTCCACGGCGCCAACGGCGAGTCGGTGTCGAACGGCGCCCGCAGAATGGACATGGGTGCGGCGCGTTGGATCTCCACGAGCGGCCGCATTTCCAGCCGTTGGCCCGAGTACAGCTGAGAGAACACCTGCGTGCGTATCAGTGCCTCGCGGACCGGCGCCTTGGCGTCGCGGAGCCAGTCGTTGGAAGTGGGATCGAGCGCGGCGTTGGTCTTGGGCCAGCCGTAGACGGTGCGTCCCACGGTCATGGACAGTTCGTCATCCACGTAGATGAACGGCGCGATCGACGCCCAGTCGTGGAACTTCCACTTCCCGTTGACCACCTTGTACCACTGCAGCGGGATGTTGAACAGGACTTCGCGCTGCGCCAACCACCCGTAGTTCCCGACTTCGATGGACATGCGACCATAGTCCAGCAGCATCAGCATCACATACGGGGCGGGTACCCTGAAGCGTCCCAATTCTGGCGGAATGTGGTTGAGATATCCGTCAACGAACTGTTGCAGCGACCCCAGACTGGCACGCAACGGAAAGGCGCGCCCCGACACCCCGGAAAAGGGAAACGGTGGCTGGACCGGGAGCGAGACACCCGGCATCTCCACGAAGTTGGGCGAGAACGAGTTCATGGGGTTCAATCGGCCTCCGCGATGGTCACCGTCACCTCTCCACGGCGATTGCCACCCGCATCCTTGAGAAACCCGTGGAAAGCACCAGGTGGCTGGCTATCCTCGACCGCGACACGTACGGTAACATGCCCGTCCTTGCAGGACAGCGACACGCCAAGCAGCGGAGGCTCACCGTCGGCGTCCGCGAGGCGCGGAGCGAGTGGGTCGATGCTGAGCACCATGAACTCGGCGTCCGGATTGAGGAGGACGTCGACAGTGGTGGGTCGCTGGGAGCAGACCTGCACACTGTAGCGCGAGGCGGCGGCGTGCGATGATGCGGAGCGCGAGGGCGCACCCGATACGAAGTTGTTCAGCGCGGACGCGCCGCCAGGGACGATCGCGGAAAGCGTATTGCCCCAGATCTTGGCCATCTGCACGGCCGTGCTGACCATCGGCTGCATGATCGGTGCGATCGGGCCCCAGAGGTCCGACGATCCGTTTTCAGGCTTCGTATCGCTCATGCGTTGACTCCGACGTTGTTTCCAAAGGGTGAGGCGAGCGCCGACGCCGTGCCACCATGATTGGCAGCGCGCGAACCGAGCAGAGCGCGGCGACACTCGGCACTACGTTACAGGCCTGAGCGCGGGTGCGATAGCGTCCGCAGACTCGGTGCTCGATGGACTGAGCGTCTGAAGCGGGCGCTCCCGCTGCTACAAGGTTTCGTAGCGCACGTCCACAAATTCGAGAATGAACTCACGCCCCAACGCGCTCGATGGCGTGTGGAAACCGGGATGTACAGTCCCCTTCATCACCCGCTGTGCGGCCGTGACCGCGGTGAGCGTGGTGAGCAGGTACGGTTCGGGGGCGCGGAGTCGCGCGGTCGCCGTACGTCCATTCGAATCCTGCACCTGACCCCACACCTCCGAGTGCAGTTTCTGGCGCGCACGCACCGACGGTCCCTTGGGCAGCGACGGGATCAGCGCGTTCGCGATGCGTTGAACGAGCGAGTGAGACAGAGGTCGCGCCAGCTTTGCGGTGGCCGACAGCACCAGCCGCCAGCCGAGAGACGGCACGGCGAACGTCTGGATATTGCCGATGCCGGTGCTGCGGTAGGCCGTGGCCAAGTCACCCCACGCCACCTGAAACGCCCGTTCAGAGCCGGAGCCAAAGTCCACCGTCATGCGCGCGAGTCCCGGGCGCACCGGCACGAGTCGGCCGTCCCGTCGCTCCAATCCGGCCTGATCAACGTTCTCCAGCATGGCGTGCAGTGTGCCGTGCGAGACGGCGCCAGCGACGCGGAACACCAGCGTCAGCCTGGTGGCGGTCGGCAGACGAGCCGTAAGCATCGCGGCCAGGCAGTCCGTGGGCACAACATCGAAGCCGACGCCTGGCAACAGCACAATGCCGGCCGCCTGTGCATGGTCGTCGTGCTCGGCCAACGCTTCGAATACGCCGACCTCGCCATTGATGTCGAGGTAGTGTGTGCCCATACGCAAGCAGCGCTCGACGAGCGGTGTGGCGGTCTGAGAGAACGGGCCGGCGCAATTCAGGATGGCTGAGCACTCGCGCAACGCCGCGTCGGCCGCGTCCGATGCAACTGTGAACAAACGGCTCGGAACGGCGAGGCGCTTGGCCAGTTCGTGTACTCTGGCGTGTCGGCCGCCCAGAATGACGGGCACTCCGCGCGCCATGGCCTCGGCGACGATAAGCTGTCCCGTGAAGCCGGTCGCGCCGTAGATGAGCAGTGGCTTATTGAGCAAGTCGCGCCTTCGGTTGCGCATCGAGGCGAGACGCGCGCTAAACGTGAGGACTGTCCAGGTGACGCGATTGACAATCAGGCGACTGGGGTTGTCTCTTTAGCCTCTTGAGCCGTGCGGCCGACGTGCTGGAAGCAGGCGAACCCCCGTGCCGGAAGAGTGTCCCATCGCCGACAGGAACAGCTAAAGAATGCAGCAGGCAACGGAATCTCAAGGTGGTGTTGGTGGCGCTGTCCGGCGCGCGGTGGTGGACTACTACGACAACACATGGGTGGACTATCGACTGGCCTGGCTGAACGGCAGCAACATGGCCATCCATTTCGGATTCCATGACGAGCAGTATCGCGGCCACGGCGAGGCGCTGGAGAATACGAACCGCGTGCTTGCGGACACCGTCGGTCTCCAAGCCGGCGAGAAGGTTCTCGATGCGGGCTGCGGCATTGGCGGCAGCAGCATGTGGCTGGCGAGGAATCGGGGGGTCGAAGCGGTGGGGATCACCCTCGTGCCCAGTCAGGTTCGCCGCGCGACCGAGGAGGCGGAGAGTCGTGGGCTTGGGGAGCGTGTCCGCTTTGCGGTGGCCGACTATACCGACACCAAGCTGCCCGACGCGTCGTTCGATGTGGTGTGGGCTCTTGAGAGTCTGTGTCACGCGCCGCAGAAGCGTGCGTTCTATCAGGAGGCGGCGAGGGTGCTGCGGCCAGGCGGTCGCGTGGTCGTGGCCGACTATATGCGCACGAAACGCGGACTCTCTGACGCGGATGAAGGGATTGTGCGCGAGTGGCTCGACGGGTGGGAGATTCCGGACATTGACACGCAAGCTGAGCACGTCGCGGCGGCGAGTGCGGCCGGCCTTGCCCACGTGCGAGTGGACGACCACACGGAGGCGGCGCGCCCATCGCTGCGTCGAGCGCATGATCGGGCGCGGTTCGCGCATCCGCTCTTGACCGCCTGCCACATGCTGGGTGTGCGCAATAGCATCCAGCATCGCAATGCGGTGGCGATCCAGCGTCAGTATCAGGCGTTGCTTCGTGGGACCTGGTTCTACGCCGTGCTGACGTCGACAAAGCCCTGAGCTTCCGCCTCGTGAACCAGAGCCGGTACGGGCAATGAAGATCGGCGGCTACTCCGTTGGACAGGTGGTGTGGGAAGAGCCGTCATCGACGGTGTATTCAGGCACGGAGGCCGGCACACATCGGCGCGTGCTTATCCGTATGCCGCGAGCCGGCCAGCGCGACGGCAGCGAGCGACTCCGTCGTGACTATGACATCGCGCGTGCGCTGCCCGCCGACGTTGCGGTCACGCCGATCGCGTTGGAGCGTGCGGACTCCGGGCTTGCCATGGTCCTCGACGACGGAGGTGCGCGGCCGTTGCAACAGGTCGTGGCTGTGCGTCGGCTGGACCTGTTGGAGGTGCTCGAGATTGGTGCGAGTCTGGCGATGGTGGTCGGCCAGTTGCACGCCAAGCGCATCATTCACAAGAACCTGACGCCGCACAGCGTGTGGTACGATCAGGCCACCAAGGAGATTCGGCTCACTGATTTTGGCCTGGCCGGGCGTGTGGCTGAGGAAGGCTATCAAATTCCGCTGGCGGGCCACATCGAGGGCCTGCTGACGCACATTGCTCCGGAGCAAACCGGTCGCCTTGTCCGCGTGGTGGATCATCGGGCGGATCACTATGCCATGGGCATTCTGCTCTACCAGTTGCTCACGGGCCGGCTCCCCTTCAGTGCGTCGGATCCGATGCAACTGGTGCACGCCCATCTGGCGCGGACGCCAGCGCCGCCGCACGAACTGGAGCCCTCGGTTCCGCCAGCGGTGTCGAGTATCGTTCTCAAGTTGCTCGCCAAGGCGCCGGATGAGCGCTATCAGAGCGCGTTCGGCCTGCGCGCCGACGTC